>JAJRUQ010000167.1 GCA_024277705.1 Gammaproteobacteria bacterium
ATACGCCAGAATCGAAAATAATATGGCTGCCGCCAGCAGGTGTATGTTCGAAATCATATTTGAGTCACATTGGTCACAACTGGTTGGAAACAGGGCAACAAATATAGCTGAGACTGAGGCTATCTTGCTTGCCCGTGATTCCGTTGAGGTATGGCCGTTATAGGCAAATAAAAATGAGCCAACCACAAACAGTGAGCCGACAAAGATATCCTGTGCTTCGCTATAGTAGGAGGCGCTGATTGAACTAAGTGTTGTACTTGAAATTAAACTAACAGCAAAAGGGATTGAAAAAGCAATGATCCCCATGAGCAATCTCAATGCCCGGTAGTCGAACACCACATTTCTATCTGGCTCAGCCATAAGCTTTATCCTTTGTTGTTTTCCTTAAGTGACTACTTTTATACAGTGCAAAGTGTAACAGTGTGGCATATAAAAACAATCAGGGTTAAATTCATGATTGTTTACTGTCTTCCAGATCGCGAAGATATTTAAACAGTTTACGTGCGGCTGCCGGCGCTTTTTCACGGGTTTTTTCCTGGTGTGCAGCACGAATTAACTGATTGATGTGCTGCCGGTCAATGTCGGGAAAGCGTGAGATTATTTCGTTTAATACGTCTTTATCGTTGTCGATTAAACGATCGCGCCATTTTTCCAGACGTTTGAACTGTGCGGTATTGGTGTCGTGCCGATGCTGAATTTTTCTGATTTTCTGTTCTATGACTTCATTGTCGAGTGAGCGTAATAATTTGCCAATGTATTGGCGTTGTCTTTTTAAACCACTTCGTGATGATATTTTCAGGGCGGTTTTCACTGCGTTTTCCAGTTCATCAGGCAGCTCCAGTGAGCGAATTTCCTCGGCTTTAAGTTTCAGAATTTCTTCACCTAAATCAAGCAGGTGATGGCAGTCACGTTTTATCTGTGATTTGCTGGGGCCGTCATAAATATCATCGTCGTCTTCTGTATTGTTGTGTGAGTGAATGTTCATTATCTGCAAAAATTGTCCGGGCCTTATTGTGATCAACTGCATGATTGCTTGCATCAGTAGCAAACAGTATTTTATACGAGTTTATTCTTTTTCCATAACAACGGCTGCTTTAATATTTTATTATCCAGTTGTAGCTGATTGTTTTTGAATGTAAGACGCTTGTCACAGTGCAGACCAATGGCCAGAGGATAGATTTTGTGCTCTTCCTGCAGGACACGCTCTGCCAGTGTTTCAACGGTGTCGGATTTTAGCACGGGAACTTCTGCCTGTATGATCACCGGACCACTGTCGAGTTCTTCACTCACGTAGTGTACGCTGGCACCGTGTTTTGTCTCATTATCATCAATGGCCTGCTGGTGGGTATTCAGGCCCTTGTATTTGGGTAACAGAGAAGGATGAATGTTAATTAAGCGATGTTGATAATGTGCGATAAAAGCTTTGCTTAATATGCGCATAAAACCGGCCAGAACAAGCAGATCAGGTTTTAACGGGTCAATGAGCTTGATCATTTCCCGGTCAAACAGCTCTCTTGAATCAAACCGGGTATGATCAATAATACAGGTGTTTATGTTTGCTTTTTCCGCGCGCTGCAAGCCTTTAGCGCTGGCAGTATTGCTGATCACAGCTTTTATTTCGGCATCCAGCTGCCTGTTTTTTATGGCATCAATAATTGCCTGTAGATTACTGCCGCCGCCGGAGATAAGCACGACAAGAGAAGCTTTTGACATGCTTATCCCTCAGTATTAGCAGATGGTGTTTTACGTATTGCCGGAAGAAGAATGGCCACTCTGTTTATGAAAAGATAACCTGTTTGTTATCGCCGGACTTAATCATACCCAGTTGCCAGGCGCTTTCATTATTTTTCTCAAGTGTGCTCAGAATCGCCGCCGCATCTTCGGCATTCACAATTAAAACCATGCCGACTCCACAGTTAAAGGTACGGTGCATTTCGCTGGTTTCGACATTTCCATTATTCTGCAGCCACTGAAAAACTTCGGGTAGTTGCCAGCTGTTGCTATCAATAGCTGCTACTGTATTTTCGGGCAGAACACGGGGGATGTTTTCCAGTAAACCACCACCGGTAATATGTGCCATGGCGTGAATATCAAATTTTTCCAGCAGTTGATGAATGCTTTTAACGTAAATTTTTGTCGGTGCCAGCAGGGCGTCGCCCAGACTGGTCTGAATATCGGATTCCTTGCTAAATGGCTGATTAATATCGGCTTTACTGACTTCGATAATTTTTCGAACCAGTGAATAACCATTGGAATGCGGGCCGCTGGAAGCAATGGCGATCATGGCATCGCCTGCTTTTACTTTTGAACCATCGATGATTTTTTGTTTTTCGACCACACCGACACAGAAGCCGGCAAGGTCATAATCCCCTTTACCGTACATGCCCGGCATCTCTGCCGTCTCACCGCCAATCAGTGCTGCATTCGACTGCCGGCAGCCATCAGCGATGCCGGCAACCACATCCGCCGCGACCTCGGTGTTTAATTCACCGGTTGCGTAGTAGTCCAGAAAATACAGCGGCTCGGCACCTAATACCAGAATATCATTGACACACATCGCCACCAGATCGATGCCGATAGTGTCGTGTTTGTTCAGGTCAATGGCCAGTTTCAGTTTGGTGCCGACACCATCGGTACCGGAGACCAGAACGGGTTGCCGGTAGTTTTCCGGTAGTTCGAACAAACCGCCGAAACCGCCGAAAATGCCCATCACACCGGGTCGGTTTGTGCTGGCTACACTGGATTTTATTTTATCGATAAAGGCATTGCCGGCATCAATATTAACGCCCGCATCACGGTAACTTAGGGATTTTTTTTGCTTGGCTGACATCGAAGTATGGATCGGTTTAGCTGGTAATAAAAAGATGTGTTATTGTACACGCTCTCTGGCTGTTATTTGTAACAATTTTCACCTTTCCATGTCTCAAATGTTGAATTTAAAAGCGAAGATATTCGTTTCGATCAGTTTTGTATTTATTACTATGCTGCTGACTAACCCGCTGCTGGCCAGCCTGATGCCGTCGTTGTATGACGTTGATATTGCGGTAACAGATGAATCCGCAGATGCTCGCCAGCTGGCTTTTACTCAGGGGCTGAGTGAAGTGTTTATTCGTATTTCCGGTGATAGTTTCATCATGAATAAACTTAAACGCCCGCCTGCCAGCCGTTATGTACAGCAATTCAGTTATCTACCCATTGAAAATCCGGTGATTAACGCTGATGGTGAAGTACTCAAACTTTTGCTAAAAATTAAATATAACGGCAATAAAATTGAAAAATACCTGCTGAATAATGGTTTTTCGGTGTGGAGTGAACACCGCTCCGATGTGGTTGTCTGGCTGGCTATTCGAGATGGGCAGAATGAGTATGTGTTAAAAGACGGGGATTCATCGCTGTTAAAAACAGCCATGAATGAAGCCCTGAACCGGCGTGGTATTGCCAACCGCTGGCCGCTGTATGATTATCAGGATCAAAAAACATTAACCGTGGCCGATATTCGCGGTGGTTTTAAAGGCCCGTTAATGAATGCATCGAAACGTTATGGTAACGGTCCCGTTCTTGCAGGCAGTATGATATGGAATGGCCAGCAATGGCAAAGCAGCTGGAGCCTGCTGATGGCATCAAACGAGCAATACTGGAGCCTGCTGGATAGCGATTACACGACCTTGATTAATACTGCGGTGGATACAGCGGCAGATGTGATGGGCAGTGTTTATGCCATTAATAATGCGTCAGCAAACCTGCCGCTGGTGACACTGCAGCTGGATGTTGAAGCGGTTACCAGTATCGAACGGTATCGCCGGGTGGAAAATTATCTGAAAAAATTGTCTGCAGTGGATACGGCTTTACCGGTTTCTGTCAATGGACAAAACGCTGTCTTTCTAATAACCCTGCGCAGCGAAGAAAAAGACTTTTTGAATCTGATTAATAATGATGCAGAAATTGTCGAGGTTAAAGTGATAAAACCATCCGCAGTCCCGGCTCCTGAACTGCCGCCGGGAGCAGCAAGGGATACCGTTTCTGAAACTACCGGTACAGCATTAAGTGATAATACCTCAGCCAGTGCTGCTGCAACCGTATTACCGGATTCAGGCGAAACCGGGCCTGCGTTGCCAAGGTATTACTATCGTTTAATTAATTAGTTCATGTCATCCCTGAGCCATCCGCAGTTGCCACTGGGCTTTGAACCCGGTGAATTATTTACCTTTGAAAGTTTTGTCAGTGGGAAAAATACTGTTTCCTGTGGATTGGCACAGCAGACAGCGTTGGCGCAGGGGGAAAAGCAGCTGTATTTCTGGGGAGAGTCCGGTCGTGGTAAAAGCCATTTATTGCAGGCAAGCTGCAACCTTGCTGCAAAAAACCAGCAAACGGTCTGTTATCTGACAAAAACTGAATTTGAAAATCAGACAGTTGAAATGCTGGATGGACTCGAACAGATTGATTTGATCTGTCTGGATGATATTGATCAGTGGTTATTGGGTGACCGCTGGGAGGCCGCACTGTTTGATTTGATTAATCGCGTACGGGAAAATAATAGTCGCCTGTTACTGGCATCGTGCCGACCGCCGGATGAGTCCTTCGTGACATTACCCGACTTGCGTTCACGCCTGGCCTGGGGGCCGGTATTTCAATTACAGGAATTATCCGACAAAGAAAAATTTCAGGCGCTTCATTATCGTGCACAGCACAGTGGGCTGGAACTGCCGGAAAAGGTTGCTGTTTATCTGATGCAACGTTATCCGCGTGATATGTTCGGCCTGTTTGAACGTCTGGCAATGCTGGATAAGGCGTCAATGGCGATGCAGCGGCGCCTGACTATTCCACTGGTTAAGTCAGTTTTTGGTGCTTAAAGCATCGGCAAAAAAACATCGCGCCTGGAGTCATTTTTGTAACCGGATGTTGTAAATACGGAAAGTCGTTAACTAAAAGTACGTCGATCCCTGAGAGTATTCTTTCAGCGGCTAAACCAATTTAAACCTTCACTTGAAACCAGACTTATTTCGCCACGAGATAGCGCTATACACTGCTGATGCTCTAATTCTTTTAATATGCGGCTGACCATTTCACGAGTGGTTCCCAGTTCGCGTGCCAGTTGTGCATGGGTGATTTTTAGCGGCGCACCGTTGGAACGCTCGAATTGCTGACCTATCAGGCAGGCCAGACGAAGGTCAAGCCGGTGAAAAGTGACTTCAGCAACCAGCTGTACGATATCACCAAGTCGCTGCGACAGATTCTGCAGCAGATACTGACGAAATTCTTTCGATTCATCAATGGCCTGGTCAAATTCTGCGTGTGTCATTGTTATCCCGATCAGGTCGGTATCTGCAACGGCTTCTGCCGGAAAACCGCTGCCGGTTAATAACGATTGCAGACTGAGTACGCAGAATTCTCCTGGGTTTACCCGGTATAGTGTGATTTCCCGGCCTTCACATGAATGTTTATAAACCCGCACGGTGCCCTCAAGTAACCACATGAAACACTCGCAGCGGTCGGCTTCCCTGAACAGGTGAGAGCCTTTTGCAATATGTGCCTGTTTACTCGATTCCAGAAGGCTGTTCGGCAGGCCGCTAAGTGCCGCTATCGCTCCGGGGTAGAGTTGACTCACCTGCTGTTTTATTTCTGTGGCAGTTTTCATTATGGCTTACACATTTTTAAATGATAATAAAAAGGACTTAAAGCGTGACGGTTAATCATAGCAAAGCTTCTGTTAATGCGATGTGATAAAAAGCACAGAGAAAAATTACATATTTCTTTTTATAGCAGAGACACATTCCGGTGGGGAGGGGTGGAATTAATTATAATCATTCTATGTTATTCATGTAAAAGAAATCATTGCTGTTTAGTTATATCGGGCAAGCTGATTCCGCCCGTTTTTTTTTGCTATGTAAAGCGCTTTGTCCGCACGATTAATAAATTCAGCCATTGATATGTCAGTGACCTGAGTGGCTTCTGTGACACCGATACTTACCGTTAAATGATGACTGGTTGCTGAAGCGCAGTGTTCTATATCGTGTTTCTCGGTTTGTTCACAGATCAGTTTGGCTACGTGTTCTGCTCCGTCAATATTAACATTCGGTAAAATCACAGCAAATTCTTCACCACCATAGAGCACAGCAAGATCAACCGGTCGATTAATGCAGGATTCAACTATTCTGGCAAAACGAGGTAATACTTCATCCCCCATACTGTGACCGTATGTATCGTTATAGGCCTTGAAATGATCCAGATCGATCATCAGTAAGCTGAGTGCCTGTTTCTCGCGGAGTCTCTGCCGCCACTCTCTTTCGATAGCGATATCAAACTCCCGGCGATTATACAAACCCGTCAGGGAATCGATTCTTGCGATCTCGAATAATTTGTCTGAACTTCGTTTGGTGCGAAGGATTCTCACTATGCGGTGTCCTAATATTTCCTCATGAACGTTATCGGGGGCAATATCGGCAACACCGCAACGCCCGGCTTCGAGCGATATTGATTCATCATTGGTTAGCAGAAAAAGGGGGATATACTGGGTAGAAGATGTGTGCTTCAGCAGTTTAATGGTATGGATAAGGTCCTGTTGCGGATGATTGATGACGATCATGTCCAAAGGATGAAGCCACTGGGCAGAGGAGGTAAGAGCTTCTGCCGAGGTATAATAATTATGTTGTGAAATAGCTTCCAGCAGATCCGGTTTTGGCCAGGATTTGTGTGCTTCTGAAATGATGGCAATGGTATAACGGATGGATGCAACACAGGAGGCATCTTTAAAACTGGTCACTTTGGCCTTGCCGGAATACATGAACTGTTCAAGTTGTTCCTGGGGAGGGAAGCCCAGCAACTTAAAGCCAGTGGAAGATTCCAGGCTGGGGATGTTGCGTGCGAAGTGACCTTGTTCCCACGCAGTGTGCCAGTTTAACAGGTCATTTTCTGCAGCGGCCGTGATCTGAAGGTGAGGCAAACCGGTGGTTAGCAGCAGTTGATTTAACACATCAGTGTCTGAAATATCAGATCCCTGTTGCCACAGTGCTCTATACACGGCAGTACGAAAGGCAACGGCCTTTTCAGGATGTTCTCTTATAATGGTGGCCAGTATTTTACTGGCGTGAAGACTATTGGGTCTGGTGGCTGGAATAATCAGTTTGACCCCGGGTGCTTTACTTATTACGTCATCAACTTCTCGAATCAAATCCTGTCTGTCTAGTTCAGTAAAACTGTGTTTATACAGATCCGGTGCATGTTCGACAGGTAGCCATTTCACTGATGAAGAAACCTTCATCTGTACAAGGCGCTCGTTGAGTACGTAACAGTAGGGACAGTTCAGATCTGCATAAACAGTAATTTTTGCTGCATTGCTATCGCTCGATCGTTCGTTTGTTGTAGAGTTCATCATCAGGTGTACGCTCTTTATGCCTGTATCTGGTGCCCGTTTTTCATCAAGTTTAGTCCTTTGGGGAAGAAAACTATACTAAATCCAGATTTGGTGGTGTCTTTTATGCTGGGTTATACAGGCAGACATCAAGATGCCCGTTTCAGATTCTGTCTATAATCTGTGGTATTGATGAAAGCTGCGCTTTTTTATTTATTCACTGTCAACCATTTGCATGCTCATGACGATATAAAGGATAACAGTGAAATTTGCAGACAGAAAACAGGCTTTTAGATTTTGTTTAATATAATTCTATAGATATAACGGTTGTGGTTATTTTGATCTATGTCCGGGTAAGATTAGCGGACAGAAGTTAAGCTGAGCACCGCTAAAAAATAATTGAAAAAATGGATTCTGAATTGCAACAACAACTGGAAATTTTTTTACAGTCGAACAGGGCCGGTGCCTTGAAGTTTGCTGTGAATCGATGTGGAAATGTTGATGATGCGCTTGATTTAATGCAGGAAACCATGATTGATTTTGTTGATACTGCAGAACAGTATCCGCAGGAAGCGTGGAAAAATCTGTTTTATAAAATACTGGTACGCCGTATTACGGACCGTTTTCGCAAAACCCGGTGGCGCAGTCGTCTGGCAAAAATTATCAATTTTTCACATTATAATGATGAGGAAAATACTCCGGAACCGGTAGAATTTTCTGATGGGGAAGACAGTTACACGACAGAGCAGCTGACAGAAACCTTTGAGCTGGCATTAAAGGCATTACCTGCCAGGCAGCAGGAGGCTTATATGTTGCGCCAGTGGCAGCAGCTTAGTGTAAAACAAACGGCAGAGATTATGGACTGTTCACAGGGCAGTGTTAAAACCCATCTTTCCCGTGCCATGAACAATTTACAACAGGCCCTGGGGGACTGGATAAATGAGTAAACAAAAAATAATCGCAGGACTCTCACCGCAACAGGTGTTGCAGCGTGATGCGCAACGGCTGGCAGAAATACACCAGCAGCGACTGCATCAGATGACCCGTGAAGCCGTTTACGGTGTGACCAAAAAACAACACTCATCCGTTGATGCCGGCACCTGGTTCGGCATAAATAAATGGGCCATGGTGGTTCCGGTTTTTTCACTGACGGCCATTGCCCTTGTCTTGCAGCTTATTCAGCAACCTGAAATATCACCGGGAAATCCATTACTGGCGCTTAAGGATAATGCACCAGGCTGGGTGAAAGAGACGGATATTCCTTTAGCTGTAATTGAAAAAATTGAGTTTTATCAATGGCTTGAAAAAGAATTGAGAAATGACACAAGTAATTTACAACAGAGTAGTCAACAGCAGAATGAACAGAAAAATAACTATCATACGTAAGCTTTTAACAGGTAGCAGCCTGGTTAGTCTGCTGGTATTTGCCACAGAAATCCCCGAGGCATTACCCGCAGGTTTCCTGGAGCAGCTACCGGTAATGATGGCAATGGATGCTGATGAATATGCCGCTTTTCTTGAGTTCAGCCGGCAGCAGTCAGTTGCCGACAGAAGCATGTCGAAAGAAGAAATGAAACAGGGTTCACAGGAGTTAAACCATGAAGATTAAGTACCTGAAAAGAGTCATTGAGTTCTGTTTCATGGTTTTTCTGTTTTGCCATTCGTTTACTGCCGCTTATGCAGAAAATACTTCATGGCAAAGTCTGGATAGTCAGACTCAGACATTACTGGGTAATTATCAGCAGCAATGGGATCAGCTGCCGGCGGAGAAACAGCAGTTTTTAATTGAAAAGGGACAGCAGTGGATGACGATGCCAGCACAAAAACAGCAAATGATGTGGCAGCGTTACCAGCGCTGGCAGCAGATGAGCCCACAGGACAAAATGGATATGCAACAGTCGTACGAGCGTTTTAAACAATTGCCAGCTGCTGATCGCCAGCGCTTAATGCAGACACATCAACAGTTCATGAACATGAACAGTGATAAACAGCAGGAAATGATGCAGCGTTTTAAAGAATTTCAGATGCGTGGTAACCAGGGCATAGAGGGTATGAAACACGGTACTGATATGAACAATATGATGAATCAGCCGGGTGCTATGGGTGGTATGGGCGGGGGCATGCCCGTAACCATGCACTGATGGCTATTCGACAGATGATCGTCAACAGACGATCCGGTTTTTTATACCTGGTATTACTGTTATTCACCAGTTCGTCTGCAACCGCTGAATGGCTGGCTAATGCTGGTGCGGGGTTAAGTTATAAGGATAACTACAACCTGCAAAATGGCAACTATGACAATATTGCTCTGGAACAGGTCAGTAGAACCGGTACCGAGTTATCCGCGGCCTTTAGCTGGCAGTCTTTACAGGCGGCTGGTGGTTATAGTATTGATTTGCAGGGTATGCTGGATAAAGCAAGCAATAGTAATAATAAAATCAGTAATTTGAATCTGTCAGTCAGTCGCCTGCAACCGCTTTCAGCACAATGGATGAGCCGGTTGAGCGGATCACTTATCCGCTATACGAATGATGATTTCACGGTTAATAATTTTAATGGCCTGAGTTTTGCGGTGACCGCCGGCTATTTTGCGAAAGACAGGCAGGGACTGGATATCAATCTTAACTGGATTACTGAAGATCATGATCAGGACCCGCAGTCCTTGTACAAAATACAGCGTCTGGGCAGCGGTATTGTTTATTATTTTCCATCACAGCCGGGTAGCATACGCAACAGTTTTTCATTCGCCATGCAAAAGCATGACTCAAATGATGACCGGCGTGATGCTTTCAGTTTACTTTCCAGCCTGGACGTGGATCAGTTATGGTGGGGAAAAAACCTGTTTCGTTTAACACTGAGCTGGCGTCAGGATCAGTATGACCAGGCTTACACACCTTCTCCCGGTAGTCCGATGTTTCCAACCCTGTTTTCAGCTCCGGGGTTTGCGGCAATGGATCCCGGTACCGGCTCGGGTGGTGGTGCGGGAACCGGTGGCCCCGGTAGTGGCAATCCCGGTGGCGGCATCAATACAACTGATGCGAGGAAGGATAATCAGTTATATTTAACGGCCAGCTATCGGCGACAGATCAGTCAGCAGCTGCGATTATTTATTTCCGCCAATGGTGGCAAGTATATATCGGTGTCAGTTCCAGGTCGGCAGACCTTCTATAATCTGTTTGCAGGTGTACGCTGGTATACAAACTAGCGGTAAAGCTGCTTTTTGCGATCAGGCGATCAGCGGCCGGAGTCAAATTGTCAGGCATGAGGTTTAAATATCTATATTCATCGACAAATTGACTCCAACCCTGGCGCGATTTAAGCATTAAATATCTACATTCACTGACATATTGACTTCGGCTGCGGTGAAATTTCTCCCTGGCAGTAACTACGGCATCATATCTTTTACGGTTAATTATTTTTTTATTTTTTACTCTGTGTGTCAACCAATCGTGTTTCCACCCGAAATAAGCAGTATCAAACAACACAAAGGAAACATTTTTATGAATACCAAACAATTTAAATTAAGTGCTGCACTTTCGAGTTTAATGCTGTTATCCGCCTGCAGTGACAGTGCTCTTGACACTGTGTCGACAACCTTGCTTGGTGGTGCTTTTAAAGGCCCTATAGATAATGCGCTGGTGAATGTACTTAACCAGAATGATGATGTTATTGCGACAGGGGTCACCAGTGCCGGTACTTTCAGCATTGAACGCTTTGATTTTCCGGCTGAAGGTGAGGCTGTTTTTATTGAAACCCGGAATGGTCAATATACCGATGAAGCAACCGGGCAGACCGTTTCACCAGACGGTACCGGTCTGATGACGGTTTTTACGGTTAGCGAATTAAAAGACATGATTGAAAATGGTCAGACTATTGCATTAACACCGGAAACCACGGTTATGGCTAAACTGGTTAAAAAAGCATTACAGGATGGAGTTGCTGTTAGCCAGGCGATTACCAATGCGAAAACCGTGATACAGCTGGAGTTGATTGATGGTACGAGTCCGGTACCGGGTATTGCCGGTGATGAAATACTGTTAAGCGGTGATCTGACAACCGCTTTGCCTGATGATCAGGCACAGGCGTTGGCACGTAATCGCGCGATCAGTTTTTCTTACGATGCTGAAAGTTATAATCTTTTACCGCAGCAGGTTTTTGAATTAATTGAAACAACGGTCAGTGATCTGGAAGACGGGAAACTTGATGGTAGAGATATTAACGGTCTTGCCCTGACAATCCTGGATAAGGATGCGGTTGAAATTGATTTGAGTGGCATCGACAGAAAAAACCAGTATGGCATGGCGCGTAGCAGTTTACTGAGTAATACCATAGACCGTTTATCGAGAGGTGATTTATCCGATGCTGAACGAGCCGAACTGAGTCAAATGGGGATAGATACGGACTTTTTTGAACAGATGAACAGGGATAATCAGCAGGCAGAGGATAATACTGCAGCAAATCTACAGGCCACAAATCTGCCAGCGTTTAATTTTCTGACTTTATTAGCGGATGAAGACGGGGATGCGGCTAATCATGCTGCCACCTATACCCTGACCGCCACCAGCAGTGTGGATGTTACCATCAATGCTCCCGGGCAAAGCTGGGTAACACCGATGATGCGTTATAACGGCTTGCAGTTGCCTCCGGTGATTAAAGCCAGTCGCAATGATGTGATGACGTTAAACCTAGTGAATGACTTAAGCAGTGATACCACTATTCATTGGCATGGTTTTAAAATTCCAGGGGATCAGGATGGTGGACCGGATTATCCGGTTGCTGCAAACGGTTCCAAACAGTACAGTTTCTCCATGTTGCAACCGGCCGCACCGCTGTGGTTTCACCCGCATCCTGACATGAAAACGGGTGAACAGGTTTATCGTGGGCTGGCCGGTGTCTTTTTGTTAACGGATGATATCAGTGAACAACTTGAAGCCGATAAAGCGTTACCTGCAGGGCCGTATGATATTCCTGTACTGGTTCAGGATCGACGTTTTGCTGAGGAAATTGCTGGTGTACGTGAACTGGAATACAAAACATCCGCAATGGACAGTCTGGGAATGTATGGTAATGATATTCTGGTTAATGGTGCCATTCTACCCAAGCTGGAAGTTGAAACCCGCTTATACCGTTTTAGAATTTATAACACCTCTAACGCACGTACTTACGACTTTGCTTTGAATAACGGAGCAAGCTTTACCGTTATCGGAACGGATGGGGGGCTGCTGGCACAACCGGTGGAGGTTGATCACATCATGCTGGGTGCTGCCGAACGGGTCGAAATTGTAATTGATTTTTCACAGTTTGCAGTAGGTGAAAATGTCATGTTGATCAGCCGGGCATTTAATGGTGCCAATATGATGGCTATGGGTAATATTGCAGATATGGCGGGCATGGATAACATGGCTGGTATGAGCGGTATGAGCGGTATGAATGGTATGAATGGTATGAGTGGTATGAGTGGTATGAGTGGTATGAGTGGTATGAGTGGTATGAGTGAAATGATGAGTAACGGCAGACGAATGGATATTATGCGTTTTGATGTTACCACCGAAGTAACGGATGAGGTTACGCTTTATACTGCATTGCCGGATTCTGCCGAAATAATCACACAGCGTTTAACCGCTGCTGAGGCAACGAAAACTCGTGATTTCATTATGAGTATGACGATGGGTGAAATGGGCAGTATGGCTAATGCCAGTAGTACCGGCATGGCAGCGATGAAGTTTGTCATTAACGGAAAATCTTTTGATATGAACCGGATTGATGAAATTATTGATCTGGCAGAAGGCAATACTGAAATATGGTCGATTAAAAATATGTCACCGATGGCCCACCCTTTTCATGCACATGCTATTCAGTGGCAGATTCTGGATCGTAACGGTGTTGCAGCCAGTGGCGTTGATCTGGGCTGGAAAGACACGGTTCTGGTGCAACCTGGCGAAACGGTTAATTTTATCGGCCGCTTTGATCCGGCGATTAACAGCGGTGATTATATGTACCACTGTCACATTCTTGAGCATGAAGATGCCGGTATGATGGGCTTTTTCCGAATCAAGTAAAGTGCTTTTCACGGCAGACAGTTATTGTATTGTCTGCCGTGAAACTATTGATAATCAATATTGAAAGATAAGTAATAACTGACATGAACTACAGACTTTTGCTGAGACACGCTGTAAACATATCCATATGCGCTCGAATGCCGCGTCCATGTGGCATACGGTCTCAGCAAAAGTCTGTAATCCATGCCTTTCATGGTTAACGGGGCAGCAGTGATGTGTTGTATGAAATTCAGCAATAAATTCTTTTTTGTTTAAATCGTCCGTTTGCAAGAGGGTGTTTTTTTGTTTACCGGTTTAAAAGTGATACAGATAATGCTGAAAAAAAGTTCACAAAGCGGTTATCTGTAAGAACTGTTCTATAATCTTTTATTCAGGGTGTACTGGTCACATATCATCAGGTTCTGCGAGTTTTTAAACAAAACCGGGAACCTTATATGTCAAGGTAT
The DNA here is from genome assembly GCA_024277705.1 of Gammaproteobacteria bacterium. Lineage (GTDB taxonomy): Bacteria > Pseudomonadota > Gammaproteobacteria > SZUA-229 > SZUA-229. Next base: position 13,854 of record JAJRUQ010000167.1, read on the forward strand.
GTTTTGTACAGAATAGCCCGTATTGACTAAGATAAACCTCTGGAATCTTGAACAGGAATTATTGGATATAGATGAACTTTATATTACCTGCTTCCAATAAACCCCGGTCTTTGCTCACCGCCATCCTGGGCTTTTGTCTGTTTGTATTACTTCTGTTTTGGCAGGATATACCTTCGCGCATTGAGAGCGGTAAAAAAGCACAGTCGGCAATACAGAAGCTTGATGCCATGCGCCGCCCCATGCTGGCGATTAAAACACTGGAAAACCAGTACATGCGTACACTGGACTCCCGCCGGGCGTTGTCTGAATTAAATCATTTTAATGAACAGGCTCAAAACATTATTGAGTCTTATCTTGAAATTGCACAGTATAATCCTGAGCTGTTTATTCTGGTTAAATCGTTTGTCAGCAGTTACACCGAATGGATAAACAAGCAGCGTTGGATGTTTCAGCATCTGGGACATACTGACAGCATTTCACCTCATGAAATAAAACATTATGCGGATGCTGACCAGTGGTTACTGGATGCTCTGTCAGTATTATCCAGCGGTGAAGTGCCATTACATCGGGATATACATGATGGCCAGCAGGCAGAGAATACTGCGCAGGTTGCTGCGATCGCGTTAGTAGTGTATCTGTTTTTGATTATTATTCTGTTTCAACGTCAGTCAGCACGTCAGCTTGCCGCACGTGAGCAGGATCTGGAAATTACACTGCTTTCTATTGGTGATGCGGTTATTTCAACTGATATTCATGGTCGGGTTACCCGCATGAATAACGTTGCATCAAAATTAACCGGTTATTCGTTTACACAGGCGAAGGGACGGCAGTTAAGCGATATTTTTGTTATTGAGCATGCAAGCACTGGAAAACCGGTAAGCAATCCAGTAGCAGAGGTGCTGGAAAAAGGTCAGGTGGTCGGTTTGGCTAATCATACGGTGCTGATCTCGCAGGATGGTAGCCGCTACCAGATTGCTGACAGTGCGGCACCGATAAAAACTGAAAAATGAGAGATTCGTGGCGTGGTGCTGGTGTTTCATGACGTAACTCTGTCATACGATATACAGCAAACGGCAAAAGAGCAGAGCACAATGCTCAATCATATTATTGAAGCTTCCATGGATGCCATTATCGCGGCGGATGAGAACAGTACTATTATGGAATGGAATGCGCAGGCGGAAAAAATCTTTGGCTGGTCACGTGATGAAATTCTGGGCTGTTATCTGCATGAAACCATTATTCCTTTGCAGTATCGTGAGCAACATTTGAACGGAATCGCGCATTTGAGTGAAACCGGGCAGGGTGAAATGTTAAATCATCGTGTGGAAATCAGTGCTTTGCATAAGAACGGCAAAGAATTTCCGGTTGAGTTAACCATTTCACAACTGGAAGTTAAAAATGGCAGTTTTTATAGCGCTTTTGTTCGTGACCTGACCGAGATAAAACAGACCGAGCAGGAACTGAAACTGGCCGCAATTACCTTTTATTCCCATTCCGGTATTGTTATCACCGATGCCAAAAAACGTATTTTGCGCGTAAATCCGGCGATAGAGAGTATGAGTGGCTATTGTGCTGAAGAGCTGCTTGGGAAATACCCCAGTATTTTAAAATCCGGCCGGCAGGACAGCGCTTTTTATAAAAAAATGTGGCAGCAAATTAATGAGACAGACAGCTGGCAGGGTGAGTTATGGAATAAAAGAAAGGACGGTAGTCTGTATGCGGAGTTTCTTACTATTACGGCGGTAAGAGATTATAGCGGCACAATAACCAACTATGTTGGTACCAGTTACGATATAACCGAACGCAAGTTCGCTGAGGATAAAATTGAACAACTTGCTTATCGTGATGAATTAACCAACCTGGCTAATCGTCGCTTGTTACTTGACCGTCTTAATCATGAGATCAATGTTGCAGCACGGCATAAGGTCTATGGTGCTGTGTTATATCTTGATCTTGATCGTTTTAAAAATCTTAATGATGCTCTGGGTCATCCGATTGGTGATGAACTGTTAAGACAGGTTGCACGTCGCCTGATACAGCTGGTGCGGGCAGAAGATACTGTCAGTCGTCTGGGTGGCGATGAATTTGTCATTATGCTGCCGGCGACGAATAAAAATCTGAAAAAAGCCGGTGTTGAGGCTGGCAGTGTGGCAGACAAAATCAAGGAACACCTGGCGGAAGCCTTTGACTTGCATGGCTATCAGTATTTTCTAAATACCAGTATCGGTATTGTCATTTTTCCGGAAGCCGAGGAAGGTGCCGATGATGTTTTAAAACATGCCGACAGTGCGCTTTATCGTGCCAAGGAAGAAGGCAGAAATACCTCGCGTTTTTATAAACCGGCTATGCAACAGGATGCTGATGCACGTTTGCAGATGGAAAAAGATATTCGTCATGCACTGCATAATGACGAGCTGTCGCTGCATTATCAGCCGCAGGTTGACATCAATGGTCATGTTACCGGTGCAGAAGCACTGTTGCGCTGGCAGCATCCACAACGTGGTATGGTGCCGCCGGATGAATTCATACCACTGGCAGAAGATACCGGATTAATTCTGGATATAGGACGCTGGGTGTTAAAACAGGCCAGTCTGCAGCTGGCAGAATGGCATAACATGGGCGCTTGCCCAAACTCACGAAGTCTTGCTATCAATGTCAGTCCCCGGCAGTTTCATCAGGCAGGATTTGTTGAAGAAATTATCGATATGATTTCTGCCGCCGGTATCAGTGCAAGTTGTATCGAGCTGGAAATAACCGAAGGCCTGTTGATGGATCGTCTGGGTGATGTTGTCGATAAACTCACACAGTTGAGAGAATATGGTGTGCGTATTGCCATTGATGATTTTGGTACCGGCTATTCATCTCTGAGTTATCTGAAAACTCTACCCCTGGATAAACTGAAGATTGACCAGTCTTTTGTCCGGGACATTACCACTGACTCTAATGATGCTGCTATTGTGGACACTATTATTGCCATGTCAAAACACATGGACCTTAATGTGATCGCAGAAGGTGTAGAAACACAGGAGCAACTGGATTTTCTGCACAGTAAAGGCTGTGAAGTTTTTCAGGGGTATTATTTCAGCAAGCCGGTTGTCGCCGAACAGATGTTGAATATTTTAAAGAATGATGTCATTTCAAAAAAATAATCTATGATGAAGTTTTTCAGTCAGTTTTCAATAAAAAACAAAACCTACCTGCTGGTACTGTTGAGTGTGGTGGTTGCTGTAGTGTTATCTTACGTTTCTGACAGGGGACTGGATACAATACGTGCAGAACTGGATGATCTTGTATTTGCGACCAAAATTGAACGTTATACCAACCGGCTTATTCTTGAAGAACAGAGTTACCGTTTAAACGCAAACGGTTCGGTTTATGACCTGGAAGCGGCAAATCAGGCTTATAAAAATGCTCTGGTTTATGTGGATGAAATTTATGCGATATTAAATACGATTGACAGTCTGGGTGAAAGCGACCTGCTACTGGTCGGCTTGAAAAAAGCCCGGAAGTCAACCAATGAATACAAAAGCCTTTATCTGAAATCGGTGTCTATCTTGACTGAACTGAACAAACAGGCGGATGTTCTGGCGCAGGAGGGACAATATATAACTCTGCAGATGCAGCAATATGTTGAAGCTAAAAGGGTAGAAATAAAAAAACACCTGAACAAGAAAACCATTGAAAAAATAAATAATGGTTCAAATATCTGGCAGTACACTTATGTCACACAGTTACATGATAAAAAATATCGTTTAAGTCCTGACGAGTCAGTCTTTAATGAATTTAAAAAAGATTATCAGTTTATGATGAGTGAATGGCATCGCCTTAAGCTTATGTCTGATAAGGCATTTGAATTTGAAAAACTGGATAAGTTTTATGCGTCGGCAAAGAAATATGAAAGTGCCATGCTGCTCTGGGTTGAATTAAACAGGCAGCTGGTCAGAGAAATATTGCCGGAGATGAAGCAGCGGGGCAACCTTGTTATTGCCAATGCCATTCAGGCGGCGGAGCATTCAGTTCAGCATATGTCAGATAAGCGCAATACTATTGCCATGACCATGCTTATTGTTACCGTAATAACTATTTTACTGGGCCTGTTGTTCGGGTCGTTTATTGCTTCGTCTATTTCAACAGTGCTTGATTCATTTCAAAGCGGATTGCTGGATTTCTTTAAATACCTTAATTATGAAAAAGACAAAATACAGCTGATTAAAGTAGAAGGTAAAGATGAAATTGCTGTGATGGCAAAAGTGGTTAATAAAAATATAGAAAAAATCCAGTATGTTATAGAAAGAAAAATGGATTATCAGCAGGCGTTGCTGGAATGGTCGAAAGTGGATTACCAGGATGACAGCCTGACCATAAACAAAGCTACGGAATTATCGGCAAAAGCACTGCATGTAGAATTTGTCAGTATCTGGCTGTTTGATGACGACAGGACATGTCTGAATTGTGTTGACCTGTATTCAACGCTGTCACATCAGCATGAAAGTGGTGCTGTTATGTCTATAGCATTATACCCGGAGTATTTTAAAGCAATCAATAAGGCAGAAGTGATGGTGATGGATGATGCCAGAAATGATCCTCGTAGCCATGAGCTAATGGAGGGGCACCTGCTACCACTGGATATTTATTCGATACTGGATCTGCCGATAATACAGGAAGGGAAACTGATTGGTATTATCTGCCACGAAAAAGTGGGCGAAAAGAAACGCTGGGAAATTGATGAGCAGGAATTTGCCCGTTCTGTGGTGAATGCAATCGCATTATCACTGGAAATAAAAAAACGCCGGCTGGTACAGGAAGAATTAAAAATACAAAAAGAAATTTTACATCACCATGCTCATCACGATGCCTTAACCGGTTTGCCCAACCGTTTTCTTTTTGATGATCGCTTAAGTCAGGTGATAAAACAGGCACAGCGTGATCATACAAAAGTAGCGGTATTATTTATCGATCTTGATCATTTTAAAGGTGTCAATGATTCTATGGGGCACAAAATCGGAGATGAACTGCTGGTCGAGGTTGCTCACCGGTTGAAAGCTAAAATCCGGCAGTCAGATACACTGGCACGTCTTGGTGGTGATGAATTTACCATTATCATGAGCCAGATTAAAAATAATGATGAAGTTGTGGCGGTTACGCAGAATCTGTTGCGGGTAATGAATGATCCCATTGAGCTACAGCAACAGTCTTTTTATGTGACCTTGAGTGTGGGCGTTGTTATTTACCCTGATGATGGAGATACCCCCGAGGTGCTGCTGAAAAATGCGGACGCCGCCATGTATCAGGCAAAAGATGATGGTCGTAATACTTATCAGTTCTATACCCAGACGATGACTGAAAAGGCTTTTGAACGTATTGCGATGGAAGCGGGTTTCCGCAAAGCCTTAGCTGAAAATGAATTCGTTGTGTATTACCAGCCACAGGTTGATGTAAATACCGGGCGGTATATTGGTATTGAGGCACTGGTACGTTGGTTGCACCCTGAAATGGGGTTGATTACACCGGATAAATTTTTACCTTTTGCCTATGATACCGGGCTGGTTATCCCGATGGATATCTGGGTGATGAAAACGGCAATGTTGCAATATGTGAAATGGCGTGAACATGGCTTGCAGCCGGGCCTTCTGGCACTGAATTTGTCGATTATGCAATTACAGCGCGAGGATTTTATAGATACTTTAATGCAGCTTATTGATGAAACCGCGTGTTTGCCACAATGGCTGGAAATTGAAATTACCGAGTCACAGATCATGAAAGATTCCAGCGTGGCTGTGCAGACACTGAATCGCATAAAACAACTGGGTATCAGTATTGCGATTGATGATTTTGGTACCGGTTATTCTTCATTGTCGCATCTGAAACGTTTACCGGTGAACAAGTTGAAAATTGACCGCTCCTTTGTCCGTGATCTGCCGGCTGATGAGGAAGATGTTGTTATCACCCGCAGTGTTATTGCGCTGGCGCAGAATATGGGCATGGAAGTTATAGCCGAAGGGGTTGAAAATCAGCAGCAGAAGGACTTTTTACTGGAAAACAGCTGCCACTACATTCAGGGGTATTTGTACAGTAAGGTGGTCAGTGCAGAAGATATTGAGCAACAGCTGGAGAAACTGGCGACTTAATGCGTGAAGGTAAATATTTTGCGGCTGATTACTGCTAATGTACCGGTTAACCTTGTTGTTGCAAGCAGCAAGCATTATATCGCATGGCAGCGGCATTTGAGCGTATATGGAGGTGTTTATAGCATGTCACAGCAAGCGTTTGTAATTCATGTTCCTCACCGTTAACAGGATAGTAGTAGCGGCTTATTCCGGATTTTCCTGTGCCTTTAACTGTTTTCCCATAAAGCGTGTGTACAGAACACAACCGGTAAAAAACATCAGGCTGGTGAAAATGACATACAGACCAATCATAAGATCTTCACTGCTGCCGGTATACCAGACGCCGATGATAAAATAAAAAATGGCCAGATACATCGACCAGGCATGGGTGTATAACTTGCCGTTCAGCAAACCGCGTAGCGGGAACATCAGCGGTCCCAGTTGCAGAAAGATAATGATCGACATTAAATGTGCAGCTGCCGGTTCTATTAACAGGTGCCAGGCAAACAGGCCGGTCATTAATGAGAAATAGCCCAGCAGGGTCAGGTTATGCCCCAGTTTTATTAGTTGTGGTGGTGACATCATATTAATTTTTTTGCGATCGTCGCAACTCGTTTACCCATAGCGATACATAGTTTGCGTTCATCATCACTAACCGGGGTATGCTCAAGATCATCGGTTAGGCGGGTTGCACCATAAGGGCCGCCACCGGTTCTGGTGTTAAACAGCTCGGTTTCCGTGTATGGCAGACCCACGATTAGCATGCCGTGGTGTAACAGAGGCAGCATCATTGTCAGCAAAGTACTTTCCTGGCCGCCATGCATGCTGGTACTGGCAGAAAATACGGCGGCAGGTTTACCGGCCAATTTTCCCCCCATCCATAATGCGCCGGTACTGTCGATAAAGTATTTCATGGCTGCTGGCATATTGCCATAATGTGTCGGACAGCCGAGTATCAGAGCATCACATTCGGTCAGATCATCAAGCGTGGCATAAAGCGGTCCCTGTTCAGGAATGATATCTGCTGTTTGTTCGGTTAGTGGTGAAACCGCTGGCACAGTACGCACCCGTGCTCGCATGCCATCGACTTCTTCTACACCACGGGCAATGATATTGGCCATTTCAGCCGTTGTGCCCCCGGGGCTGTAATACAGGACCAGTACCTCACGAAAAGCAGGTGATGGATCATTGCTTGCTGACGTCATGATAAAATATCCAGTACTTTTTCCGGCGGGCGACCAATAATGGCTGTGTTACCGTTAATAATGATTGGCCTTTCTATTAATACAGGGTTGTCGATCATGGCCTGAATTAGCTGTTCGCGGCTTAAATCAGGGTTGTCCAGATGATTTTCCTGGTATGGCGCTTCATGTTTTCGCATAAGTTCACGGGGTTCAAATCCAAGAATATCAAGTATTTTATTCAATTCATTATGGCCAGGTGGTGTTTTTAAATATTCAATGACTGTAACCGTTGCACCTTTGTCGCTTAAAATATCCATGGTTAAACGGCATTTACTGCACTTCGGGTTGTGAAATATTCGGATTTCTTCGCTCATATGGCTTTCACTTTTATGATTATTGGTTCAGAATGTGGTTTAAACCGAGTTTATCGGAACTGGCGCAATTATACATAAAAGATTGCTTGACACTAATAGCTTACATTGTTACTTTTTCGCGCTATAATCCGGTAACAACATTTAAAAGACATAATAATAAATCAAACATCAAAAACCCCAATTTGGAGAAATTATGACCATGCGTACATCTGCCCGTCTGTTTAGCGTAGCCCTGTTGAGTTTAGGCCTTATTACAGGCTGTGCTTCAACTGAAGAAACATCCGATACCGGTTCGTCATCTGCAGAGCAAGCCATTGCTGATGCAAAAGCTGCTAATGCAGAAGCAAAAGCTGCTAACTATGAATGGCGTGACACCGGAAAAATCATCAAGAGTGCTGAGAAAAAATTAGCTGCTGGTGATGAAGAAGGTGCCACAAAAGATGCAAACAAGGCTAAAAAACAGGCTGAAATTGCAATAGCACAAGCTGCTTATGAAAATGAAAAATTTTTGAATGACAATGCCGATGAAGCCGCTGCAACTTCAGCTGATTCATCATCCAGTGATAAACGTGGTGCTGTTGCGATGGCAACGAGTGGCGACAGCAGCTATTCCGTTGTTCGTGGCGATAATCTGTGGAGTATTTCCGGTAAAGATGAAGTTTATGCTGATCCGTATCAGTGGCCATTAATCTATAAAACTAACCGTGATAAAATTCAGGATGCTGACTTGATTTATCCTGGCCAGGTATTAGATATAGACCAGAATGCTTCAGCATCTGAAATTGATGCTGCAATTAACCATGCTAAAACTCGTGGTGCATGGTCTGTTGGTGATACTGAACAGTCAGATCGTGATTATTTATCAAAATAAGATTGTTGAAACTGCTTTAGGTTATGCTTAAGGCTGTTGCTAAAAGGTCCGCTTGCGGACCTTTTTTTATGCCCAGGGAAGGGCGGTATTGCGCAAGGAGTCATAATAGTTAGCGAAAGCTGATACTGGTGGTAATCAATGGATGTCTGTAAACAAATTTTTGTCAGTGGGCGCGTACAGGGCGTGTTTTTTCGTGATAGCGCAAAACAGACAGCCGATGCACTGTCTCTGACGGGTGGTGTTAGGAATTTATTCGATGGTCGTGTCGAAGTGATCGTGGCGGGAGAAGATTGTTCGGTTCAAAAATTTATAAAATGGCTTGAAATTGGACCGAAATACGCAAAAGTGTCTACTATTGAAGTAATGGATTTAGCTGTTGATTATTTAAGCGATCAGCCATTAAACAGTTTTAGTGTCTGGGCAAACAGATAATAAGCATATTTTAACAAAGTGAGATAGTAAGTGAATGAGCGCAGTGTTTGATAACGATATAAAACATAACCGTCATCTTGAAGTCCATGACATTTTAAACTGGCTTGAAGAAGACAACATGGTGGACACTGAAAATGCCCTTATGTTGCGAACACTGGCAGTGGGTGTTGAGTACAAGAAAAAAAATCCGTTACAAATCATTGCTGAACGAAACTGGATCAATGCAAAGACACAAAAGCTGTTAACCCTGGATTTTCTGACAAAATGGTTTGCTGATCGTGTTGGTTTGCCTTTTGTACGTATTGATCCACTTAAAGTTGAAGTTTCTGAAGTTACCGAAGTCATGTCGCATGCTTATGCGACCCGATACAATGTCTTACCGATTAAAGTAGAAGAAAGTACAATCACTGTTGCCACGGCGCAACCTTATGAGCGTGACTGGGAAGCTGAATTATCACGTATTCATAATAAAGAATTCAAACTGGTTATTGCCAACCCTGAGGATATCAGCCGCTTATTAACCGAGTTTTATACCATTGCCCGATCCGTGCATGGTGCCAGGTCAGCCTCTGATGCCGGTGGCGGCAATATTCAGAATCTTGAACAGCTTATGGAGCTGGGCCGCAGTGGTAAGCTTGATGCCAATGATCAGCATATTGTTAATATTGTTGACTGGCTATTGCAATATGCCTTTGATCAGCGAGCCAGTGATATTCATCTGGAGCCGCGCCGTGAAATGTGTCCGGTGCGTTTTCGTATAGACGGGGTAATGCAGGAAGTCTATCAAATTCCTACAGCGGTAATGAAAGCGGTAACCAGCCGGATCAAAATTATCGGACGCATGGATGTGGCTGAAAAACGCCGGCCGCAGGATGGCCGCCTGAAAACCAGAACAGAAGCAGGCAAGGAAGTCGAACTGCGTTTATCAACCATGCCCACCGCTTTTGGTGAAAAACTGGTGATGCGAATTTTTGACCCCGACGTGCTGGTGAAAAACTTCCAGCAACTGGGTTTTAGTAAAAATGACAATGCTATCTGGCAGTCAATGATTGACCAGCCCAATGGCATTATTCTGGTCACCGGGCCCACCGGCTCGGGTAAAACAACCACTTTATATTCCACCCTTAAACTGCTGGCGACAGCCGAAGTGAATGTCTGCAGTATTGAAGATCCGATTGAACTGGTGGAGCCATCATTTAACCAGATGCAGGTACAGAAAAATATTGACCTGGATTTTGCCAGTGGCGTACGTACCCTGCTAAGGCAAGATCCTGATATCATCATGATCGGTGAGATTCGTGATATGGAAACAGCGGACATAGCCATTCAGGCGGCATTAACCGGTCATCTGGTGCTGTCTACTCTGCATACCAATGATGCGCCTTCGGCCATTACCCGTCTGCTTGATATCGGCGTGCCGCCGTATTTAATCCAGTCATCGGTACTGGGCATTATGGCGCAACGACTGGTCAGAACATTATGCCCGCATTGCAAACAGCCTGCACAAATCAGTGATGAGGCGTGGAATGAACTGGTTAAACCGTGGAAAGCAAAAAAACCGCAGAAAATCTATAAGCCGGTAGGTTGTCTGGAATGCCGGGATACCGGTTATCAGGGACGAAAAGGGATTTATGAAATGTTCAAATTTTCTGATGAAACCCGCCATATGGTTACCTCTGACTGTGATATTCATCAGTTGCGTAAACAGGCGGTTAAAGATGGTTTGCAGCCTTTGCGTTTAAGCGGCGCCAATAAAGTGGCCAAAGGTGAAACCACGATTGAAGAAGTTCTGCGAGTGGCACCGCCACCACTTAACGGTTAATACACCTGCATTTTAAACGTTATTTCTCTATCCCAATAGTGGGCTTTGTGCACTGCCATCAACGGGTTATAATATCGCCCCTGTATCTTAACCACTAGAATATAAACTATTGAGGTTTTACCCATGAGTTATTACTTTTCAAAAATTATTGATGATAATTTTGATGATGCCATCGAGCGTGTTACCGCGCATCTGGGCGAAGCCGGTTTTGGCGTGTTGACGACGATTGATGTCAGTGCCACGTTAAAGAAAAAAATTGATGTTGATTTTCAGCGTTACACTATTCTGGGTGCCTGTAACCCGACGTTTGCCTACAAAGCTCTGCAGGCTGAAGATAAAATAGGCACCATGTTGCCATGTAACGTTATCGTCCAGGAAACCGCTGACGGTAAGGTTGAAGTTGCCGCTGTTGACCCGATGGCGTCAATGATGGCAGTCAAAAACGAAACCCTCGGCAGTGTTGCCACTGAAGTACAGGCTATGCTGAAAAATGTTATTGAAGGGCTGTAAAACATGCCGAAAATAATAATCTATAGCGGGCGTTTTTGTGGATACTGTACCGCAGCAGAACGTTTATTTCAGAGTAAAAATGCTGAATATGAATTAATCAAAGTGGATGAGGATCAGGCTAAATTCGATCACATGATGGAAATTACCGGTCGTCGGACTATCCCGCAAATTTTTATTGATGATTTTCATGTGGGTGGCTTTGATGATTTATCGGCGTTAAATCAAAGCGGAAAACTTGATAAATTGCTCGGTTCTTAAATAAATCACGGTTTACAGGTTGCATCTGTAAAAAACATATGCCGGCAGGCGTGGTTCTGTAAACTGCGATTCCTGCATATTTAAATAACCATTGTTATACGAATTAAAGACCAGTTGCCATGGAATACTTACCAATATTTATACAGATTAAAAACCAGCCCTGTTTAGTGGTTGGTGGTGGTTCCATCGCGGCGCGAAAGGTTGCGCTGTTGAGAAAAGCACAGGCCAATGTGACGGTGGTTTCACCTGACTTGTGTGCTGAGCTGGTCAGCCTTAAAACGCAAGGTTTGATTCAGCATTGTGCTCGTGAGTTTGAAAATACTGATCTTGACACCTGTGTTGCGGTTATCGCTGCCACTAATCAGCGTCAGGTTAATGAGTCGGTTTCTGAGCTGGCAAAGCAGTTAAGGTTGCCGGTAAACGTGGTTGATAATCCTGATTTATGCAGTTTTATCATGCCCTCCATTATTGACCGTTCGCCAGTGGTGATTGCGGTATCGACCGGCGGTTCTTCACCGGTGCTGGCACGTTTAATCCGTACCAAACTTGAAGGCAGTATTCCAGCGGCATATGGCCATCTGGCAAAACTGGTAGAAGGTTTTCGCGAAAAAGTAAAAACGGCGTTTCCCAATGTTGAATCCCGGCGCGGCTTCTGGGAAAACATCCTGGAAGGCAAGGTGGCAGAACTGGTGTTTACCGGTCATGAAGAAGAAGCGAAGCGGGTGCTGGACAAGGCCATTGAAAAACAGGCGGAAAATCCTGAAATGCCTGGTGAAGTTTTTCTGGTGGGAGCCGGTCCCGGTGATCCGGATCTGCTGACTTTTCGTGCCCTGCGTTTAATGCAGCAGGCCGATGTGGTGGTTTATGACCGGCTGGTATCTCCCGCAATTATGGAAATGGTGCGTCGTGATGCTGAAATTGTTTATGTTGGTAAAGAGCGTGATAAACACACCATGCAACAGGAAAATATCAACCAGCTACTGGTGCGGCTCGCCAGTGAAGGAAAACGTGTATTACGTTTAAAAGGCGGTGATCCGTTTATTTTTGGCCGTGGTGGAGAAGAGATTGAAGAACTGGCGCAGGAAGGTATCGCATTTCAGGTGGTTCCGGGTATTACTGCCGCTAATGGCTGTTCTGCTTATGCCGGAATACCGTTAACACATCGTGATTATGCACAGTCCTGTGTGTTTGTTACCGGTCATTTAAAAGATGGCTCGGTCGACCTGAACTGGAAAGCACTGGCGCACCCGCATCAAACCGTTGTGTTTTACATGGGTCTGCATGGCGCGCCCACTTTATGTAAGGAGATGGTGGCTCACGGGCTGCCCGCCAGTACCCCGGTTGCTCTGGTTGAACAGGGTACAACTCCGCAACAGCGAGTGCTTATTGCTACCCTGGATACACTACTGGAAGTGATTAAAAATGAAGACATTAAACCGCCGACACTTATTATTGTCGGTGAAGTGGTGACACTGCATGACAAGTTATCCTGGCTGGAAGAGCATCATGTTGAAAATACTGATGGTGTTTTTGCCTACAGAAACCAGGGTACTTCTGATTAAGCCTATCTATCCGGCTTACAGGCGAATTGGCCTGTAACTATCAGGACGTGGCCTGAAGCAAGCATCTATGGCTGAGCTTGTGGTAAAAGAGCGGGCCATTCACTGCCGGGTATCGCCTTGTTGCTGAGTGCTTCAGGTCAGGCAGAGACATGATAGACTTCATCAGAGGTACCCTGGCTTTAACGGTAGTCCAGGCTCTTTGTCAGTTGCTGATTTTGTCATAATCTGTAAACTGCAAACACAATTGATGAAATGCATAGGCTGGTAAGTAACAGGAAACCAGTTTAGCTAACTAGTTTAGAGAATATTAAGTGATGCTGAATAGAACTTTTTGCAGGAAAAACACCTTATTGTATGTGCTGGCTGCTGTGTTGTTAAGCATGATGAACCAGCCAGTTTTCGCTAAAGAAGTACGTTATGTGAGCGACCAGCTTTCCGTGCCTGTTCGTTCCGGTGCTACCACCGGGCATCGTATTATTAAATTCTTAACCAGTGGCACAGCATTAACCGTTGTGCAGACCTCCGAAGATGGAAAATTTCTTCAGGTCGAATTTTCCGGTGACAGAACCGGCTGGGTGCTGGCGGAAAATTTAATGAATAATCCGGGTGCACGGGTACAACTCGCAAGTACCAGTGAAAAGCTGGAAAAATCCAGGAAGCTCAACAAGCAGTTAAACACGTCTATTGCGGAACTAAAGTCTGAAATCAAGCAATTGAAAAGTGAGAATGCAAGCTTGAAATCGGAACGTATTAATTTAAGTAATTCACTGGATGACCTGAAAATTACAGCAGCAAATCCTCTGGCTTTATCGAAAAAAAATACAGTATTAAAAAAACAGCTGGGTAAAGCTGAAGCCAGCGTATCGAGGTTGGAGCAGGACAATCAGCAACTGCGCAGCAATGCTACCCAGGAGTGGTTTTTGATCGGCGGCGGTGTGTCTATTGGCAGTCTGATTCTGGGCTTGATTCTGACCCGAATCAACTGGCGTCGTAAACGGGACAGCTGGGGCGGCAGTTTTTAATCTCTTGCGAACAAAAGCAGCATATCTTACGGGCTTGTCTTGATACCCGCTGATGACTGATTCGTTTCGTAAAGTGCTTTTACAGTGCGCACGTCCTGAAGCCTGCAAACACATCATTTCTTTCCGCGCCATAATAATTTCGCCAGCTGTTTCTGATCATGCGGGAACGTGTTGGCCATGCGCCGCCGCGTAATACTTTTGTCTGGCCGAACAACGGTTGTGAGTAATCCTGATACATGTCAGCAACAAAACCGGGGTAGGGCTTAAAAGTATCAGCGGTCCATTCCCAGACATTCCCCAGCATCTGACGACAACCATAAAAACTGTCACCGGCAGGTAAAGCACCGACATCGATAGTGCGCATAGCACGTGCATCCATGTTGACATGTTTTGCGGCAGGGGCTTCATTTCCCCAGGGGTAAAGCGGTTTGTTTGCTTCCGGGCCGCACGCCGCCAGTTCCCATTCAGCTTCTATGGGTAAACGTCTGCCTGCCCAGCGGCACCAGGCACTGGCCTCATACCAGTTGACATGGACAATGGCTGCATGCGGCCGCATGGCTAGCCACTGGTCAAAGTGTTTGATTAACCAGTGACCATTGCGGTCTTTTTTCCAGCCGTTGGGCAAGCTGATGTTGTTTTGCTGTAACCAGCTCCAGCCTTTTTCATCCCAGAACTGTGGTTCCTTATAACCACCATCTTCAACAAAGTTTGCATATTGCTGATAGCTGGTTGCTGCGCGGGCAATGGCAAAAGGCTTGATGCTGACCGGATGTTGCCATTTTTCATTGTCAAAGCAGAAGTTTGCATTTTTGCTGGCGCCCAATAAAAACTCGCTGGCGGGAATACTTGCATCACCTTCGAGCGGGCCGGCATCGTAAGCCACGTCCTGTAAAACATTATTGCTGAATACCGGACAGGGATAGTTTAAGGTACGGCGGCTGTAGGTATATGCTTCGGTATGCATGTCTTCGTGAAACACTGCATAACGGGTGAGGTAAATATCCCGGGCGGTGACTTTCTGGTTTTGCAAATGATTGATTTCTGCATCCAGTACCTGCTGCATGTAGCTTTTGGTCTTCTCCAGTGATAACAGTGGCAAGTGCCAGCGGTCGTCATGGGCAATCGTAATCGAGTCATACAGTTCATCTGCATTTTTTAAAAATGAATCTGCACCGTTGCTGTGGCGCAGGGTCCAGAGTTCATGAAAATACGCAGCATGACCGATTTCCCATAACAGTGGATTTACAATATCAAGCTGCGGGCCGATAATCTGTTGCTGATCCAGACCGGCAAGCAGTGCCAGGGTGCGTTGCCGAGCATCCTTTAAATCAGCAATTAATGAAGTAATCGTTTGTCCAGGAATGTTTTTGTCTGACATGTTTTCGATGTTTGTTTTTTCCTATAGTATAACGTGATGCACATTGGAATAATAACCCCGGCGGCGGCAAAGTCACTTAACGGCAATCGTGCCACCGCGACGCGCTGGGCAGGGTTTCTACGGCAGCTGGGGCATAAAGTCAGCATCAGTGTTACCTGGGATGGCAGAGCTTATGACCTGATAATCGCGCTGCATGCCTGGCGCAGTGCGCCGTCAATCGCTGCCTGTAAACAGCAGTACCCGGACTCCCCGCTGGTGCTGGCGATGACAGGAACCGATCTGTACCGGTTTATAAACAGTCATCCGGAACCGACACTGGCATCAATTGCCGCAGCTGACAGGCTGGTAACGCTGCATCCACTGGCGGCAAATGTGCTGCCGGAAAAGGTTCGTCATAAAGTTCGTGTTATTCATCAGTCAGCCGTGCCGCTGGCAAACCCCGGCAGGCGTTCGGTTAGATTTTTTGATGTCTGTGTTGTCGGCCACTTACGTGCAGAAAAAGATTCGATGCGGGTAGCGTATGCGGTTAGAGATTTGCCGCAGAGCAGCCGTATTCGGGTATTACATTTTGGTAAAGCTCATAATGCTGAGTGGGCCGCTTATGCGTGTGATGAGATGAAAATCAATCCGCGTTATCACTGGTTTGGAGAAGTGGCACACTGGAAAGTCAGGCAGGCTTATGCACGTTGCCATCTAATGGTACTGCCTTCCATCATGGAAGGCGGAGCGAATGTGATTTCGGAAGCCATCATTGCAGGATTGGCGGTGATCGCTTCGAAAATTGACGGCTCGGTGGGCTTGCTGGGTGAGAATTATGCCGGCTATTTTCCGGTACAGGATGGTGAGGCACTGCGTGAATTATTATTAACCGCTGAGCAAGACAGGCGCTATTTGCAAACCCTGGAGCAACAGTGCAAACAGCGTGCTGCTCTGTTTACCCGTGAAGCCGAGAAACAGGGCTGGGCAGATTTGTTGCAGGACATGGGACTGTAAAAACAAATTTTTTTAATGATGTGAATCATTCGCACTAAAAATGGCGTGTGGCCGTTATTCGGGTAAAGATCGACCTGCCGGGAGTGGCTGCCGGGGCAGAGATAATTTTTGTAGATAGTGTATGTTTCAGGCTTTTAGCATCACTCTTTCAAGGTTTTCTGTTTCATTGCTTACTTTACCGATGATCACGCTTGCTGGATATGCGCATGTTTTTAGTTCAGTTAAACAGGCTTCGGCATTTTCGGCCGGAATGGCGGCCAGCAGACCACCGGATGTTTGCGGATCAAACAGTAAAGGATAGTGTTTGTGCGCACGCAATTCTCCCGGGTCTTTTATCGCACGCCGTAAGCGAACATTCTGTTCCTGTAGTGAACTGAAAATACCGGTGGCGATGGTTTCCAGTGCGCCGTCCAGAACCGGCAGGGTATGTAGATAAAGTTCAACACTTCTTTGGGATGAGCGGGTCATTTCTACAAGATGCCCGAGCAGGCCAAAGCCGGTTACATCGGTACAAGCGGTAGCACCGTGGCGATGCAAACATAAACCGGCGGCCTGGTTGGACAATAGCATGCTCTGTAAAGCAGCATCAATCCAGCGGCCTTTTGCTTTTAGTCGCATATCAGCGGCGAACAGTGTGCCGGTGCCGAGCGCTTTGGTGAGGATTAATACATCACCGGTTTGCATACCTGATTTACACATAAGCTGCTCACGATCGACCAGGCCGGTCACGGATAAACCAAACGACAGTTCAGCGCCCTCACTGGAATGGCCGCCGACTAAAGCGGTATTACTGGCATTCAAAACATGTACAGCCCCTGACATGGTTTGATATAACTGATCCTCAATCTGGCTTTCAATACCGTATGGAATGGTGGCGATAGCCATGGCTGACTGGGTTTCAGCACCCATGGCAAAAATATCACTGAGCGCGTGATTGGCTGCAATTTGGCCAAAAATATACGGGTCATCTATAAAACTGCGAAAATAATCCACACTTTGTACCACCAGTTTACCGCTGGCTACTTCGGTGACTGCGGCATCATCCGGGTCTGCTAAACCAATGACAACATCATCACGGCTTATCGGGGTAAGGCGATTGATAACACGCGATAAAACCGTGCTGCCAACTTTTGCACCACAACCGCCGCAGCGCATGGCGATAGCAGAAATTTCTTTTAAGGTTTTTTTGTCGGCAATAGTCTTATCGATTTGAGGCGTATTTCCCTGCATGGCTGCCGCTGTCATTTCCGGTAGTACATTAAAATTATCCATAAAACGCCGGTCAATCCAGTCTTTTATTTTCCATAACCAGGCACCTTCTAATGACCAGTTATTGCGTGAAGCAATGGCGTATTTATCACCGCTTGAGATCAGTCCTAAAAAATGCTGTTGCGGGGTAAACGGCTGCAGGTTTTTATGGTGTATGGCACGGCCAAGATTCCGCGCCAGTGGCGGCCCCTGCCTGACGGCAAAAACACCTGACTTGGGTCGCGGGTGGTTGATCATGGCGGCGATATCACCGGCCGCGAAAATATTGTTATCTGAGGTTGACTGCAGATAGTCATTGACTGTGATAAAACCCTGCTCATCAACCTCCAGACCGCTGTCTTTTATCCATGCGGGTGCACAGGCGTTGGTCAGCCATAAAGCTGCATTAGCGGGGAAGTGTTTGTTATGGTCGCAACTGATGGTGTTATTTTCAAGCTGTACCACGCGATGATTGTGGTGAATACGGATGTTGCGACTTTTCAGAATTCTATAAAAACGCTGTCTAACGCGTTTATTATGGGTTGGCAGTATTTCATTGCTGTCACAGTAGATATCGACCTGTAAGGTGTCTGTTGATTTGTGTGATGCGGATAATAATTGATGCAGGCGGTATTGTGTTGCCAGTGCCATTTCAATACCGCCGGCACCACCACCGACAACCGCGAGATGAAATGTTTTGTCGCTATGGGTGATTTCACTGGCCAGTACACTCCACTGTGCCAGAAATTTATCGATCGGTTTTACCGGTAATGAAAATCTGTCGGCACCCGGTACATGCAAGGTGCCGGGTCTGGAGCCAATGTTAATGGAAGCAATATCATAATTTACCGGCGGCCGGCCTTCGCAGAATATTTGCTGGTTCTGCAGATCCATGGCGGTAACTTCAGCATGAAAAATTCGTGCCTGAGCAAATTGTGCCAGCGGACGCAGGTCGATATGGGCTTCATCATATTGATAATGACCGGCAATATAACCGGGCAGCATGCCGGAATAGGGTGTGTGCAGGTCACGGGTAATAAGCGTCAGACGTACTCCCGATACCGGGTGCATGGCAAAATATTTCAGTACTGAAAGGTGGCTGTGCCCGCCACCGATTAAAACGAGATCTTTGACAACCGGAACTGTGCTGGATTTATTCATGAAAAAACATGTTGCTTGAATCAGGACTTCCCTAGCTTACACGTTTGTCGTAAATGGCGGTACCGGTGGTTCTGCGTTGTATTCTATTTGTTGCAGTAATATCATGACTGCGATAGGGTGAGCCGAGCAGCGATAAACCATACAGTAAAGCCATGAATGAATTATCAAAACATTACCAGTTTTCTGACCAGCACCCGGAAGTTACGGATTTTCGTGCGGACATCATACAGGGGCTTTGCGCTTCACCGCCTTATATCTCAGCGAAATATTTTTATGACGAGAACGGTTCCCGTTTATTTGAAAAAATATGTAATACCGAGGAGTATTACCCGACACGAACCGAAGTTGATATTATTCGCGATAACATCGATGATATTGTTAATGTGCTAGGTAAGGATTGCCTGCTTATTGAACCCGGCAGTGGTGACAGTTATAAAGTCAGGTTATTACTTGATGCGCTCAGGCCGATTGCTTATTTACCCATCGACATCTCAAAACGTTATTTGCAGGATGAAGCAAAAAAACTGGCGGCTGAATTTACCTGGCTAAAGGTGCATGCCATCTGTGCGGACTTCACGGGGAATGATTTTTCGGGCAAGCTTGCATTGCCTCATCATGTTTCTGTTACCAACAAGGTGGCTTTTTTCCCCGGTTCGACCATCGGTAATTTTGAACCTGAACAGGCGGTCAAGGTACTTGAAGAAATTAAAATGATGGTCGGTGAACAAGGTGGCCTGTTGATCGGTGTGGACCTGCAAAAAGATACTGCTATTTTAAATGCGGCTTATAATGACAAAGAAGGGTATACCGCGCAATTTAATAAAAATCTGTTGCTTCGAATCAACCGGGAACTGGGGGCAAACTTTAATCCTGAGCAGTTTCAGCATCATGCCTTTTATAATGAGCAGAAACATCGTATCGAAATGCACCTGCTTAGTATCATTGATCAGCAGGTGGACATTGGTAATGAGCGTTTTCTGTTTAAAAAAGACCAGTCGATTCTTACTGAGTATTCACATAAATATTCAATTGAGCTGTTTCAGCAGCTGGCTGCACAGGCGGGTTTTCAGCGGGTAAAAACATGGCTGGATGAAAAGTCACTGTTCAGTCTGCATTATTTTACTGTGGTATGATTTTTAATCACTATAAAACAAGTCTATGTATAAAAACGGATCAAAATAAAATGGCAGAGTTCTTCAACAATAATGCATCTGCAGTTTTCGCTTTACTTGGCGTTCTCGTTACTGGTTTGGTAAGCTCCTTATCAATTACTAAAGAAGCCAAACTTAGGCTCGTTGAAAAAATACTTGATAAAAAACTGAAAGCACACGAGCATGTAATAACAATAGCAAATCAAATGAGAACAATGGTTGCTCTAATTGTACCGCCTGCTCAGGAAGTCAATTAGAAAAAGAACTAAAACAATACCGTCCATTTTTTAATCGCTGCAAGTACAAGAATGTAAAATTAGAGGAAGTTACTGGTGCACTAGAAGCATGGAAAGATAGTCCAGATTTCTCGGCAATACGTGACACTGTTGCCGAATGGAAGAAAAGAGACAATGAAACAAACACCTAGTAATACGCTCGTTCAGATGAAAACTACGCTGTGATTTGGTTCCACACGGCTAAGTCGTTATGTGTAAAAAAATAAAATAATGGGTGAGTTAGATAATAAAGCTGTCGATTTTCGTGCTTCCTTATACAAAGGAATAGCAGGCTCTATACCATTTGCAGGTCCTTTGATATCTGAGGTAATTTCTACGATTATTCCTGAGCAAAGAATTGATAGGGTTGCCTCATTTTTAAAGCTACTTGATGAAAAAATTAATAAAATCGAACAAGAAAGTCTCAAAGAGAATAAATATTTTATTGATTTATTCGAGGACGGCTTAGTTCAGTCATCAAGAGCGATGACCATACAAAGAAATAAATACATTTCTGTGTTTTTAAGTAAATCAATAAATGTAAATGAGATAAATTACACTCCAAAGAAAAAACTGCTTCATGTTTTAGAAGAACTAACAGATCAAGATGTTGAGGTACTAATAGGCATCATTAAAAATGGCTCGCAGAAAACATCAATGGAATATAATGCACTTTCAATATCAATAGGTGCTTATAAAAAATTAACAGATGAAGAAAAATATGAACATGATCTTAAAAGTTCATTATGGGAATCACATGTAAACACTCTAGAAAGATTTAGCCTCATTGTTGCAGAGCGTGAAAAACAAGATACGGAGTATGCAGTTGAAAACATGAGTGAACATATTGATGAGGAAACAGGGCTACCTAGAATTACTGGTTACAGCCAAACGGTTTTAGGTAAAGCATTAATTAATTCAATAATTATAGAGAAAAACACATAACAAGTCGTTTGTTTGTTCGGAGCTACGCAAAAAATGCGCCGCCCGCACAACTTAGCGTTATGGTAGTTCAGTCCAGCGTCGTTGAGTTTTATTTACTAAAAATTCATACCTTACGGGATGACAGAAAAGGGCAGTACATCACGTGTCAGCTCGTTCATGGACAGATCTTTTGTACTGCTGTCACTGGCTTGAGCCCGCTGCTGGTAAATTAATGCATAGGCCAGTACATTGATGACATAGTTGCGGGTTTCTTTATATGGAATGGTTTCTATCCATATGTCGGCGGGGATGGCATGGGTTTCAGGCAGCCATTTTTTTACACGTTGCGGGCCTGCGTTATATGCAGCCAGTGCTATTGCATAATTACCATTAAATTTATCCAGCAGCTTCTGGTAATAATAGGAACCGTATTTTAAGTTAACCACCGGGTCGTACAGGCTGTTACTGCCGTGCCAGCGTTCGTTCAGGCTTTTAGCAATTTGTCGTCCGGTACCGGGCATTATTTGCATCAGGCCGCGGGCTCCGGCAGGGGAATAGGCTTTTTCATTGAACGCACTTTCCCGTCGTACCAGACCGAAGAGTATGGCCGGGTTCAGGTTTTGCCGTATTGAGTTTTCATGTATTTTATCGGCATAACTGAGAGGAAAACGTAATTCTATATCATCCCAGTGTTTGGCTTTGGCGACGGTGAAAATAGCAATTTCATCCCATTGCCATTGTTGTGCCAGTTTGGCGGCAACAATGATTTCATGTTTGTTTAACTGACGAACTGCATGCCACCATTGCAGCTTGCCTTCATTATTTTTGTTCAGTACCATAAATTCAAAGGCAACACGAAATGCATCTCGATTTTTTAAACCGCTGATTTCATCGGCGCTGACATTGATCGGGTTGGCCGATAACTGATATAAGCTGTTAACTTTATCTGCAGCCAGGTAACCATAAAAGCTGCGTTTTGTTGCCAGCGCGGTTAATATTGTTTGTGCATGTTCAACGCTGTCTGTTTCCAGGTAGGATCTTGCCAGCCAGTATTGCCATTTTTCCTGTTCAATTTCGGGGGCACTGAGTGCGTTTATCGCAGTGATCACGTTACCCCAGTTTTGTCTGGAGATGGCAACACGTATACGCCATTCTTTACTGCTTTTATCAGGTGAACTCAGCTGGCTGAGACGGTCATAGGCATTGTTGTCTCCTTTAAACGCAAGTTTTAATGCCAGTTTTTTTTCCAGATTATTTATTGCAAGTTTATCGGTGCTGTTTTTTGCGGTATTAAATTTATCTTTGTTGTTATCCCACAGCTCGATGGCTGCCATAATGTCTTTGCTGGCAAGGCGGTTAATGGCGTGGTTAAACATCAGGTGTGACTGTGCGGTATGCGGCATTTTTAATAATTGCGGCATATAATGTGACGGTCTGTTATGCAGGTTTATCCATAATATTGCTGTTGCATGATATTGCCGGGGCATCAATTTTTTTATATAGGCGGCAAGACTGACCTTGTTGTTTTTCAGGGCCGCATCAAAGCGCTGCCACAGCAAGTCCATGGTCAGTTGATTCGATTGTTTTAATTGGTCGAAAAGCGGGTCGCATTCTTTCGGTTGTGATTTTCCTGCTACCCAGAGCTTTTTTGCACCTTCCAGTCCGGCTTTTTTTTGACCGTTTTTGAGTTGAGCAAAATGGTAATAACAATTAAGTCTGGTTTCTTTTGTGGCGCTGTAGTTTTCGACAAACAGCGACCATTGTTTTTGCCTGGCTAAATGATGCAGCCATTTACGTTTTAATATGGGGGCATAACGCGATGCGCTGTATTGTTTTAAAAACTGCTGTATCTGGTCTTCATTATCAAGATGTTTTCTCAGCCACTGATATTGCAGGAAAGGGTAAAGCGGGTAGTCTTTTAATTGCCCGGACAGTTTATGATATTCGGTAATACGGTTGTTCTTGAGAAGGTTTTCTGCCTGTAAAAAAAGTTGCCGGAGTTGTGCGATTTCCTGATCTGAATATTTTTCAATAAAAGTCAGTTTTGTCGGCTCAGCGATTATGTTATCAGTGTTTAGCGTCTGGCTTATCGTGCTTTCTTGTGCATTCAGTTCGTGACTTGTATGGTTGCTGTTTTTAGTCAGCTCGGGGCTGACATTGGCCAGTAGCATGACATGCTGTGTTTCACTGCTGGTTTGAGCCAATATGCTGGATGAAAAAAGCAATAGCATAGAAAGTGAAATTAAATGGAAGGGCGCTTTCATTTTGTGTGAATATGCAGGCTCGTTGTAGGTATTATTTTTCAGTGATACTTTACGCTATAAAGTTTAGCCTAGACTGTTAAATAAAGGCATTAATAATGTTTTTTTAATTAATTGTTTTTATTTATTCAGTCAAGTATTTCACCGTCAACATACACCCAGCGCTTATGGTAACGGCAAAAGCGGCTGTTTTCGTGTAAACGGTGGGCTTTCCCCCGGTTTTTTGAGCGGGCAACAAATTCAACCTGGCCATTTTCATCATTAATATCACCGGCAACGGTATTTTTAATGCTAAGTCCCAGCCAGCGGGTTTCTGTATTCAGGCGAATTTCTACAGGGCAGTTTTCAGGGTGCCAGCTGTAGCGCAGATAATCCTGGTTTTGCAGAACAAAGGCGGTATAGCGTGAGCGCATCAGTGCCTGAGCCGTGGCGGCATCCTGTTTTTGCTCAACATATGGCTGGCAGCAGCTTTTAAAGGTTTGCCCGCTTTCACAGGGGCATAAATCAGGGTTGGTGTTTTTACTGTTTTTCATTGCTGTTTGCCCGGGGGTAAAAAATGCATGCTATAAAAAATATTTATACAAACATACAACAACCATAGCACTGTTTTTTGACCATTATATGGCGAATTTTTTATGAAACATGTATTATACGCACTCCGAGTGTCGGGGCTATCATTGCGGCGCACGTATAAAAAATATCTATCCAGATAAATTGCTGATTTTATTACTACTTTTAATCGTTAGTTTACTGGGCTTTCAAACTGGCACAAATCCTTTGGAGGAATAAGATGTCGGACATAGTTGCAACTAATCAGACAATTCTGGTTGTTGGCGGTGGCATTAGCGGCATGACTGCTGCATTAGAAGCTGCTGAAGTCGGCAAACAGGTTATTGTTATTGAAAAGACACCTTCTATTGGTGGACGAGTAACCAAATTATATAAATACTTTCCCAAGCTTTGTTTTCCGACCTGTGGTCTGGAAATCAATCAGCGTCGCATGGCAGCGAATAAGAACATCACCGTTCTGACCATGGCGGAAGTATCAGACTTGCAGGGTGAAGCTGGTAATTACACAGCAACTGTGAAAATAAGTCCGCGTTATGTTAATGCAAACTGTACCGCTTGTGGCGCCTGTGGCGACGCTGTCGAAGCCGAGTTTGATGACGAGCATAACTACAACATGAACAAGCATAAAGGCGCCTATCTGCCGCATAACATGGCAATGCCAAAACGTTATGTGATCGATCCCGCTATGATTGGTAGTGATGATGCGCAGAAAGCGAAGGATGCGTGTAAATTTGATGCTATTGACCTGGATATGCAGGAAGAAACGATTGAGTTAAAAGCCGGTGCTGTTATCTGGGCTACCGGCTGGCGTCCATTTGATGCTGCGAAAATTCAGCCGTATGGTTATGACCGTTTCGATAATGTGATTACCAGTGTTGAGTTCGAACGTTTAATGGACCCCTTTGGCCCTACCGGTGGCAAGCTGGTGCGTCCTTCCGACGGCAAAGAAGCGAAAAACGTGGCGTTCATTCAGTGTGCCGGTTCACGTGACCGCAATTACCTGAAGCATTGCTCTCGTATCTGCTGCATGGCATCACTGAAACAGTCTACTTATGTCTCTGAGAAATTCGGTGACGATGCCGACGTTTCTATCTACTATATTGATATTCGTGCCATCGACCGTTTTGATAATTTCTATCAGAAAGTTCAGGATGATAAGAACGTTACTTTCATCAAATCGAAAGTTGCGAATATTATCGAGAACACAGAGAACAAAAATCCTGTGCTGAAAGGTGTTGATACCGAAGGCTATCACCGCTACGAAAACGAGCATGACCTGGTTGTGCTGGCAGTCGGTATGGAACCAAGTGTTGATAAAGACACATTCCCGATCGAACTTAAAGTGAACGACGAAGGCTTTATCGAACATGATGAAGCAAACGGTGGCGTATTTGCGGCCGGTTGTTCATCCGATGCACTGGACGTTAACCGTGCGGTGCAAAGTGCAACAGCTTCTGCATTAAGAGCCATTCAGGTTGTTAATAAAGTCGCACAGGCGGAGGGCTAAACCATGGCTGATGAAATGAAAATTGGTGCTTATATCTGTAATGGTTGCGGTCTTGGCGATCGTCTGGACTCCGGTCAGTTAGAGACGACTGCGACTCGCGACGGTAAAGCGGCCATCTGCAAGCAACATGATTTTTTATGTTCTGATGAAGGTGTAAAGCTGATTCAGGACGACATTGATAACGAAGGTGTTAACCACGTTGTTATCGCTGCCTGTTCACGCCGGGCCAAGACCGAAGCTTTTGCTTTTGATAATGTTACGCTGTCTCGCGCCAATTTGCGTGAAGGTGTGATCTGGGTGCGTCCTGATGAGGAAGACCAGCAGGAAACAACACAGGAGATGGCGGACGATTACGTTCGCATGGCCTGTGCAGAATCCAAATACATGAAGGTCCCCGCAGCTTCAGGCCAGCAGAGTGTTAATAAAAACATTCTGATCGCTGGTGGTGGTGTCTCAGGCATGACCGCTGCGATTGAAGCTTCAAAAGCTGGTTATCCCTGTACTATCGTTGAGAAAACAGGTGCATTAGGTGGTGCCACCGCGCAACTTTATAAAAAGATTCCTACCCGATCACCTTATGCTGATCCAGAAGATAATGGTGTTGCCGGGCTGGTAGCGGCGGTGGAAGCCGATAGTAATATTACGGTTTGTCTGAACTCTACGCTAACGAATACTGCGGGTGCGCCAGGTCGTTTCGACGCTGACATCACTACCGAAAGTGGCAGCACAGAGACCAAACAGTTTGGTGCTATCGTGCAGGCTTCCGGTTTTACACCTTACGATGCAAACAACCTGACTGAATTTTCCTACGGCAAGAGCCAGGATGTCATCACTCAGGCGGAGCTGGAAGCATTAGCTATCGCGGCTGACGGTGGTGCCATCAAACGCCCATCGGATGGCAAGGAAGTTAGCAGCGTACTGTTTATACAGTGTGCCGGTCAGCGTAGCAAGAAAGAAGGTCATCTGGAACATTGTTCCGGTTACTGCTGTAACGCCAGTATTAAACAGGCAATGTACTTCAAAGATCAAAATGCTGATATTGATACCACGGTATTGTTCTCTGATCTGCGTACCCCGGGTGCGGGTGGTGAAGACTTTTATCGTAGCGGTCAGAACAAAGGTATTAGTTTCAGAAAAGGTATTGCAACAGAAGTTGTACACAGCCAGAACCCGACTGTTAAGTTCAAGGATTTAATTCTTGATGAAGACATGGAAGAAGAGGTTGATCTGGTTGTGCTGGCAACCGGTATGGTGCCAAATGCGGGTCAGCCAACACGTGCTGAATTAACCGATATGGATAACGATGATATCGCAGCCGACAAGGCCGGTGATGATCGTGAGATTCGTGTTGATGTTGAATCGATCCTTAACCTTGACTACCGTCAGGGCAAGGACGTGCCACACATGAGCAATGGTTTTGCTGATTCACACTTTATCTGCTTCCCTTACGAAACACAGCGCACCGGTATCTATACTGCAGGGCCGACTCGTCGTCCGATGGATACGCAACAGGCGATGGATGATGCCATGGGTGCAGCGATGAAAGCAATTGCCGCTGCTGAAAACTCCGGTTTAGGCAAAGCAGCACATCCTCGCGTAGCTGATTTGAGTTTCCCGAGCTTCCGTGCGGAAGGTTGTACACAGTGTAAGCGTTGTACTGTTGAGTGTCCGTTTGGCGCGATCAACGAAACTGAGGACGGTTACCCGCAGTTTAATGAGTCACGCTGTCGCCGTTGCGGTACCTGCATGGGTGCCTGTCCGGTACGTGTTATTTCGTTTGAAAACTACTCAATCGATACTGTAGGACAACAGCTGAAGGCCGTTGATATTCCTGATGAGTTTGACGAAAAGCCACGTATGCTGGTGCTTGCCTGTGAAAACGATGCTTATCCTGCACTGGATATGGCGGCGCAGAACAAGCTTGAGTACAGTGCGTTTGTTCGTGTTATTCCGATTCGCTGTTTAGGTTCGGTGAGCCTGAGCTGGATTACTGACTCAATGAACAGCGGTTTTGATGGCATTATGCTGATGGGTTGTCCGAGTGGTGATGACTACCAGTGCCACTTCGTCAAAGGTTCAGGTACAGCGCAGGAGCGTATGTCGAAAGTCGGCGATACGCTTGAGTCATTAAGCCTTGAGAAAGAACGTGTACAGACTTTTGAAATATCGATCACTGATATTCATAAAGTGCCGAAACTAATTAACGATATGGCTGAAACGATCGAACAGATCGGTATGAGTCCATTCAAGTTCTAGGAGACTGCCATGAGTAATTTAAATACAGGTAACGACTTTCTGAAAGAAGTTGAAGCCAACGTCGAAGAAGGCGATTGGGTGAAAATGTGCATGCAGTGTGGCGTGTGTTCCGGTTCATGTCCTCTGGGTTCTCACTGGGAACATCCACCGCAGGAAATCTTTATGATGATCCGTGCCGGTAAACGTGAAGAAGTTCTGACTTCATCATCCATGTGGATGTGTACCTCATGTTACAACTGTATTGTACGTTGCCCGCGTGAAGTGCCTATTACACACATTATGCATGGCCTTGCAACCTACGCCAAACGCCTTAACCTGGCTCCTAAGAATCAGCCTACCGCGTGGTTCTCTCAGGTGTTCTGGGACAATATGATGAAAAGAGGCCGGGTGAATGAATTAAAGCTGGGACTTTCGCTTTATTTCAAGGATGGCTTTGTTTCAGGTATCAAAGAGTCACTGAAACATCAGAAACTGGGCATGAATATGATGAAAGCCAAGAGAATGAGTGTGGGTGAATTTTTTGGTGGTCATGGTATAAAAGACACCTGTGGTCTTGCCAAGATGATCAAAAAGGCGCAAGAACTTGAAGATGCTCGCATTCAGAGCAATGGGAAATAACGGGGTTATACACAATGGCTGAAAAGAAAAAATATTCATATTATCCGGGTTGCTCATCGCAGACGGGTGCTTCTTCGTCGAACCTGATGCGTTCGGTGGATACGATGTGTGAAGAACTTAACATCGAACTTAACCCTATCCCGGACTGGAACTGTTGTTCTGCGTCTATCGGTTACGGTGGTGGTGGTGTATTACCGCGCATGACCTTGTCTGCTCGTAATATCGCTTTGTCAGAAAAGCATCACGAAGGTCAGGATATCGTAGCAACCTGTGCCGCTTGCTGGCTTGCCACCAAGGAAGCGCAGGAACGTTTTGCCAATGATTCTGGCTTGATGGCAGATGCAAATACAGCACTGGCTGAAGCCGGTCTGAAATTTGAGAACAAGAAAAGAATTCGCCACATGGTTGAAGTTCTGATCGAAGATATCGGCTACGATGAAATCGGTGCCGGTGTTAAGAAACCATTAGAAGGCCTGAAAGTGGCTGGCTATGTTGGTTGTCAGACTAATCGTCCTTTTGGTATTGATGGTGAGTCTTTTGAAAATCCGATGTATCTGGACAAGCTGGTTGATACTCTGGGTGGTGATTCGATTAAAACCTACGAGAAAAAAGTACAGTGCTGTGGTGGTGCCTTAGCCTTTTCAGAGCCGGAAAAATCACAGGAAATGATTCACGGTATCATCGAATCTGCTTATGACCATGGTGCTGATGTAATCGCAACACCTTGTCCATTATGTCAGGCCAATGTTGAAATCTATCAGGATGAAATTAATGCCAAAACAGGCAGTAAGTTCAATATGCCGGTTGTTTACTACAGTCAGCTGATTGATGTTGCTTATGGCCGCAATGCTAAGGATTCATCATTGGATGGCCAGGTGATTGCTGCCAAGAAACTGGAAGATATTGCGAATAAATAGTTATATCGAAGTAATTTTATTACTTTATTCAGTAAAAAAGCCCGACTTGTTCGGGCTTTTTTGTTTTCTAAAAGCGAGTTCGCGGTCTACAAACCGCTCCTACCGGTAAGGTGTCTTGCAGGAGGGCTTTCGCAAAGCGCGATGAATTTACAACCAGACTGCATCCCAGAATGGATAATCACCTATATTATCAACCAGCCCGGCCCGCAACGGGTTAGCTACAATATATCGGGCGACATCTTTAATTTCATTTTCATCACGCAATGCATAATCATGAAACCCTGATTGCCAGACCGCATTTCCGGTTCGATTATGGTGTTGATCAATTCGATAACCTGAGCGGCGTTTCACATTGGCGATAACCTGTGATAAAGAGTTATTATCTGCTAAAGAAAATAACCAGTGCAGATGATCGGGCATGACTACAAAGCAAAAAGATTCCGCACAATATGTGCGAGCAGTATATTGAATGGAATGGATAACAAAGCGCGCGCAGTGAAAATCTTTAAATATTGCTTGTCGATGTCTGGTTACTGTGGTGACGAGATAAATTTGTCTGGGAATTGATCCCCGTCCTTTGCTGAGACTGAATCCATGATGTGTTGCCATAATTTATCCTCCTTGATAAATAACAGTTAAATCATATCAAATAAGTACCGTTGTAGAACAGAAAAAAACAGCACGTTTCGCAATATATCCAGCAATAAATCCCGACTCTGCGTCTATTCATGACATGGCGCATAAATAAGTCAGAAGCCGATATTGCCGGTGAGAAGTTTCTGCCGATGCCTAATATTGAAGTCCCGGATATGCTGCTTACTTCCATAAACGATAGGACACAACCGGCAGGTTTGGCGCCACTGGATATGATGTGGTTCAAAGTATGCACCATGGTCATTGAGTCCCTGAATATCATAGATAGCATTTTAAAA
>JAJRUQ010000168.1 GCA_024277705.1 Gammaproteobacteria bacterium
ATATTCAGGGGTCGGAGTCATTTTAATAACTAACACAGCATAATAGCTAGGAAGTGGTTAAAAATGACTCCGACCCCGGTGGTTTAAAAACATTTTTCCGCAAAGGACGCAAAAGACGCAAAAAAATATTTATTGTTAGTGCGCTACGCGCGCGAACAATAAATAGTTTGATTCGCTATTTGCTTTTTTTCGCGCTCTTTGCGGCAAAAAATACTTTTACCTGAAAGTCCGCTGATAACGGGCTAGTGACTTGCGTTCAGTAACAATACTTACTTTTTCTTTTTACTGCTTTTGAATGGATTAGCGTCACTGCCTTTGAATTCAATGACGATTGGGGTGCCGACAGAGTTAAGCTGTTTTCTGAAAAAGTTGGTTAGATAACGTTTATACACTGCCGGGACTTTACTGATCTGATTGCCATGAATGATTATTCTTGGCGGATTCATGCCACCCTGATGGGCATAACGTAATTTGATTCTACGCCCGTTTATCATCGGTGGTTGATGTGACTGTACTGCTTTTTCCAGCAAGCGGGTAAGGTCAGACGTTGAATATTTTTTTGTTGCAGAGGCATAGGCCCGGTCAATGGCGGCATAAAGTTTACCGACACTGGAACCGTGCAAGGCTGAAATGAAAAATGTTTCAGCGAAGCGAACAAAAGGTAATTGTTTATCGATGCCTTTATGAATTAAATCTTTCTGATATTCATCCATGCCGTCCCATTTATTGATCGCCAGTATCAATGCACGACCGGCTTCCAGTGCATAACCAATCAGGTGCAGATCCTGATCGGCTATCTCGGTGCGGGCATCAATCATCATAATGACCACATTGCAGCGTTCGATTGCCTGCATGGATTTTATGATACTGAACTTTTCGATAACTTCGTGTACCGCACGCTTTCTGCGTATACCGGCGGTATCAATAAAGGTATATTTTTTACCGTCGCGTTCGAAAGGTATAAACACACTGTCACGTGTAGTGCCCGGCATGTCATAAACCACCACCCGCTCTTCACCAAGAAAGCGGTTAACCAGTGTTGATTTGCCGACATTCGGGCGGCCGATAATAGCGACCTTTACTCTTTTATCGTCAGCATTGTCGAGCAATTCTTCATCTGAATCATCCGCAGTTTCACCATCGGGAACGGTTTCGATAATTTCATTCGGCTCGATTGCTGCACTGGTTGAGCGATAGGTATCAAATACGCTGGCTAACATTAACTGAATACCACGATTCTGGGATGCTGCAATCGCGACCGGGTCACCTAAACCTAAAGAATAAAAATCACTGGCAACCGTGCGTGCATCAAGTCCATCGGTTTTATTAACAATTAACTTTACGTGTTTACCTGTGCGTCGCAAAGAATCAGCAATCACTTCATCGGCCGGCGTTAAACCATCACGGGCATCCGCCATAAACAGAATAATGTCACTCTCTGCAACGGCCAGCCGGGTTTGTTTTTCCATGTGAGAATCAAGCTCTTCACTTTCACCGCTTAAACCACCGGTATCAATAATAATAAAATCGGCATTTCTGCCGTGGTCTAAAGCAAATTGAAAACGACCGTACTGGCGGTCACGGGTTAAACCGGGATAATCAGCAACCAGGGCATCACGTGATTTTGTTAATACATTGAACAAGGTTGACTTGCCGACATTCGGGCGGCCAACCAGGGCAATAATTATTTCTTGAGGAATAAATGCAGACATAGTTATTAACCATTAAAAACGATTATGACCTTTTTAAAAATCATCGTCTCTTTTTCGTAATGCCAGCACATAAACAATACCACCACGGGTAACCACCACCAGCCGGTCTTTACCCTTAACGATAGGAGGAACAATAATACCGGTGGCTAACTCCCAGCCCAGATGATCATACTGGCCAAGCTGATAACGTGCGACAAAATGGCCGTCATAACGTGACAGAAGATGCACGTAACCTTCGAAGTCACCCACAGCAAGGTAATCACCGATAATTGTTGGCCGGGTTAACTTTCTGAATTCCAGTGCTTCCTGTTTCCAGACGGTGGCACCGTTTAAGCGGTCTATTGCCCAGATATGTCCGTTGTCATCACTGCTATAGAGTGTTTTATCATCAAGCAGCACCCCTGTATGTGTAGAAAAGTCACGTGCCCACAAAAACTGGCCGCGATCAACGTCTATGGCGGCTAACCG
The DNA here is from genome assembly GCA_024277705.1 of Gammaproteobacteria bacterium. Lineage (GTDB taxonomy): Bacteria > Pseudomonadota > Gammaproteobacteria > SZUA-229 > SZUA-229. The sequence continues at coordinate 2,181 of JAJRUQ010000168.1, forward strand.
CCCCTGATAACTGGCCGCATATAACACCCGGCCGTATAACTCGGCATCGCCATCGATATCAACCAGTCGCTGTATTTCCGAACGCCCTGTTGGTATTGATAATGCCACGTCCCAGATGACCTCTCCGGTTTCCGGTGATAGCGCAATCAAACGGCCATCAGACAGACCGGCAAATATTCTTCCACGTGAAATCACCAGTTCACTGTTACCACGTAATGTTAAGTCGGGAATAGCACGCTGATACTGCCAGCGAATTTTGCCATCGGCTAAATCAAGACTGAGAATTTTGCCGTCAATCGTTCTGACAAGAACCGTATCATCATAGATAGCCGGCCTTGCCAGTACTTCGGATGGCACCCTGGTTTTCCACAGGATTCTTCTTTTTTGTGCATCGACAGCAATAACATGAGCATCTCGCGTGGCGAGCAGCCAGATTTTCTCATTACCGCCAATACCGGCACTTATGGTTGCATCGAGTTCTATTTCTTCAATAAAATCGCCGGTCTGCAAACTAATAATATTTAACAGGCCATCACGGCTTGAAGCCACGGCAATTGTTTTTAATATCAACGGCTGCAGAAAAACATATTGCTCTTCCACACCGGTACCGGATGACTGATGCCAGGTCACGTCCAGGTAATAGTCACTGGTAAACGGCACTATTTCAGCAGGTTGATCCAGATTATCATCATCAGCACAGGCGCTGACCAGCAGGACAAGCGCCAGCAGGATGAAATTACGGGGGTAATAAAAAATAATGCTTTTATTCACAAAAATAAAATACAGCAGTCAGCAAAAGTTAAAACCGGCAAGCCGGATGAATAGCATTATCAGGCCTGACTTAAATTGTCTGAGATAACCGTGCTGCGTAATGAAACCGTGTCTGACGCCTGCCCCAGATTCTGTCGTTTTAACTTCAGCCATTTACCACCACCCGATAGTTCAATGGCTTTGTCGTAGGCAGCTCGAGCCTGTGCAAGTTCACCCTGTGCCGAATATAAATCACCTTTTAATTCTTCAAACTGTGCATCAAAGGCTGCATCATGTGCTTGATTCAACAGTGTTGCCGCCGCAGAATAATTTTTCTGATCAATATAGACCTGTGCCAGTCGTAAACTGGCAACCTGCTTGATTATTTCATCACTGGCATGTTTAACCGCCAGCTCCAGCTGCGTGGCAGCACTGTCTATATTCCCTTTTTCATATTCGATTTTAGCCAGTACCAGGGAAGATAAAGTGGCATACGGAGTGTCAGAAAATCCGGTAATAAGCTGATTGTTTAAATCAATCGTTTTATCATCGATGGTTTTTGTGGCTGCTTTTCGCACAACCTGCATATACATATCACTGGCCATTACCGCATGCGTATGGTTTTGATCCACATAATAACGCCAGCCGAACAGGCCGGAGACACCGATAACCAGACCGAGAATCAATGAGGTGCCATTTTCTTTCCACCATTTTTTTAGTGCTTCAATCTGCTGATCTTCTGTTTCGTATTCATTCATGTTATTTTTCTCAAACTTGCTAACTATATATTTAATTACTGCATATTTAATTACTGCGATAATTAATCGCCAGCGTATGCATTACTGCTGTTTATTCCGGCGGCTGGTTACGGCTATACATTTCTGTAATGAAAGTATTCAGTTCACTGAAGCCGACCGATTGCTGTGGCCTTTCTTCGCGCAGATACTTTACCGTTACCTGCTCCTGTTCGAGTTCATCCTGTGCCAGTATCAACGCAATGTCCGCACCACTTTTGTCAGCCTTTTTCATCTGACTTTTCATGGAACCGGCACCGCAGTGCGTAATCATCTTAAGTGCCGGTAATGATTCCCGGATACTCTCCGCCAGCAGCAAACCTTTGCTTTCACAGGCATCACCCAGTAATACCAGATAAACGTCTATTCTATCAGTCTGGCTGTCATGCTGCGATTCCAATAACGATAAAATTCGTTCCACACCCAGAGCGAAGCCAATGGCGGCAGTGGCTTTGCCTCCTAATTGCTCAACCAGACCATCATATCGGCCGCCGGCACAGATGGTTCCCTGGGCACCCAGTTCATCGGTCACCCACTCAAAAACAGTGTTGCAGTAATAATCCAGCCCCCTCACCAGACGTGGGTTAAGGCGGTATTCCACCCCTGCCGCATCAAGACTGGCTGTTAATTTTTTAAATTGCTGTAAAGATGTTTCATCAAGATAGTCCATCAATACCGGAGCATCATCAAGCAGTTGTTTCATTGCCGGGTTTTTACTGTCCAGAATGCGCAACGGATTTGTCCGCAAACGCCGCTTGCTGTCTTCATCGAGTAATTCGTCATGCTGCTGAAGGTATTCAACCAGTACCTTTTTATAATTTTCTCTGGCCTGACTGGAGCCCAGAGTATTTAATTCCAGGCGGATACCAGCCAGTCCCAGCTGTTTCCATAAGCGGGCACCGAGCAAAATCAGTTCCGCATCAATATCCGGTGTGCTGATACCGTAAACTTCCACACCAAACTGGTGAAACTGCCGGTAGCGCCCTTTTTGCGGTCGTTCATGGCGAAACATGGGGCCGTTATACCACAACCGCTGGACCTGGTTGTACAGCAGACCATGCTGTATGCCGGCACGGACACAACTTGCAGTTCCTTCCGGGCGCAAGGTTAACTTGTCCCCGTTACGGTCTTCAAAGGTGTACATTTCTTTTTCAACAATATCGGTCACTTCACCGATTGAGCGACAGAAAAGGTCTGTTGATTCCACTAACGGCATACGAATTTCTTTATAACCATAACTGGCCATTAACTGACGTATAACGCTTTCAAACGCCTGCCAGCGATGTGTTGCGTCAGGCAGAATATCATGCATGCCGCGAATTGACTTTATGAATTTTGACATTTTAAGGTTGAATTATTGTGACGTCGACTTGTTTGAAAAAGCTTTTACCGGCAGGTGATTCTACTGCAATACGGTTCCGCTGATCGTGCTATCTGAGCAATACAGCAAAATACCCTAGTATAAAGATGCTTTATTATCTTTAACCTCAACCATAAAACTGGCCGTATTGTTAGAACGAATAAAGTTTTTTATATCCAGCTCAACATTGTTAACGGTAATACGGGTCGAGTCAGCATTTCCCAGTGCCAGGCGAAACGGCGCGGTTCCGGTTAATATTTTTTTTCTGCCTTTTTTCAGCATATTATAAAACAGACGCTGCTCTTCGGCATCATAAACTTCCAGCCAGGCTCCTTTTTCAGCATAAATTTCGATGATATCATTACTTGCAGGTGCTTCTTCAGGGGTTTCGACAGGTGGTAATGCCTTTTCAGCATTAACCGGAACAGAGGGCTGATTAGTTGCCGTTGTTAAACCTGTATCCTGCTCTGTGTCCGTTTTTTCTATCGGCAGGGTTTCTGACTCAGAAAAACTTCTGGGCTTTTTAATGGTTAATCGCTGCTCTCCCGCTGATGAAGGTGAATTCAATGAATTACCGGTAAAACCCGGTGATTTTGTTCCCAGTTCACTTTCTAAAACACCGGATTTTTTCTGGTAATAGTTAAAACCGCCGTACATAATCGCAGACAGTCCCGCCACTATCAGTATGATGGTTATCAGTTTAATCAGAGGTGACTGACTGTTGGTTTCCCCCGGTAATTTTGAGCGCAGCCTTAATTCGGCACTGCGTTCACCCGGAACAGCCTGTTTATACATTTGCAGAACATTATCTTCCGGGATCGCCAAATAACGCGCATAGGCACGAATGTAACCCTGGGAAAAGGTAAGCGGCGGTAGTTCGGCTATATTGGATTGTTCTAGCACGGTAATAATAGTGACCGGAATTTTAAGATAGTCACTGACTTCCTCGACAGTCAAATTTTTTGCTTTACGGGCATTTGCCAGTAATGCACCAAAATCACTGTCCTGATTATTTTGTTTATTATCTGTTTTTTTATTGGCCGAGTTAGTCATTATCTGATCCGCTCGTTTCTGGCCTGTGCCTCTACCCAGCCGGCTTCATCAGAATCGGGAAATTCATTAATGAGCTGCCTGGCGTACTTTAAATAATGCTCTTTGGCTCCGAGGGCTCTTTCTGCCTGTATCTGCAACCATAAACTATCCGGACTCACCGGATTATCGTCATGATATCGCTGAATATAGGCACGTGCCATCAGATAGCGTTCTGTTTTAATGCCCACTTCTGCCATGGATATCAGTGACACCGACAGCTTCGGCTGTACCCGTAATGACTTTCGTAACAGCTTTTCTGCTTTTACATATTCAGCTTCTTTCAGGTAACAACTACCGGCATTACTTTCGGCCAGATAAATCGATTTATAAAAGGGGTTGTTATACGCTAATCTGAATTTTTTCTGGGCTTCCTCCAGTTCACCAATGGAACATAAAAAAGCACCATAATTATTGGCCAGATCAGGATCATCAGGTTTTAACTCTGTCGCCTCTTCATATTTAACCCTGGCTTTATCTTTCAGGCCAAGAGTGGCATATAAATAGGCCAGGGTTTTGTAAGCAATGACATTGTCCGGATTTTGTTCAATTGCTTTTTCAAGTTTTTCTTTGGCCACCTGATAATCTTTGCGCTGAAAATAACCAATCGCCAGCTGCACATTAATGTTAGAAGCCTGTACTAAATCCGCCTCAACCTGTTTCGGGGTCGGGGCCGGTGTTGTTTTCACTTTTTCTGCTGTCGACGCACAAGCGGTCATAAAAAGAGTCAAACTAAGTGCAATTATTATTGTTATTATTTTTTGCATTAATTATTTCATCCCATATCGGGGTTGTTCAAAGCGGCGATGCCTGCGACTTTTATCTTCAATTTTTCCTGCCAGTTGACCGCAGGCTGCGTCAATATCGTCACCGCGTGTTCTGCGCACCACCGTTGTCATACCAGCTTCATGTAAAATTTCGCTGAAGCGTAACACAGATTTTCTAGATGAGGTGTAATATCCGGAACCGGCAAACGGGTTAAATGGAATCAGATTCATCAAGGTTGGTATTCCTTTTAACAGCCTGATTAATTCACGCGCGTGTTCCGGCTTGTCATTTATACCGTCTAACATGACATATTCAAAGGTTATTCTAGAACGTGAATTCTGTTTATCAATAAAACGGCGGCAAGCCGCCATTAATTCTTTCAATGGGTATTTTTTGTTAACCGGTACCAGTTCATTACGTAATTCATCATTGCTGGCATGTAATGATACTGCCAGACGCATGTCGAGCACATCCGCTAAACGGTCCATCGCCGGTACCACTCCCGCAGTACTGACGGTGACCCGACGTTTACTCAAGCCATAGGCGAAATCATCCATCATGATTCTTACCGCCTTGACCGTACTGTCAAAATTCAACAGCGGCTCACCCATACCCATCATCACCACATTGGTGATTTTACGACCGGTCGGCAATCGCTCCTGCATTGCCCTATTACCGTACTTCCCTTTACATAGTTTCTTTTCACCTTCAAGTAACTGAGAAGCCAGCCAGACCTGAGAAATAATTTCGGCAGCAGTGAGATTGCGGTTGAAGCCCTGACGCCCGGTGGAACAGAAACTGCAATCCAGGGCACAGCCGACCTGTGAAGACACACATAATGTGCCTCGATCATCTTCAGGAATAAACACCGCCTCAATATGATTGCCATCGCTTAACTGCAGCAGCCACTTCCGGGTACCATCAGATGAAAGCTGGTCTTTGCTAACCTCAAGATTTTTAATACAACTGCTGGCAGCCAGCTGACTGCGCAAGTCTTTTGACAGGTTATTCATCTGCTGAAAATCAGTCACTCCCAGCTGATGAATCCATTTCATGAGCTGCGTGGCGCGGAATTTCTTTTCACCCATGGCTTCAAAAAAGGCTTCCAGACCGGCCCTGTCAAGGCCGAGCAGGTTTACCACTTTGCCGGGTATAGCAACTTGCTGGTCAGTTTTTATGGATATTACTGGCTGGATTTCACTCATTGGGGGATTATTACATGAATAAGGTGCTGAAAACCATTAATCTTCCTTCTCTTCCATCCATGCCAGCTGGATCGCTTCCAGGATGCGTTCACCGGAATGGTCAGGGTCATCATCAAACTCATCAAGTTCCATTACCCACTGTCTGAGGTCAACAAAATTGACAAATTTAGGATCAATATCTGGAAACTTCTCATCCAGTTCAATGGCAATATCCAGTGTATCTACCCATTTAAGTACCATATCAAAACTCCGGATTAATGGTTTTCCGAGACCATGTTAATGGTGTATTTAGGAATCTCTACCACCAGATCCTCATCACCGACAACCGTCTGGCAGCTTAAGCGTGAGTCAGGATCGAGCCCCCAGGCTTTGTCCAGCATGTCATCTTCTTCTTCCGTGTTTTCATTGAGTGAATCCATACCTTCCCGAATATAAACATGACAGGTGGTACAGGCGCAGGACTTTTCACAGGCATGTTCTATCTCGATATGATTGTGTAATGCTGCATCACATATTGTGGTGCCGGATTCAGCTTCAATAACCAGGCCATCAGGGCACAGTTCTTCATGGGGTAAAAAAATAATTTGTGGCACGTTTACGGCTCCTCAGTTTCTGATGTTGAATCAGAACTGTATTCTTCAATTGAATGCCCCTGCATTGCAATCTTTATGTTTGAATTCATACGCCGCGCAACATAGTCTTCGCACGCCGCTTCCAGCTGTTTGATTTTCTGCTTGATGACTGTCAGTTCACTTGATGATTTAACATCAAGCAAAGCCTGTCGCGCTTTGCTTATGGTTAACATTTCCTGCTCACTTAGCAACTCACTGGCATCAACGGCCAGCGCCGCATCCAGTGCCTGCAGAACACGCTCGGCTTCTACCTGCTGCTCACGCAGGCTGCGCGAATGCATGTCATCTTCTGCATGTTCTATCGAATCACGCAGCATGTTTTCAATTTCATTATCGCTTAAACCGTATGAGGGTTTCACATCAACACTGGCTTCGATTCCGCTGTTTTCCTCACGCGCACTGACAATAAGCAGGCCGTCAGCATCCACCTGAAAAGTCACCCTGATACGGATAGCACCTGCTACCTGTGGTGGAAAACCTCTTAGCTCAAATCTGGCCAGTGAACGGCAGTCAGTCACCAGCTCACGCTCGCCCTGCAAAACGTGAACGGCCATGGCTGTCTGCCCGTCTTTGTAGGTGGTGAAGTCCTGTGCTTTGGCAACAGGAATGGCGGTATTGCGATGAATTATTTTTTCCACCAGACCACCCATGGTTTCAATACCCAGAGACAGCGGTATCACATCCAGCAATAACATGTCTTCATCCGGTTTATTACCGGCCAGTACATCTGCCTGCAATGCTGCTCCCGTTGCTACGACCTTGTCCGGGTCAATACCGGTTAACAGTTCACAGGCAAAAAACTCGGCGACCATTTCACGTACGATTAATGTTCGTGTAGAGCCACCAACCATCACCACTTCTTTTATTTCATCGTTAGTAACATCTGCATCACGCAAGGCACGACGGCAGGACATTAATGTTTTTTTAACCAGTGGCGTTAGCAGTTGTTTGAGTTGCTGACGATCCAGACTGCCCTGCCATTTATAATCATCTATTTCCAGATTTATCTCAATATCCTGCTGATACGCCAAAGCCTCTTTCGCTGAACGCGAATGCTGCATTAACAAACGTTTGATTGCCGGACTATCAATGTGTTCTATACCGGCCTGCGCTGCCAGCCATTGTGCTATTTCGTAATCAAAATCATCGCCGCCCAAGGCGCTGTCACCACCGGTTGCCAGCACTTCAAAAACACCTTTATGTAAACGCAGTATTGAAATATCAAAAGTCCCGCCACCTAAATCATAAACCGCAATAATGCCTTCATTACCGGTATCAAGACCATAGGCCACGGCAGCAGCAGTGGGTTCGTTTAACAAACGCAGAACTTTAATACCGGCAAGTCTGGCAGCGTCTTTTGTCGCCTGTCGCTGTGCTTCATCAAAATATGCAGGCACGGTAATGACCGCGCCGGTCAAATCGTCTCCCAGGGTATCACTGGCACGTTGCTTCAGACTTTTTAAAATTTCAGCCGAGATTTCTATAGCACTAACATTGCCACGACGAGTTTTAATTCTGGGCACAGCACTGTCAGTATCGGTAAACTCATAGGAATAATGCAAATCTTCTACCGACAGGTCTTTAATACCACGTCCCATTAAACGCTTTACCGAAACGATGGTATTCAACGGATCGCTGATGCTGTTTTTCTGGGCAGCATAACCCACCTCTATCTTATCGTTGCCATAATGCACGACTGAAGGTAACAGGTGGTCACCGTATATATCGGGCAAGGTACTGACATCGCCACTACGAACACTGGCTACCAGTGAGTTTGTGGTGCCCAGATCAATGCCTATCGCCAGTTTATGCTGATGAGCAGTGGTTGCTTCACCCGGCTCTGCAATTTGTATAAGTGCCATAATTTTATAGACGGGTTAACCCATCAATTCATCTTCAACAGTAGCGGTTAGTGTGTTAACTTCTTTTTTAGCTTTTTCCATAAACTGTAGTTTTCGAATCCATTCCCGGGCATCGTCCAGCTGGCCAGCTTCATAGCTTCTGGAAAAACTTTCCATCATCGCCTTACTGGTGTTTTTTATTTCACTGGCCATTTCATCCAGCACGGCAAGCGGATCATCGGTATCTTTTATATTCTCTAGCTGCTCACGCATTTCCAGTTGCTGCATTAAAAAAACAGCATCCATGGTGGTTTCATTTTCAAGCTTGATATCCAGACCTTTTAATTCAAGCAAATAGCTGGCTCGTAACACTGGATCTTTTAAGGTGGTTAAGGCTTCATTAATCCATGATGTCTGCTGCATGGATATTCGTTTTTCCTGATCAGAGCCGCCCGCAAATTTATCCGGGTGCACCTGTTTTTGCAGTTCCATATATTGCTGCTGAATTTTCTGCAAATCCACATCGTATGAAACCGCATGCTCAAACAACTCAAAAAAGTTGCTGTTAAGTATATTGACTGTCATGGTATCTGGCACCGCGTAAACTTTCCGGGCAGGTATAAACGGGGATTAACGAATGCGTTAAACAGTAAAACTTTCACCGCAGCCACAGGCTGCTTTTTCCTTAGGGTTATTAAATTTAAAGCCTTCATTTAAGCCTTCTTTTGTGTAATCCAGCTCGGTACCATCAAGATAGACCAGGCTTTTTTTATCAACAATAACCTTGACACCGGAATCTTCAAACACTTCATCTTCAGGATGGATTTCATCAACGAACTCCAGCACGTAAGACATGCCGGAGCAACCCATGGTTTTCACACCCAGGCGCAAGCCTACGCCCTTGCCACGGTTATCAAGAAATGCTTTAACACGTTCTGCTGCAGGTTCTGTTAATGTAATTGCCATGATCGCTAATCTCTTATCGTTGTTACTTGTATTCTATCAATAATGTGGATTAATACCTTGCTTATTGTTTCTGTTTGTAATCTGCAATCGCCGCATTAATCGCATCTTCGGCTAATACAGAACAGTGGATTTTCACCGGTGGCAGGGCCAGTTCTTCAGCAATTTGTGTGTTTTTAATGGCCTGCGCCTGATCAAGTGTTTTACCCTTGACCCATTCAGTTAACAATGAACTGGAAGCAATCGCACTACCGCAACCGTAGGTTTTAAAAACGGCATCTTCGATAACCCCTTCTTCACTTACTTTTATCTGCAGTTTCATTACATCACCACAGGCAGGTGCTCCGACCATCCCTGTTCCGATATTTTCCGAATCATCAAAACTGCCCACATTTCGTGGATTTTCATAATGATCTAAAACTTTTTCACCGTATGCCATGTTCTCTACCTGAATATTTGTTGTAAATTAAAAGTTGTAAATTGCAAGTTAGAAGCTGTAACTTACAACTTAAAACTTAAAACTGTCTTTAAATCTAATGTGCAGCCCATTCTATGCTGTCGATATCAATACCGTCTTTATACATGTCCCATAATGGTGACAGTGCACGCAGTTTTTCAACCGCAGTACGCACATATTTGATGGTACGATCAATTTCTTCTTCGGTGGTATAACGTCCCATGGTAAACCGGATTGAGCTGTGTGCCAGTTCATCGTTGCGACCCAGGGCTCGCAATACATAACTCGGTTCCAGGCTGGCTGAAGTACAGGCACTGCCACTGGAAATCGCCAGATCTTTCAGCGCCATCAACAGGCTTTCTCCTTCTACATAGTTAAAGCTGATATTAATATTACCGGCGATACGATGATCGATATCACCATTAATATAGACTTCTTCCATGTCCTTTACGCCATCATATAATTTATTTCTTAATGCCAGCAGACGTTTGTTTTCTTCCACCATTTCTGCGTTGGCAATTCTGAAGGCCTCGCCCATACCAACAATCTGATGCGTCGCCAGTGTACCGGAACGCATACCACGTTCATGACCACCGCCATGCATTTGTGCTTCCAGCCTTACCCGTGGTTTTCTTTGTACATACAAAGCACCGATACCTTTTGGTCCGTATATTTTATGCGCTGAAAAACTCATTAAATCAACCGGCAGCTGTTCCAGGTTAATATCAATTTTGCCGGCGCTTTGCGCTGCATCAACGTGAAATATAATTTTTCTTTCACGACAGATTTTACCAATAGCTTCAATGTCCTGAATCACACCGATTTCATTATTAACATGCATAATGGAAACCAGTGTGGTGTCATCACGCAAGGCAGCCTGCAGAACATCCAGATCAAGCAAACCGTTTTTCATCGGATCAAGATAGGTAACTTCATAACCTTCCCGCTCCAGCTGACGACAGCTGTCCAGTACGGCTTTGTGCTCTGTTTTACAGGTAACGATATGTTTGCCGCGCTTCTGATTAAAATGCGCAACCCCTTTTATTGCCAGGTTGTCAGACTCGGTTGCACCGGATGTAAAAATAATTTCTTTCGGGTTGGCACCAACCAGATCAGCAACATGTTTACGTGCGGTTTCAACGGCAGCTTCTGCTACCCAGCCAAAACGATGACTGCGCGATGCAGGATTACCAAAGCTGCTGTGAGGCCCCATGTATTTCAGCATTTCTGTAACAACCCGTTCATCCATGGGTGTGGTTGCAGAATAATCTAAATAGATAGGTTGCTCAGAACCCGAATCATCTGAAATTACAGCCGTTGTATTGTCACTCACTATTTTCACCTTAACTTTAAAGACCCGCAGCCATCATCACTGACGAGTTTTGATTTACTTCAATAATGTCCTGCAGTGCTTCAAGAAATGCAGCAACTTCTGACATTGTATTATTTTTTCCAAAGCTGACTCTTATCGCTGAGTCTGCCAGTGCATGTGGTATTTTCATCGCCTTTAATACATGGCTGATGTCGGTTTTACCACTGGTACATGCTGAACCACTGGATACCGCTATCGCTTTTCTATCCAGTTGCATCAACAGCGTTTCGCCGCTGAAACCGGCAACTCCGAACTGTACCGTGTTCGGCAGGCGTTCTGCCTGTTCAGCAAATATCGTTACTGCTGACAACTGTTTTAATCCACGTTCCAGGGCATCGCGCAACTGTCGTGTCAACCGGGCTACCGCCTCCAGTTCACTCAGCGCTATTTCTGCCGCTTTGCCAAAACCGACAATTGCCGGCACATTTTCTGTACCGGCACGGAAATTATTTTCCTGCGAGCCGCCATATTGTATTTTCTGCAGAGGCAGGCGTTTGTTAATCACTAAAGCACCCACACCCACCGGCCCGTACATTTTATGCGCGGAAACGGTCATGGCATGCACCCCGCTAGCATTAAAATCAAGCGGTATTTTTCCCGCTGCCTGTGAGGCATCGGTATGAAAAAAACCGTTAGCCTCTGTTACATAATCAACCAGCGGGGCGAGGTTCTGTATTACCCCGGTTTCATTATTTGCCGTCATCACAGAAACCAGCGATGTCTGCCGGGTCATTACCTGTTCTACTGCACTTAACTGGATACAACCGCTGGCATCAACCGCAATCTCATCAACCGCCACCGGTAAATGCTGCGCCGGTTCCAGCAGGGATAAATGCTCAATTGCACTGACCGCAATTCTGGTCTGTACCTCAGCACCACTCATTGCTGCCTGCCGACAAAAACCGGTTAACAATAAATTATTGGACTCCGTGCCACCACTGGTAAAAACAAGCTGTTCAGAAAAAGCACCCAGCAGGCGGGCGACAGATTCACGTGCCTGCTCAATCGCATCTTTTTGCAAGCGACCATAACGATGTACACTGGATGGATTACCGCTTACCTGCCCCATATAGGGCAGCATTGCTTCTAATACTTCCGGATCTAACGCGGTTGTTGCATTATTATCAAGATAACAGGCCATAATACAAAGTCAGTTAACAAACGTAATAAACTTACTGTACTGTCACTTCTGACTGCAGTGATTTCAAACTTTGCGCAGTATCACTGCGCATTATTTCAGACAGGGTAATGCCATCTAAAAAGGTACGAATTTCTTTACTCAGTTCCTGCCACAGGTCATGGGTCAGACACTGATAACCACCATGACAACTGCCGTCATCACCGCAATCAACAACGTTACAGGCTTCATCAACCGCAAGAATAATGTCAGACACGCTGACATCATCAACATGATTCGTTAAGGAATAACCACCGCCGGGTCCACGGGTACTGCTGACAATGTGATTTCGACGTAATTTGGCAAAAAGCTGCTCCAGGTACGACAATGAAATATGCTGGCGCTCTGAAATAGCGGCCAGAGAGACCGGTCCTTTGTCCTGGTGTAAGGCAAGATCCAGAACAGCGGTGACGGCATAACGACCTTTCGTGGTTAGACGCATATGAATACCTGTTTTATATATAAAAGTAACTTAAGGGTGAATTTTACTTAATCCCGACTAATTTAGTCAAGTATTAAATCCGACTAATTTAGTCAGGTATACCTTAAGTGGTATAAAAAACAGGTTAAACACTCAGAAAAGTGCCTGGATGGCTGTTATTAATGTCCGTTTATCATGCTCAGGCAAATACCCGGCATGACCGGTTTACCCTGAGCAGGCGATTATTTTGTTTCAATTTTTTCTGCTTCTTCATCATCTTCAGCTTCAGCAGCCCCCGATAAACTACAGGAACCCAGGTCCGGCAGATTACTAACATCAATTTCTGCACCGAACTGTTTCAGGGCACCACACATGGTTTCCATTTTTTCATCCATGGCATGAATATGATCAAGCATTTTGTTGATGGCTGTCGCCACCGGATCAGGCGCATCACTGGTTGCGCCATACGCATCAAAGCCCAGTTTTTTCGCGATGGCATTGCGTTTTTCTGATTTTCATCGTGGCGATGAATCACCCTGCCGGGCACACCAACCACAGTGGAATCCTGCTCAACATCTTTGGTTACCACTGCATTTGAACCAATGCGAACACCTTCACTCAGCGTTATCGGCCCCAGTACCTTGGCACCGGCGCCTACCACTACATTATTTAACAGGGTTGGATGACGCTTGCCGGCTTTCCAGCTGGTACCGCCCAGAGTTACCCCGTGATACAAGGTACAGTCATCACCGATTTCTGCGGTTTCACCGATAACCACACCCATGCCATGATCAATAAAAAAACGCTGACCAATAGTGGCGCCGGGATGAATCTCGATACCGGTAAACCAGCGTGAAAAATGTGATAACAGCCGGGCAAACCATTTCAGCCCCATATTCCACAAAGCATGATTCATGCGATGCATAAGTACCGCATGCACACCGGGGTAACAGGTTAATACTTCCCAGGGGGTTCTCGCGGCCGGGTCACGGTCGAATACGCATTTTATATCGTCACGAATACTAATAGGTTTTTCCTCAAATTAACTAACAAAGCATTTACCACAGAGGACACGGAGGTCACAGAGAAAAGATTATCATAAGATTTCACACAAAACACAAACTGTAAAAACAAGCTTATCTGAAAATCTCTGTAGCCGTGCATTACTGGCGAGACTACCATCTTAAATAACAAACAATGTTATACGAATTCCACATCAATGTTATAGCCTGAAAATTTCCGGATATTTAACACACCGCTGTCCAGCATTAAATACTGGCCCTTAATTCCTGTCAAACGGCCTTCTATTTGCGCCTGTTTGTCAAAATTCAGGGATTTTATTTTTTCAGGGTACTGCAATACCGGATAACGAATAGCAACGATGTTTTCATCTACGGCCTGAATGTCATCCGCCCCCTGCTGCGACTGCAGCTGTTCAATCGCTGGCTTGCACTTATCCAGCAATTCATCACGAACGGCTTTTAAATCCTGTGGCTGCGCATCCGCTTTTAGCATTTTACGCCAGTCGGTACGGTCAGAAACATGCTGCTTTAATATCACTTCCAAAAAGCCTGACTGCAGCCGGTTAGCCACTTTAAACACCGGCAAGGCCTGTGTTGCCCCCTGGTCGATCCAGCGTGTTGGTATCTGGGTTTCACGGGTTATACCAACTTTAATGCCGGATGAATTTGCCAGATAAACATAATGCGGTATAAAACAGTTAGTTTGCCCCCAGTCCGGCTGACGGCAACTGCCCTCGGCATAATGGCAGGTTTCCGGTTTCATAATACACATATCACAGGAAGCAAGGCTTCGAAAACAGGGATAACAATGCCCTTGCGCAAAGCTTTTTTTGGTTTCACGACCACAGGCGACACAGTTTATTTTGCTGTCATATAAAAGCTTTATGGTTTTACCGATATTTTCAGACATCGGCTGTAAACCATCCCCTACCGGTAAATGGTATTCAACATTAGCCTGACCGTCAGACTGCTCTGCAAGCAAACTGCTTTGCATTTTTACTATATTTCCCATCATAATAACCAGGCCTTATATTTTTTATTTTCCGGCATCGACCGCCAGTGTTTTGTTTGCTGCATGACAACGTTTAACGCTTAATAAATAAATCAATTTTAGCAACGGCTTTTTCCAATATATCCAGTGATTGTGTATAAGCAAAACGACAGTGTTTATCCGCCTGCTGATGCCCGAAATCGATACCCGGTGTCAAAGCAACCCTCTGCTCTTCCAGCAACTGTTTTACCCAGTGAAAACTGTTGTCGCTAAATTTTTCACAATTGGCATAAATATAAAACGCCCCCTGAGGTTTTGCTGAAATGACAAAACCCAGTTGTTCCAGTGCCGGCAACAAAAAATCACGTCGCTGTTTAAAGATATCTCTACGTGCATCCAGCTCACTCTGCGTCTCTGCTTTTAAGGCAGTGAGCGCTGCATATTGAGAAATCGTGGGCGGTGCTAAAAATATATTCTGCGCAATCCGGTCAACCGCATCGACATAATCGTCGGGCACCACCATCCAGCCCAGACGCCAGCCCGTCATGCCGAAATATTTTGAAAAACTGTTAATCACAAAACAGTCATCGGAATATTGCAGAGCGGTATAGTCTTCTGCATCATAAACCAGCCCCTGATAGATCTCATCAACAATCAGATGACCGTTTTTTATTGCTATCTGCTGGCACAGCTCAACCAGCTGTGACACCGGCAACAGCGTGCCGGTAGGATTTCCCGGTGTTGCCACCATGGCAGCACGTGTTTTACTGTTCCAGTGCTGCAATACTAATGACGCTTCCAGCTGAAAGTTATTGTGGCTGTCGACAGCTACCAGAATTGCCTGCAGCCCCATAATTTGTGCAATATTTCGATTACAGGGATAACCGGGATCTGCCAGCAGAACATTTTCACCGGCATCCAGCAAACAGGCCAGTGCCAGTTGTAAGGCACCGGAGGCACCGGGAGTAATAACAACCCTCTGCGGACTGATGCTGACAGAAAATTTCCGCTGATAGTATTCAGCGACAGCTTCACGCAACTGTGTCAATCCCAGCGCCGGAGTATACTGTGTCTGCTGCTGTTTTAACGCTTCGATACCGGCATTAACAATACTGTCTGCCGTAGAAAAATCCGGTTCACCAATTTCAAGATGATAAATCGAGCGGCCCTGTGCGGCCAGTTTTTTTGCGCGCGCCAGAATATCCATTACATAAAATGGACTAAGGTTCTGTGCACGTTTTGAGATTACTGATCCGGACATAGTTAACAACTTTTATCGTTTCATTCTACTAGGGAACCATGTCATAAAACATTGATTTTATTTATTGCACATTTTACACTGAACCATTATTCCAGAGTAGCCGGTTTCAGAGAAACGCTCGGCTATTAAGAACCAGGCTCATTGATCACCGGAAAATATGCAAAAAAACCTGTTCCTGCCAGTCACATCACTGTTTTCATTACTCCTGTTTATCAGCTTTAATGCCGCCGCCCTGCCCGAACAGGCACTGGTACCCGGTGGTATTGCACTTCTGCAACTGCAGAATTATTCGCCTGAGACAACCGTATTATTTAATAATCAACGTATCGCCGTGTTTCCATACAAAAACAGCTGGATCGCCATGGCTGGCATAGGACTGAGCACAAAACCCGGTAATTATGAATTTTCGATAAAACATTCAGACGGCTTGACAGTCAACACTAAAGTCACTGTTAAATACAAGCAATATCAGGAACAGCATTTAACCATTAAAAATAAAAGAAAAGTTAATCCGAACCCACAGGATACCGAGCGTATTATTAAAGAAAGTATTCGCAAGAAAAAAGCAAAAAGACAATTTACCGAAAAAACACCCGAGCTTGACTTTATCTGGCCGCTCAACGGACGTATCAGCAGCATCTTCGGCTTGCGCCGTTTTTTTAACGAACAGGAACGCCGCCCCCATAACGGCCTTGATATTGCAGCCAGAGAAGGCACGCCGGTAAAATCAACAGCAAATGGTACCGTAATTGATGCCGGTGATTTCTTTTTCAGTGGCAATATGATTTTTATCGACCACGGCCAGGGAATCGTCAGCCTGTACGCACACTTAAGCGAGATTTCAGTCAAACCGGGCGACCTTATCCGCCAGGGAGAGGTCATTGGCAAAGTCGGTCAAACCGGTCGTGCAACCGGTCCGCACCTGCATTTTGCGGTTATTGCCAATCAGGTACTGATTGACCCGGTATTTATGTTGCCCAAAGATGGCAATCAATTTACTGCCAAATCAGCGGAAAAATAAGCTAATTTCGCATTAATCATCAAAAACGCTTGCGATTCATCTCAAAATAACGATAATTGCGCATCATATTAAAACTCGTACATCAAAGTTAAGTCCCTGGGCAACCTTATTTTCACACAACAAAAAATTTATTTATGGCTAAAGAAGAAGCAATACAAATGGAAGGCGTGGTTACTGAAACGCTTCCTAACACTATGTTCCGTGTAGAACTGGAAAATGGTCACACTGTTATCGCTCATATTTCCGGAAAAATGCGTAAACACTATATTCGTATTATGACCGGCGATGCAGTTACCGTTGAACTAACACCTTATGACCTTGAAAAAGGCCGTATCATCTACCGCGCGAAATAACTTACCCGCAATAAACTGCACCAGTAAAACAGCCATAAAGAGAAGTTGTAAGTTAAAAGTTTTAAGTTGCACGTTTAACCACCGGTGTCGGAGTCATTTTTGATATCCGGATATCCGGGGTCAGATCTCAATTGATTCTAATATTAACGAAAACCAGGATCTGACCCCGGTTATGCACTGAATAAAAAACGTTAGTCCGCAAATCAGGGCAGGACGCCCAAAAGTAGAATAATGCAGGAGCAGTTATCGAGAACGCAAAAGACGCGAAAAAAATCCAGGTTTTGTAGGGTGAACACTGCTGCCCATTGCTTGAATATATAAGCGTTGTTCTGTCGGGCAATGCCCGACCTACGTTTCTACCATTAATTATTGTTTTGTTTTTTTTCACGTCTTTTGCGTTCTTCGCGGACCAGTGTTTTTAAGGCTTTTTGATATCCGGTTATGCGGTTATGTAACGTACTACAGCAATGCCCTGGAGTTTTTCACTGCCACCGACTCAAAGGCGGATTCCAGCCAGCGGAATATCATTTTTCTGGCATACGGTTCCGCACGATTATCATCAGCATCACTGTCACGACGCATCATGGTTAATACCAGTTCAAGTTTTACGGTATCCGGCGTGTAATGCCTGGCCAGTTGTGAGAATGTATCGTTTTTTTGCGGCCGGACCCTGGGCAGAGAAAAAGCCAGGGTTTGAATTGACTGAAACTGTACGGAAGAAAATATCGGCCGTAACTTTGACTGAATCGTTTCACGAGCAAGTTTTGATACCAGCCATGATACCTGCTCTGCTGAGGCAATTAAATCGGGATCAACATTATTGAGTGTTTTAAAAAAATCGATAGCAGGATAATAAGCGGTTTTATTTTCCTTTTCATATTCAATGGCTATGTGCGCAAGGCTCTCACCAATCATTGTTATCGAACAGGGCAGATATTGCTGTAATACATCGCTCTTCAGTTGCACATCAATAATAATTAAAACTTTTTCAAATCGCATATAGATTAAACAGATTAATTGCGCAAAATATTTAACTGTGCAAAAACCGGATCAGTTACCGGTTTTATCTTTTTACGCATAACCGTACCTATCGCATCACTACGGGAAAATATCGGGTTAACCAGTTTTACACTTAAACAGGACAACACTGTCATCGCACAAAGATATTGTTGTATATTTTGTATTTTTCCATCAAGCAGCGTAACCACTTCACTGATATCTTCATTATCACTGCAACATAATAATTCAGCTTCTGTACAGATAGCATCAATATCATCAACAGTAAACTGTGCCGGCAAGATTGCATCAAAATAGTCAGCGACTGCTGTCAGTAAAGAAATAACCACGTCCTGATTACCCGGTTTTTTCAATGCATCTTCTGCGGTTTTGATAAATGCCTGGCCTTTGTCACTAAACACTTTTTCCAGCATTACGGCATAAGAATTATTGTTCTTTATCAATGGCTGCAAAATCTGTTTGCTATATTCATATTCCACATGTGCCTCAATATCAACAGGCAAGTCGTCTGCGGAGGCATGTAAAAAACCCACATAAAAACTTTTTTTGGTTTTTGTTTTTGCCCACAGTTTTTCTTTTTCCTGTGGCGAGATCAGACCCGGTTGTAACACCAGGCGAACCGACTCAATCATATCGCTTTGATCTTCTTCGAAGGGTAAAAACTCTATCAGAAATTCTGCCAGCACTTTACCGGTTTCGCCTTCAACTACTGCCTGTTTTTCCAGCATCCGCCTGGCATTTTCAGCTGTTGGCATTGCCCACCAGGCGCGAGCCGCCAGTTCATCGGTTAAACCGCTGGCATGTACCGCAGCCACCACAGCTTCCGGCTCACCGAGTAATAACATCTGCGCAAGACTTTCATCACGTGCCTGCCCCATGCGGGTCCAGCGTTTTAGATAGATTGGATAGCCACCGGGAGAACCCATGACATGGGTGCTGAACAAGGCTTTTACTTCTTTAATATATGATTCATCTTTACCAATGGCATTAAGTGGCACTTTTGCTTCACCTTTCGAGGTTAAGGCAAAAACAATCATTTTTGATTCGTCAATACGTACCGCATGCAGCTCCTGTGCAAGCAAAACATTTAGTCGTAAGTTGTCTTCTGCTGAAAGTGCCATTTAAAAAAACCTGTTAATTTAACTGTACCCTGACGCCAAACGGAACTTTGGCCTTGCCTTTCACCAGCCATGTCACCGGAAAAAAGGGTTCGGCTTCCGGGAACACACCTTCGGCATCGGTAAAATAAACCAGCAGATCAGGCTTTTTATCCTGTTCTTCTACCCAGTCAAATACCGGCCGGAAACTGGTACCGCCACCACCACGGATTTCAATATCAAACTGAAACGCATCCCAGGCTTCAAAGGTCCATGGACAGCCATAGTTTAATTTAGAGTCGCAGGTCAGCAGCGTTACACTGGCGCGGACCTGACTTTTTATGGCATCAATCTCGGAAATAAATTCCTGAATTTCCTCCTGGCTGATCGAACCGCTGGTATCCACTGCCACCACGATGCTGGTTTCATTACTGCGCATACTGGGATACACCGCCGGATTGCCCCGCCTTGATGACGGCCGGGTATAACTGTAATCCTCTCTTGCGGTTGCCGACATATAACGTGCCAGCAACATACGCCACGGTAGTTTTGGCTGCAGCAGGTGATCCACCATGCGCGCCATTTCACCTTCCAGTTTGCCCGACTGCAGTGCCTGTTGTGCGGCTCCGGCCAAACGCTGCTCCCACTGCAGACTTAATTCATCCTCTTCCTGCTGCGTCATACCGGCCGGCTGTGGTGACATTCCTCCTCTGCCGGCATCATCCTGTTCTTTGTCCTGCTCGCCCTCACCTTCACTCTGTTCATCGTTTTCTTTTTCTTTTTTATTACCGCCACCGCCATTGTCCTGGCGCGACTGATCATCATTGTCCGCATCATCGGACTGTTTTTGATTCTCTAAATCCCGTTCACCGTCATTATCATTATCTTCAAGACAGGGATAAATTTCCTCCGCAGTCATGCCCTCGTATTCCCGAAGGTGCATGGCATCCGGTGTCGGTTTCAAGCCGTCATTGATTAATAACGGATTAATGGCAAGGTCACAGGCCATATCCCAGCGGTGTTTGACCCGGTGGCCGCGACGATGAAAATGGGAAAGCGCGCAATGCAATGCCTCGTGGGACAGAGCAAACTGCGTCTGCTCGGTATCCAGCGCATCGATATAATCGTTGTTGTAATAAAATGTTTTACCGTCACTGAAGGTGGTTTCACACCACCCGGGGTCACCGGCCACCATCGGCAGGCGCAACACCAGCGCGCCGAGAAAAGGCTTGTCCAGTATCAGACGGGTTCTGGCGGTAGCAAGTTTTCTTTCAACGTCGGGATAGTCATTCATAGTGTTAAAACACATTTTTGCCGCGAATAACGCAAAAGTCGCAAAATATTAAAAACATAAAAAAAGTTTGTTTCGCGCGGTTTGCATGCTTCGCGGCGAAATTGCCTTTATTGTTAATACAACATCAAATCAGCAATTTTATCCGCCCAGCTGGCAAATTCAGGAACCGCAAAAATATCCTGGCCGATGGCACGATGCATGTCCGACACCATCATCACACCCATTTCACGCTGCGGGAAATGATTGGCGTAATTCAAAATACGGCCATGTACCGTCATTGCCTCATCCGTATCTTTGGCACGAATGGCACGGCCAACCAGCGCGGTGGCGACAGCATATTGCAAATCAATTTCTTTCGGTGCCGCAACTTCTTCACCATTAATAATGGCATCAAGGTCGGGCATTTGATCCAGGCTGGCAATAAACGCCGCCAGTTCGATACCCGCCGCTTTACCCACACAGGCCTGCAGCGCACCGGAAAACAGTTCAGGATGGTCTTCAAACTTATGCAGGGCACGATGCGCGAATTCCCAGGAACGGGGGGATGGAAAGGCTACCGGGTTTTGCGAAGCATCAAACTCAAACAGCAGATCCTGGCGGAAGCGTAAAAAAGCAATCACCCGCTCATCGATGCCATTGGCATAGGCCCATGCCACCCAGTCATCAAGATTAATATCCACTTCATAATGTGAAAACCGGTTAGCCAGTGGTGCCGGCATGCTGTAAGTCACACCACGATCCCCCTGGCGGTTACCGGCAGCAATAATCGCCCAACCGTCCGGCACTTCGTATTCACCCAGCTTACGATCAAGAATCAGCTGGTAAGCTGCGGCGGAAACACTGGGCGGTGCTGAAGTAATTTCATCCAGAAATAAAATACCATTTTCACCATGACGTTTTGCATCCGGCAACATCGCCGGCACTGCCCATTCCACCGTATTGCCCTGTTTAAACGGAATACCGCGTAAATCACTGGGTTCCATCTGTGATAAGCGAATATCAATCAAGGCAGTATTTTGATTTTTTGCAATCTGTGCCACCATTTGCGACTTACCCACTCCGGGTGCCCCCCATAACATCACAGGGGTGTGGTAAATCAAACCTTCATGTTTAGAGGCACTTAAAAATTCTTTTTCGACAACAGTCAATAAATGGGCGGGGCGCATGGTCGTTTTTGGTTCTATGATGAAAATAAAGCGTGAATTTTAGCAGTTTTTGCATGACTTTGAACCCACAACAACAGGGGCTACTCCCTTTAACCGGGGTCAGATCCTGGTTTTCGCTAATATCAGAATCAATTGCGATCTGGCCCCGGAAGTCTAATCCCGCTTTAAAATTATGGTTATCAAGTGTATGATGCTGGCTGTTGTCTTTTTCAGATGCTATGCGACAGCAAACCCCATCAAAAAATCATCTGCTTTTAAGTACCAGGGAGGTATGATTATGAGCGATAAAAAGATACTGGCGCTCTGTGCGTCGATGTTGTTCCTTTCCGCCTGCGGCGGAGGTAGTGACAGCAACACTACCACTCCAGGAGTACCGGCAACAACCTTAACCGGTGTATTTATAGACTCTCCAGTCGCCGGTCTGCAGTACCAGACCAACACAATTTCGGGCACCTCCAATACCGCCGGGGAATATGATTACCTTGCCGGTGAAACCGTCACCTTCTCTATTGGCGATATCGTCTTCGGCTCTGCCGCAGCAGGCCCGGTACTGACACCATTGTCACTGGTCGCCGGTGCCCGCGGCGCAAGTGATCTGCAGGTCAGTAACATTGTACGTCTGCTACTGACACTGGACGATGACGGCGATCCCGATAATGGTATTGTTATCTCTTCGGCCACCGCAGCAGCAACCACAGGACAGTCCGTGGATTTTACCGCCAGCGACCTGAGCAGCGACCCCGGTATGAGCACCCTGTTACCGCAACTGCCGGAGCGACCGGAGCAACTGGCCCGTGTTTGAGGAATCAGACTTTCATGGCTGCTGAGGCTATATCGATAACAATATCGTTATCTGCGGACACGCTGACATCTACATGCCCTCCTTTGCTTAGATCACCAAACAGTAAATCTTCCGCCAATGGTTTTTTCAGTAAATCCTGAATAATACGGGCCATCGGTCTGGCTCCCATCTTCGGATCATAACCTTTTTCTGCCAGCAGTTGCCGCGCGGCTTTATCAATATTAATGGTCACTTTTTTCTCGTTTAGCTGCTGCTCCAGTGCCACCAGAAATTTATCAACCACATTGGACAGAGTATGTGCATCCAGCGGTCCAAAATTAACAATAGAATCCAACCGGTTCCTGAATTCCGGGGTGAACATTTTTTTAATTTCTTCCATGCCATCAAGTTCATTTTTCTGCTCGGTAAAGCCCATGGAACGACGTGACATTAACTGTGCCCCGGCATTACTGGTCATCACCAGAATGACATTTCTGAAATCTGTTTTACGGCCATTACTATCGGTTAAAGTACCATGATCCATAATCTGCAACAGTATGTTAAAAACTTCAGGATGCGCTTTTTCAATCTCATCCAGTAACAATACACAGTGCGGATGTTTGTTGACCGCTTCGGTCAATAAACCACCATCATCAAAGCCAACATAGCCCGGAGGTGCGCCAATCAAACGGGAAACTGTATGACGTTCCATGTATTCCGACATATCGAAACGCAGTAATTCAACGCCCAGGATATTACCCAGCTGACGACTGACTTCGGTTTTACCGACACCGGTAGGACCGGTGAATAAAAAAGAACCGATGGGTTTTTCAGGATCAGCCAGACCGGAGCGAGCCATACGAATAGCCGCAGTTAAGGTACTGATGGCTTCATCCTGTCCGAAAACAACCATTTTCAGATCACGCTCAAGATTTTTCAGAGCATCGGTATCGGAAGTTGAAACGGACTTTGCCGGAATCCGGGCAATTTTAGCGACAATATTTTCAATATCATGCACATTAATCGATGTTTTATTGCCTTTACCGGCATGTACCTGCAGTTGCCTGCTGGCACCTGCTTCATCAATAACGTCAATGGCTTTATCCGGTAAAAACCGATCCAGAATATACCGTTGTGATAATTCAACCGCCGCCCGTAATGCATTGTTGCTGTATTTCACATCATGATGCTCTTCAAAGCGTGATTTTAATCCTTTTAAAATATCAACCGTTTCATCAACATTCGGCTCTTCAATGTCTATTTTCTGAAAGCGTCGTGCCAGAGCATGATCTTTTTCAAACACACTTCTATATTCCGCATAAGTGGTTGAACCAATGCATTTAAGTTCACCATTGGCCAGCATGGGCTTAATCAGGTTTGACGCATCCATAACACCGCCGGAAGCGGAACCTGCACCAATAATAGTATGAATTTCATCAATGAATAAAACCGCACCCGGTTGCTGCTTAAGTTGCTTCAATACACCCTTTAAACGTTTTTCAAAATCACCACGATATTTGGTACCGGCAACCAGTGAACCTAAATCAAGTGAAAAAATCGTACTCTCAAGTAATACATCGGGGACTTCTTTATCAACAATACGTTTTGCCAGGCCTTCTGCCAGCGCTGTCTTACCGACACCAGCTTCCCCCACCAGCAATGGGTTATTTTTTCGCCGGCGACACAAAATCTGAACCGTTCTTTCAACCTCGTCATCGCGGCCGATCAGCGGGTCAATCAAACCCTGCATTGCGCGCTGGTTTAAATTACAGGTATAGTTTTCAAGTGGCTGCGCTTCGGCTTCCTGGGCACCGCTCTGCTCGGAATGATCTTCAAGCTTTTCTGTTTCATTGGGGACTTTGGTGATACCGTGTGAAATATAGTTAACCACATCAAGACGGTTTACATTCTGCTGGTTAAGTAGATACACTGCCTGCGATTCCTGCTCACCGAACATGGCTACCAGTACATTGGCACCAACCACCTCTTTTTTGCCGGATGACTGCACATGAAATACCGCACGTTGCAGAACGCGCTGAAAACCGAGAGTGGGCTGAACCTCACCACCGACAACATCACCGAACACCGGTGTATTATTTTCAAGATATTCTTTTAACTCATTGCCTAACAGAAGAAGGTCGGCACCACAGGCCTGTAATACGACGTTAGCACTGTTATTATCCAACAGCGCGAGCAATAAATGCTCAACCGTAATATATTCATGTCGTTTATCACGCGCATCATTAAATGCATTATTTAATGATGTTTCAAGCTCTTTACTCAACATGGTGCTGCCCTGTCATTAAAATACTTACCACTAACTAAATTACCAATAATTAAAATGTGATATCAGGCTTCTTCCATGGTACACATTAAAGGATGCTGGTTGATACGTGAAAACTCATTCACCTGATCAACCTTGGTTTCGGCGATTTCATGGCTAAATATGCCACAAATACCCTTACCTTTTGTGTGTACTGACATCATTACACGTGTTGCTTTTGCATTGTCCATGGCAAAAAAAGTCATCAACACCTGTACAACAAATTCCATCGGCGTGTAATCATCATTAATGACAACAACTTTATACTGTTTTGGCGGTTTTAATCCGGGCCTGGATTCTTCTACAACAAGGCCATTACCTAAATCGTAGTCTTCATCATGCTCCCCGTCATCACTGGCATTTATTATTCCAGCATGACTGGTAAAACCAGCGCATTCAGCAGAATTCTCGGCATTTCCCGACCATATTCCAGCGCTATCATTATTCACGCCTGCACTATCAGTGTAGAACAAACCGGTTAATTTTTCTAAATCATGTATCATTTTTATAAATAATATTTTTCATCAACTTTGTTTACAAATCCCAAAAACCGTCCAGGGAAGTTCTGATCAAGTCCGGGGCAAGCAGATTATGGTTAAAATATTCAGCCTGCCCTGGCAGGTAGCAGCCATTTAGACCGCTGAATCAACTAACTGTTCCCTGCTCCGGTTCAACGTTGGCTCGTAAAGGACACAGCCTGTTTTTCCAGGTTTTTCCTGCTAATAACTATTTTACATTAGAAAATACTAATTCAACAGCATTCCGGACAACTACCGTGAAATCAATGAAAAGTGATATTAAGCGAAGATCCAGGGAATCTGGAGAAAAGGACTAGTTGACAGTGTGCAGATGAATCCGGTTCCTGCCTTTCTGCTTGGCCTGATAACAACCCGCATCAGCCTCAGCAATCAGCATTTCTATAGAATCGGCGTGTTGTGTAATCGCCACGATGCCAATACTAACACCCAGCTTGTAAATTTTATCATGCCATTGAAACTCAAAGGTATCAATATCATGCCGCATTTTTTCACCGACTAACTGTGCACTTTTAATATTACAGTTAACCAGTAGAACACCGAATTCATCACCACCCAGGCGACCAATACAATCTTCTTTTCGCAAATGCCTTTTAAATTCTTCTGACAGCAATTTTAAAACTTTATCACCGGCGGCGTGCCCGCACTCATCATTAACAATTTTAAAGTGGTCAAGATCAAGATAGAACATGGCATGTTGCCGTTCACTTAAACGGGCATCTTCCAGCAGGTTTTGCATCCGGGTCTCAAACTCACGACGATTCACCAGACCGGTTAACATATCATGCCGTGCCAGATAAGAAAGCTCATTCGTGTGTTTTTTATTTTTAGTAATATCACGAATCAATATCACCACACCGTTTGCCTTTCCGTTAACATCAAACAAACCGGTTGATACCAGTTCAATAATAAATTCCTTACCCGATGCTATTTTTAAATTAAACTCAACCGGTGGACTATGTTTACTGCTTGACTGTAAACACCAGCTCACCAGATCTATCTCCGGATCACGTGAATCAATACTTAATAATTGAAACACCTGCGAAAATTTTTTGCCAATGGTTTCTCCCGGCTGGCAGGAAATCAAATCATGTGCCGCCGGGTTCATAAATTCAATAACACCCTTTTCATCCGTGGTAATAACCGAATCAGAAATAGAGTTAATGGTTACCTGGGCACGTTGTTTTTCTTTATATAATTTCGATGATGTTTCAGCATGTTTGGCCAGCTCCTGTTCCAGCTCAAGGGTTCTTTCAGCAACTGTTTTTTCAAGAAAAAAATACTGGTTTTTCAGTTCCTGCTGAATCTTCAGCTGATGTTCCTGCATATCATTAAAGCGCTGTATAATCGTACCCAGTTCATCATTTTTATTGTATGTAACCTTGATATGTTTACGATGCTTTTTATAATAATTAATTGAATGCATTAACGCTTTAAGCGGGTTCCCAATGGTCTTCGCATATGCGATACACACCGCAGCAAAAACCACAAGTATCAAAGAAAATAATAAAAAAACTTCATATTTAATACGTTTAACAAGTTTGTTAAATATAGTCTGTGTTGTTAACGCAAGCTCAATATCACCAACTTTTTTAATCGCATCATTATTAAAATAGTTGATATTGACCTTGCGCTGTAAAGACGTAGATTCTTTAACTTCACCATATTTTTCAAGAATGTCACCTTCGCTGTTTCTGATAACAACATAAGCAACATCAGGATCTGCAATTAATGAAATATTATATAGCTGGATATCTTTGAGATTCTGGCGGGAAACAGGTTCCGCCAGTAAACGGGAATAGGTAGAACTGAGGTCTTCAAGTTTGCTGTTGAGTTTGTTTTTATCAACATTATAACTAACCCATTCATAAACCCCGATGAATGCAATAAAGACAAATACAATAAATGGTATGATTATACCCAGAAGACGCCAGCATAATTTTTTCTTCACACTCATAAATAAGCCCGGTTATTCATGTAAAAGCCCTATTGCGTCAAGCTGGCCACCCGAAATTTAAAACAAGTTCATAATCACCTGGATATTTGAACAGTATTATTCATCCTGTGCTCCAGAATTTGACAGTCAAAACCGTTGCTCACAGCAACGAAACTGGACTCCATCCAGCTTGTTTACATTATCAACAATAACAATACAAACTATAATGGTATTAGCGTTAAGATGCAAATTCGAGAATACTGTTCAACAGGTGCTGTTTCAGCTTTTTATCCACCTCTTTTTGCATACGCGCATCAAGTTGCGACTTGTTGCTGGCAGAAACTTTTAGCGGCCAGGACTTGTAACCAATGACTGCGCTTCCGTCCTGGGCGATTAATTCAATTTTAAGGGTAGCCCGTAACCAGTACCAGTCATTCTGATCAATCGGCTCCTGGGCGACAACACTGGCCGTCAGCTGATAGCCACGACTGCCGATATTAAATCCCGCAGCAGCCGCCGCTCCCTGCAAGATCGCACTGAGTCCGCCGACATCATCCTGTTTTACTGCTGTTTGCAGTGGCAGTGAACGTAATGCCTGTTGCAGCTGTTCGTTCAACTCAGCCAGATTCCAGGAAGAAGGCAGGCCCTTACCTTTTACATCAATTATTTTCAGGGTTTTCTGTAAAACCTGACGATCCTGCTGTAACTGCACGGTCTGGTGTAAATCAGATATTTTCAACAGATCATCATTGCGTTTTTCAAACAGATTCATTGCATACTGTGTTTCTTCATCCAGACGTTGCATTTCAGTGCGAATATTATTTCCCGCATGTGTCCGGTCCAGTACCGCCAGCGCATGATAAGTTAAATCCAGTGAGTTTTGCCATTGCTCAGCAATCCTTGCCCCTTCTATCATTTTATCTGTTTTTAAATTGACCGTGCTGGCAATACGTTGACGTTTTTCTACGGTTTCGACACCGCGTGATTGATGCGTCTGAATATCCTGTGAAGTGGTCGAAACTTCACGAATTTGCACTTCAAAGATTTTGGCCAGATTCGACAGCGCACGTGCTTTAGCCTGTTCAGCATTGCCCGCAGAACCCGTTGCCGACAGGTATTTAAAGTTAGGATACATATCCTGCTCACTTTGAACCCACTGCGGCGTATCACCAGTGCTCATCACTGCTGTTGATTGCATACAGGCGGCAATCAGTAACACACTAAAAATCGCTTTTATTCTGAACAAAGATTTCATAACTACATTTATTCCCTTGTAATGTCTCTTAACAGGGTTAAACAATATGGCTGACTATTTCTCGACAGCCGTGACATGTTTCAGCGCATCAGGGTTTGCCGATGCCTCTGGAACCGGAGTATTCCAGTGTTTAATCATAAAACTGATCTGTTTCGGCCTGATCACTACTTTTTCATTAATGGTATCAATAATGTGCCCGGCTGCATTGACCACCTGCAATTGCACATCATGTTCCCCCACGGGTAAGATAATGCGTTGCAGCTGTATTTCCTGTGGCAGGGTTGTCCAGCTGCGGGTGTCTGCCCGTTCGGTCACAATATTGGTGACCGTCATCAACAAACCGGCCAGCGAACCTTTATCCTGCGCGGCTGATTGCGTATTGTACTTAATCACCGCTCTGGCCATCGCACGCGCCATGATTCCAGGCATGTCCTGTTCTAACGAATAGCGGGCCAGTGCATCGATATCTTCGACTGTTTCCAGAGAGTATTGCGATTCATTTACCGCAGCCTGTACCGCATATAAAGAATGTCTGGGAGTTTTATACACAGGAAAGGCAACCCGCAGGTTTTGCTGTACTTCTGGAGAAAAAAGGTAAACAGAACTTTCACTTCTAACCGGAGCCAGGCCATTGTTTAATATAATAATCAGCTCACCAGAATCATCCTTCGGTTTTACCGGCCGGTATGCCTGCATGGCAAATTCTTCTTTATAAGCATTATATTCATCAGTTAATTTCTGCCAGGCCAGCATACGCAATAAATCCTCCTGCAGCACTACAGGTGGCAGTGGATAGGGATTCCCCGCCTTTTCTTTATATATAATATAAGCTTTGCGGTACGAAATAAGCGCATCATCGTACTCCCCCAGGCTTTCGTAAATAATGCCCTCAAGATAACGGATAAAGGCATCTTCCTCCGGCTCATCACCCCACTCCATCATTTTCACATTAGCCTGCAACATCTCAACCCGGGCACTATCCGGTTGTCCCAATTGTATGTAGTTCATTGCCATATAGGCATGCAGCAGCAACTGCTCATAACGATCACCTTCATAACCACGAAAGGTCTCATTGACCGTTACCGAAGCAATATTTTCAGTAATACTGATGCCATACAGGTCTTCTATCTGGTGCTTGGCGACCTCAAATATCTGGTTACTGTCAGAATATTTGCCCGTCATCCGGCGCAACATGCCTTTATCCAGTGAGGCGATAACTTCTTTCTGCTCGGGATCACGAGTTTCGGCAATCGCCAGTGATACTTCCGGCTGCCCATGACGCAAACCATCACGCATGGAAACAGCATAATCACCGTACGTTGCACAGGACTGCAACAGGACGGCAGAACAAGCCATTGCCAGAGATTTAATCATGCGCCGCTGCCACAAACGATTCCTGTTATCTGCGGCAAACCATAAGTTTGATCTGTTCATTATTCAAGCAACCCTGCTATTAATCCGTTTAAAGGCGGAAACCACTCTTTTCGATTGTTTTCTTGATTTTTTTCTGTCCGACCCAGACTTTTCTATTCGTGCCTAACTCAATCAGGGTTAAATCGATTTGGTAAAAACGCGCCTGTTCTCCACCGGCGGCGTCAACAATACTGTTGATGGTTCCCTGCAGCATGAAATCAGCCGCAATTTCCTGGCCCATTGATTTACGTGTTTCTTCAGTGGCATTTAAATCCTGATCTTTTACTTCACTGCGAATCTCTTCACGATCTTTTGCTGAAGCCACAAAATCCACTTCACCGGAGTTGATCAGTTCTCGTTCCATATCGGCAATAAAGGTACGGGTGTTGATATGCTCATGACTAAGATTTCGTACCGTACCAACAATAACAGTAGGTGCTTTACCCTTATCCCGGTTGAATTTAGCTAACCAGCCACGCGATAAAACATCCTGAATCATTTCCTCAGCCACCAGGCGCGAATCGGTATCATTCCAGTTACCGCTTAAATCGGTTACTGTGCCGGAATCAACTCTGGCGACCTTTTTACCACCACAGGAGCTCAGGGGTACCAGCAGGCTTGACAGAATAATTAAAAAAGCGATTTTTGTTGTCATTTTCTTCATTTTTATACTCCAGATATTTCTTTTCAGTAATTAATTTTCCTGATGCGGTTTATAACATTAAGTAAGTATAATTGACCAGTTAATCTTTCAATATATGTTAAAAACATGAAGGTATTTCACACTTTTTAAACTCAGTATCAATGGTCAAAAATAACATTACCGGTGTAAAGTCATTAAAAACACTTCTATTGTGACTTCATCACCATCATGCTGAAATTGAACGCTCCGTTAAAACCGGTTATTTCAGCCGTAATCCACAGCAAAACATGATTCCAGGGCATCTCTATCAAGTACTTGCACCCTTAAAATAAAGTGTAAATAAAGGGAGCAAGTGATGATCCCGGCCCCAATACCAGCAAAGCCCCCAGCAACGACATCACCACAATCACCGGCAGTAACCAGAATTTTTTTCTGGCTTTCACGAATTGCCATAAATCAGTTATAAATTCCAGCATCAGAAAGGTTTCTCCAGATTCTCTTTAATCGCTGCCTGTTTTAGCGACGACTTCTCAGTGACTCGATGCTCAGCTGGCTTAACCGTAAAATGACGGTAGCTGTCAGCCGCCGCCAGTATTTTTCTGTTTAGCGGGTCTTTAGCAAAAACTCGCATAAAAAAACCCAGCGGTGTTATCAATAAAAAATAAATCGCTGACAAAATCAACGGTGTTATCACTTTGCTCATTAGCAGACCAAAACGCATCCAGCCATGATATATCGCTTTAATAGAATACGGTAACAATGCTGACCAGACAATCCAGGCAGCAACAAATATTAATACCGTCAGATTCATTTCTCTGGCCATCAGCCATGGGAACAACCAGCCGAATAATATAAAAATAACAACACCAGTACTTATAGCAAATTGCCGCAGTTCTTTTTTCCCCGGTACTGTCGCCCGCTCATTATCAAGTTTTGTGGCAGCGGCAGATGATTTCTGTTGTGCATTCAGCCGCTCAGCCAGATCAGCCGGCTGCTCCTGTTTGTTCAACACAAAATCGCCAATCGCAAGTACATCCATATCGGTGTTCATAAAACAGCGCAAGGCATCCTGTGGTGATTCCACTATCGGTTCACCACGAACATTAAACGAGGTATTGATTAAAACCGGACAGTCAGTGATCGCATCAAAACGTTTCAGCAAGCGGTAAAATGTCTTATTGCAGTGTTCCGACACGGTCTGCAAACGCGCACTGTAGTCGACATGAGTGATCGCAGGCAGTGCTGAACGTTTCTGTTGTAACAGCTCAATGCCGCTGGCCTCAGTGGTTTCGTGCAATGCAATACATTTATTTTTTTTCAACGGGCTGACAAAAAGCATAAACGGGCTTTCTTCCTGCATCTCAAACCAGTCACCCTGTTTTTCTTTTAAAATCGCCGGGGCAAATGGGCGGAATGATTCCCGTTTTTTAATTTTAATATTTAATGTCGCCTGCATGGTTTCGCTGCGCGGGTCAGCAAGGATGGAGCGATTCCCCAGCGCCCGCGGGCCGTATTCCATACGCCCCTGAAACCAGCCAACCACTTTATTCTCTGCCAGATTTCCGGCAACCGTCTGTGACAGACTTTCATCATCAAATTTCTGATAACAGGCATCAACAGATAATAAATAATGTTCAATTTCCGCATCATTATATTCAGTCCCCAAGAAGGGCGTTTGCATATAGCCAGACACAGGATCAGGTAAACACTTTTCTGACTTACGCTTGTTGTCTAAATATTGATACCAGACCAGATAAGCCGCGCCCAACGCACCTCCGGCATCACCGGCAGCAGGCTGTATCCAGATATTTTTAAATATTTTTTTCTGGCGCAATCGGCCATTTGCAACACAATTTAAAGCCACACCACCGGCAAGGCACAAATTTTCAAGGCCGGTTTCCTGCTGTAACGTGGTTGCCAGACGGATAACAATTTCTTCGGTCACATACTGTATCGAGCGGGCTATATCCATTATTTTCTGCGATATTTCAGATTCAGCTGATCTCGGTTGACCGCCAAACAGGTCATGAAAATGCCTGTTGGTCATGGTTAAACCTGCAGCAAAATTAAAATAATGCATATTCAAACGAAAACTGCCATCTGCTTTTAAGTCAATTAAATGTTCCAGTATTAAATCCACATAGAGCGGTTTACCGTACGGTGCCAGTCCCATGAGTTTATATTCACCGGAATTAACCCGAAACCCCGTATAGTAGGTAAAAGCCGAATACAGCAAGCCCAGTGAATGTGGAAAATCAAGATGCCACTGCAGATCCATCTGGTTGTTTTTTGCCAGCCAGCCGGTACTGGTCTGCCATTCGCCGACGCCGTCCAGACACAATACGGCAGCTTCATCAAAAGGACTGGCATAATATGCAGAGGCAGCATGTGCCTGATGATGTGAAGAAAACAGCAAAGCCGGTAAATCTTTTATACTGCAGCCACCCACCTGAACAAGAGCATCGCGCAACAGTTTTTTCAGATAAAGCTTTTCTTTTAACCACACCGGCATCGCTTTTATAAAAGCAGGCAAACCGAAAGGAGAGCTTGCAATATGTGTTTCCAGCAGGCGTTCAAATTTTAAAAAAGGTTTATCATAAAAAATTATATGATCGATCTTCTGCATGGAAACCCCGGCTGTTTCAAGACAGTACTTGATCGACTTTTCCGGAAACGAGGCATCATGACGTATTCGGGTAAAACGCTCTTCCTGTACGGCCGCTACAATTTCACTATCAAACAACAATACTGCTGCACTATCGTGATAATAAGCGGAGATTCCCAGAATATATGTCATTTCATCAACTGTATAAATAAAATAGAATTAAGAAAGTGCGAGCGTCTATTATAACTGTGAGCGTAAATATTCAGCCACAACCTGATGCCCCATCGGAGTCAAGTGTCCTTCATTTGGATAATACAGCTGCTTTGATTGTGTAATATAGTATTGTTTAAGATATAGCGCCAGATCCAGCACCTGCACTGCAGGCAAAGCAGTAACAGATTTTTTTATGGACTGCCTGAAGTATTCCTGATAACCGGCTGAAACACTTAGTGGTGCTTGTACATAAGAACGCCCCGGCAGCAGAACAACCGTCAATGAACCCTGCCTTGCCTGCAACACAGAATTTATTTCAGCAATCAGCGCCGACATTAACTTAAGGGGATCTGAAAACCGCTCCGCCAGGCGTTCTCTGTTTAATTGAATGTCCGGTTGAAACAGGGCCAGGCGACGGCTTATTTCAAACCCGGATAAAAAAGACTGTTTATAGTCTTTGCCCATCACCAGACTGGAGATAGTAGTATTACGAGCCGCTGCCGGTTTCCGGGTTAGCGGCACCGGTACATTATTTAATAACAGCCTGTTATCCTGCAGGCTAAAATAAGGTTTGCCATGTTCCGCCTGCAACGGAAAAGGCCTCATGTTATCAAAAATATCATTACCCAAATAAACCACCAGTACAATATTTCGGGTTATTTTATCACCCTGTTTTTTTATCAGCAGCAGTTGCTGATCGGTACTGTATCCAGGAACACTGTAATTTAAAAAGGAATATTCACTGCCACTGGAGAATACAGCGGTATTTTCTGCTGAGGCATTAAGTAAGGCGGTAAACGTTTGTTCATCGTTTACCCCCAGGCCAAAACTGAAGCTGTCGCCAACAATGGCAAAGGTTTTTTCCCTGTCATTATTATGGCTGTTAAGGTGAGCAGCGGCAGACTTACCGCGAAACCCGTCAGAATTTATACTGTAACTGACATCATAATCATAATGCGTATGCCTGCCTGCCCAGTATGGTTTTAATTTCCAGCCTAACTCTGCATCATACAGAATCATACCCGGATCCATGTGCTCACTGTTTTCGATTAATTGCCGCTGATAAGATAACACCCATTCAGCCAGCGAGAGGCTTAACACAAAGCTGAATATTATGGTGATAGCAATAAAACGTTTTTGTTTTATTTCAGAATTTTTATCATTCACAGAAAAGTTCTATTAACTGGAATTTCAAGGTAGGCCTGCACTAACCTGCGCTTTCATGTAGAGAATAAAAGCCATCAATAACACTAAAACCATAAGCGGTCTTGCCTTCATTGATGACATCACAATAACAAATACGACCTAACACTTCCTGTGAAAACCCGTCAGGAAAACGCAATAATACCTGTACCCTGTCTTCAAGCTCAAATTTTGCATCCGAAACAAAACGAAAGCCACCCTTACCAATATTCTCTATATAGTAGGACTTATGAGACAGACAACTTTCCACTTCACCGTTAATAATCAATATTTGAATACAGTATCCTTCTACCGAGCTACGCTCCTGATTTCTCTTCATAACAAATTGATTAACTATTTAACATTAATAAGACCTGAGTATAGTTAAAAATATGAAGTATGTGCCTGCGGCGGCCTTTTAAAAGCCATCTGTTGCATTTTAAAACAGGCTAACTTTTTTCATGTTTGCGGTTCAACTGTCTTAAAGTATCCAGTTTCTGCTTTATTTTCAGTTCCAGACCACGTTCCACCGGCGAATAATATTCTTTCTCCCCCATTTCATCAGGAAAATAAGTCTCACCGGCAGCAAAAGCCTGTTCCTCATCATGAGCATAGCGATAGTTTTCACCGTAACCCAGGTCTTTCATCAATGCGGTCGGCGCATTTCTTAAATGCTCGGGAACCTCTGCTGAAGCGAATTTTTTTGCATCGGCCATGGCCAGTTTGAAAGCCGTATAAACGGCATTGCTTTTAGCCGTTGAAGCCAGGTAAACAATGGCCTGGGCAATAGCCAGTTCACCTTCCGGGCTACCAAGGCGTTCATAGGTCTGCCAGGCAGCAAGCGCCAGTTGCAGGCCGCGGGGGTCGGCATTGCCAATATCTTCAGAAGCCATACGCACCACCCGCCGGATAATGTATAAAGGCTCACACCCGCCATCAAGCATTCTGGCAAACCAATACAGCGAGGCATCCGGATTGCTGCCACGCACAGACTTGTGCAAGGCTGAAATTTGCTCGTAAAACAGGTCACCGCCCTTGTCAAAACGGCGCACACTTTGTGAGGTCACATCCTCAATAATCTGCTGACTGATCACCCGCCTGGCTGATATTTTATTATCAGTGATAAGTTCAGCAGTGCTCAATTCGGCAAGGTCGCAGGCTATTTCCAGAAAATTCAGGGCACGCCGGGCATCACCGTCCGCCATTCGCGCGAGCATGTTTAATGACAGCGGATCAATATCAATATCAAGCTGCAACAACTGGAGATCACGACTTAATGCCTGGCGAATAACTGCTTGCAAATCATCTTCTGATAAAGACTTTAAAACATAGGTTTTAACCCGGGACAACAGGGCGTTGTTTAATTCAAAGGAAGGATTTTCTGTGGTCGCACCGATAAAAAAGATGGTGCCGTCTTCAACATAAGGTAAAAAAGCATCCTGCTGAGATTTATTAAAACGATGTACCTCATCAACAAACAGTATGGTTAACTCGCCCTGAGACTGCCAGTGCTTCGCCTGTGCGATAGCTTCACGAATATCCTTAACACCTGCAAGCACCGCTGATAAATTGATAAAATGCGCCTGTACGGAATTGGCAATAATTCTGGCCAGCGTGGTTTTTCCGGTACCCGGTGGCCCCCAGAAAACCATCGAATGCAAACTTTGATTGCTGATGGCCTGTGACAGGGTTTTACCCTCACCGATAATATGCTGCTGACCAATATAATCCGCCAGGGATAATGGTCGCATCCGGTCAGCCAGTGGTTGATAACGCTGAACCGTTTTTTGCGCGCTATCTTCTGCAAACAGTTCAGCAGACATAAGACCGGGTATTTACCAGCATTTTTTATTAACCGCCAAAAACATCAGCGCCTTCAGGTGGTATAAATTCAAAAATTTCGGCGGCCAGTTTTTTGTTAACTTTAATATCACTGAACACGATATCCGTCACCTGTTCAAACTGATCATGCAATTGCATAAAACGCAAACCGTTCACATCAACCCCGAGAACAATCTCACCAAAATCAGATTCTGCCGACTTGCTCTGCAGTTTTAACCGGTATAGCCCGTCCCTGTCATCGAGCGTACTGACCTTGAAACTGCTATACAAAACATCGCTGTTTTCCAGTAATGCCATCGGTGTTGACGGTAAACCGGAAGATTTCTGCTGCACCGTTACCTGCTGCAATTCAACATCATATATCCAGATTCGATCACCATCAGAAACAATAACCTGCTCATACGGCGCCTGGTAATTCCAGCGGAATTTTCCCGGCCGACTCAGATAAAACATACCTTCTGTTTGCTGGATGATTTCGCCGTCATCGGCATGCAAAGTCTGCTGAAAATGCGCTGTCAGTGTTTTTGTTTCCGCCAGAAAATTTTCAAGATAGATTTCACCCTGCGTTTTATGTTGTTCACCGGCAACAGCATTGACTGAAAGAACACTCAACATGAGCAGCATTTGTATCAAAAATATTTTCATAGTATTAACGATTATTCCGGTGGCGGTGGTGCCAGCACTTCTCTTGAGCCATTTGACTGCATCATGGAAACCACACCGGCCGCTTCCATTTCCTCAATCATTCTGGCGGCACGGTTATAGCCTATTTTCAGGCGGCGCTGCACATAGGAAATGGAGGCTTTACGAGTTTGTGTCACAATGGCCACCGCTTCATCATATAAAGCATCGACATCTTCACCACTGCCTTCAGCTGATTTTTCACCGGGCAGGACAACCGAGCTTTCCTGAAGAATTTCTTCAATATAATCAGGTTCATTCTGCTCTTTAAGAAAGGCCACCACTTTATGGACTTCATGGTCATCAACAAAAGCGCCATGCACCCGTACCGGCAGACTATTACCGGCTTCCATATATAACATATCGCCATGGCCCAACAGATTCTCCGCACCCATCTGGTCCAGAATGGTACGTGAATCAACCCGTGAGGACACCTGAAAGGCAATACGCGTAGGTATATTGGATTTAATCAAGCCGGTAACGACATCGACCGAAGGGCGTTGCGTTGCCAGAATCAAATGTATACCCGCAGCACGTGCTTTTTGTGTAATACGGGCAATTAATTCTTCGATTTTTTTACCCACCACCATAAACAGGTCGGCAAATTCATCCACTACCACCACGATATACGGCAGCGGTTTTAATTTTTGCGGCTGTGCACCGGGGGCATGTACGTCAGGGTTAAACGTTGGATCTTCCAGCGGCTCGCCGGCTTCAATGGCATCCTTTACCTTGCGGTTATAACCGGCGATATTACGCACCCCCAGCCCCGACATTAACTCATAACGGCTTTCCATTTCACCGACACACCAGCGCAGCGCGTTTGCTGCTTCTTTCATATCGGTCACCACCGGCGTCAGCAAATGGGCAATGCCTTCATACACATTAAGTTCCAGCATTTTAGGATCAATCAAAATCAGGCGTACTTCATCGGGTTTACTTTTATATAACAGACTGATTAACAGGGCGTTAACACAAACAGACTTACCTGAACCGGTGGTGCCGGCCACCAGTAAATGCGGCATTTTACCGAGATCAGCGACCACCGGATGACCGGCTATATCCTTACCCAATCCCAGGGTTAACGGTGATGCTGATTTATCATAAGGTTTGGACATTAAAATTTCACTTAATGACACAATCTCACGATGCTCATTCGGTATTTCCAGACCAACACAGGTTTTTCCGGGAATGACTTCGACCACTAAAATACTGGGCACCGACAGTGAACGTGCCAGATCCTTTGATAAAGCAGTAATTCTGCTGGCTTTTACCCCGGCGGCCGGTTCCATTTCAAAACGGGTAATCACCGGCCCCGGATGTACCGCGACCACTTCGACTTCGACACCGAAATCGGCCAGTTTTATCTCAACAAGACGCGACAGTTTTTTCAGTGCTTCATTGGAATATCCCTGTTCCTGCACTTTCGGCGGGTCCAGCAAACGCAAACCCGGCAACTCAGAATCAGACGGCGCTTCAAACAGCTGTATCTGTTTTTCGCGATCCATGCGCTCGGAAATTTCTACTTTTTTTACCACCGGTTCAATCCGCACTTCAGCTTTACCTTCAGCCTCACGCACCTGCTGTTTTTTCTTGCTCGCCGCCACCACTTCCTGACGTTGCTGTTTAGCTTCCTCACCTGCTTTTTTCAGCTGCCGGTTTTCAATAATGGCATCAAACCCTGTTTTCACCCGGTTAATAATATTCAGTGTCACCGAACCGATACTGTCAATCACCCAGAACCAGGAAATACCGCTGAACAGGGTAATACCCGCCAGAAAAAGTGACAGTAAAATCAGTGTTGAACCTAACAGCCCCAGTGAACCTGCCATATTATCGCTGATCCAGCGACCGAGAATGCCACCACCATCCAGCGGCAACTGACCGGCCTCCGTGGCAAAATGCATACTGGTTAAGGCACAACCCATAGCGACGGTAACAAAAAAGCCGGCCCAGCGAATGCCAAGTTCGTGATAGTCGATGTCTTTATCAACTTCAATATGATTGCTACGTAATACCAGCCAGCCGCTGTAGGCAATAATGACCGGAAAAAGATAGGATAAAAATCCGAACAGACTGTACAGCACGTCGGCAAACCACGCACCAACAATACCTGCGGCATTATGCACAACTTCGCGAGAACCCGTGGTTGACCAGCCGGGATCGCCCGCTTCGTAGGTCACCAGAGCTGTCAGCAAAAATAAAGCCAGCGCCATCAACACCAGCATCGCGCCTTCACGCAGACCGCGCTGTAATTGTGTCGCGATGACCGCACCTTTCTCCGAGTTTTTTATTGTTTTTGTACGGCGTGCTTGTGCCAATCAAATAGCTCCGGTTTTAAACCTGTACTCCAGACGTATATCCAGATTCGTAAAACACAGCCGGTATCACCACCGGTCTGCGTGTATCAACTTGTAATTATAACCCTCATCCGGCAAAAATAGCAGATTATTGGCAAGTATTCACGCTGATGATCAGGACAGCACTTCCTCGAGCACCTTATCCACTACCCGACCCTGAGCAATCGCTCTGGCAGCCAGCAACGGCTGCTGCAAGTCACTGCTTGCTGCATCTGCGGCCAGTGCCTTAACATAAGGCAATATTGCCGATGACAGTGACTGTGATGCCGTTCTGGCGACGGCTGCCGGCATATTGGGCACAGCAGAATGAATAACCCCGTGTTTGATATAACACAGCTCATCAGCGCTGGTCACATGAATATCCTCAACACAGCCGCCCTGATCAATCGCTATATCCACAATAACACTGCCCGGATTCATTTTTTTGACAACCGCCTGTTTCAACACCACCGGCGCGCGGCGACCGGCAAGCAGAACCGCACCAATCACCAGGTCAGCCGATACACACAGGGTTTCAATTATGGCGGCAGTCGAAACATGGGTTTGAATAGACGGATACTGTACTTTCAGTGCCTTTAATTTAGCTTCATTCAGGTCAAGTACATCAACCTGTGCACCCAGGGCAACTGCCACAGCCACCGCATGGCTGCCTGCCACGCCAGCGCCCAGTACAACCACCCGGCCGCTATCGGCACCATCCACTCCGCCGAGCAGGACGCCACGACCACCACGGTTTCTAAACAGCAGGCTTGCACCACGAATGGCCGCAATACGCCCGGCCACCTGACTCATCGGCGCCAGCAATAATAAATGACCATCGGCATCACTGACCGATTCAAAAGGAATGGCGCTCAGCCCGATGTCACACAAGGAATGAATCAACCCCGGATCGGCAGCAAGATGCAGGTAACTGAATAAAATATGATCCTTGCGCAGATAGCGCAGGTCCGACTCCAGCGGCTGTTTCACTTTCACGATTAATTCAGCCACAGAATATAACTGTTCTGCCGAATCCATCAGCAACACACCTCTACTGGAATATTCCTGATCTGAATAGCCACTGAGCAAACCGGCCTGTTTTTGTAAATACACCACATGGCCGGCTGCAAGCAGGCTTTTACAGGCATCGGGGGTGAGCGCAATGCGCGCTTCACCGTTCATTATTTCTTTTGGTAACCCTATTTTCATAATTACTGGCTGCCCTTGTTCAGCTATCGTTAAATTCATATTAGCGGTACTAATAACAATGCCGGCATAATACCCTTGCCGCTTTATCTACGACCGGCGAGTCTGTCTTTTGTTGCACCGGCGATACCAGCAGCGCAAAAAACAACAAAACTTTTAACTAAAACAATTGTCATTAAGATTTGATAATATAGCGACCCTGTAATTTACCGTATTATCACTATATTACAATTTATAAAATTATTTCTGTTGGAGAAAGACAATGAGTGAAACTCGCCATGCACGTCTATTAATTCTGGGATCAGGCCCTGCTGGTTACACTGCGGCAGTTTATGCCGCACGCGCCAACATGGAACCGGTACTGGTCACCGGCATGGAAATGGGTGGGCAACTAACCACCACCACCGACGTTGATAACTGGCCGGGTGACAACGAAGGGGTACAGGGGCCTGAACTGATGCAACGCATGCAGGCTCATGCCGAAAGATTTGGCACCGAAATTATTTTTGACCACATCAACGAGGTCAACCTGCAGCAACGCCCGTTCACTCTAAACGGTGATTCAAATACCTATACCTGTGATGCACTCATCATCTGTACCGGTGCCAGTGCCATGTATCTGGGCCTGGAATCGGAAGAAACCTTTAAGGGCAGAGGCGTATCTGCCTGTGCAACCTGTGACGGCTTCTTTTACAAGGGACAGAAAGTCGCCGTTATCGGTGGTGGCAATACCGCAGTAGAAGAGGCTTTGTATCTGTCCAATATAGCGGAAGAAGTCGTGCTGGTACATCGCCGCGATGCATTACGTTCGGAGAAAATCCTGCAGGATAAAATTATCGACAAAGCTAAAAACGGTAATGTAACGATCGAATGGGACAGTCAACTGGATGAAGTTCTGGGTGATGACAGTGGTGTTACCGGCATGCGGATTAAAAATGTCAAAGACGGCAAAACAAAAGATATTGATTTACAGGGCATTTTTATTGCTATCGGTCACAAACCCAATACTGCGATATTTGAAGAACAGCTAGACATTCATAACGGTTACCTAAGTGTTAAAGGTGGCGCTGCCGGCAATGCTACCGCCTGCAGTATCGAAGGTGTGTTTGCAGCAGGTGATGTTATGGATCATGTTTATCGCCAGGCAATTACTTCTGCAGGAACCGGCTGTATGGCAGCGCTGGATGCAGAACGTTATCTTGACGATATTATCTGTAAAGACCTGGGCAATTTGTAAGCAACAACCGCGGTTAATACTTTTTTAACCGGCATCGCGGAACAGGTTCCACTCCTGCAGCTGTAGTATCTGGCAGGATACGGAATTCTGTTCCGTGATTTCATTTAGTCAAACACGGCTTTCCCGAGAGCACCATAGCCAATGAAAATTGTTTTTACCGACAATATTGCCAGTGTGCCTGCCAGCCACTGGAACCTGCTTGCCGGTAAAAACAATCCCTTTATACAACATCAATTTCTGCTTGCGCTGGAACAACACGACTGCCTGCAAAACTGGGGCTGGTATCCGCAACACTGTTTACTGTATGACAAAGATACATTAATCGGTGCCTGCCCGGCTTATATCAAAGATAACTCCTACGGTGAATTTGTCTTCGACTGGGCCTGGGCGGATGCCTACCAGAAAAACGGACTTGATTATTATCCGAAACTTGTCACCACCATTCCTTTTACCCCGGCACAGTGACCGCGATTATTAAGCCTTGAGCAGCATGTAGACAGCAATGGTAAAACCATTACCTCCAACACCATTAAAAAAGGCCTGATTGAAGCACTGATCGCCTGCGCCGAAAAAAATAACTTTTCCTCTGCACATCTTTTATTTGCTGACTGCGAGGACATTAAAATACTCGGTAATACCGATTTTTTAATCCGTTTTGATTACCAGTTTCACTGGCAGAATAATAACTACCAGTCTTTTGACGACTTTCTGGGGCGGCTAAATTCAAAGCGACGCAAGAACATTAAACGCGAACGCAGAAAAGTAAGTGACAGCGATGTACAAACAAAATTAATTCCCGGCAGCGAATTGAACGATGAACAATGGCAACAACTCTATGATTTTTACCGTGTGACCTTTTTAAAAAAATCCGGGGCTGCCACCTTAACCCTGAACTTTTTCAAAGCCGTTGCCAGCCAGCTTCAAGCCGGCTTTGCCTACCATCATAAAAAAACCGTTGCCGCCACCATCTGTTACCAGGGAGGCGATCATTATTACGGTCGCCACTGGGGCAGCAGCGACAACTATGACAGTTTACATTTTGAATTATGTTATTACGCTGGTATCGACTATTGCATACAAAACAGGCTGCAAACGTTTGAACCCGGCGCCCAGGGTGAACATAAAATCTGGCGAGGGTTTATGCCGACAAAAACGCAGTCGGCTCACTGGATAGCCAACCCCGAATTTCGCACCGCTATTGAGGATTTTTTACAACGCGAAACAGCAGCAATGCAAGAGCACGGCAAGTTGCTGCTAGAATCATCGGCGTACAAAAAACTGAACCCCTGACTGAGTCCGCAAATAACGCTATGTCAAAAACCCCGATCCCCTGGCTGGAAGACAACAACTTTACCTTCCCCGATGTAAATACAGCGCTTGCTGAACCTGATGGTCTGCTCGCGGCCAGCGAAACACTGTCGCCTGAACTGGTACTGGATGCCTACCAACAGGGGATATTCCCATGGTATTCCGATGGCCAGCCGGTTCTGTGGTGGTCACCCGATCCACGCTGCGTGCTTTATCCTGATCACTTTCATGTCTCACGCAGTTTTAAACGCACACTGAATAATAATCCGTTTGAAATTAAAACCAATACCGCGTTCCGGGAAGTTATGCTGTCGTGCGCCGAACCCAGAACAAACCTGAAAGATAATGAACAGGCCGGTACCTGGATTACCGCAACCATGCTTGAGGTCTACTGCCGGTTACACCAGTCAGGTTACGCGCACTCCGTTGAATGCTGGCATCAGGAAAAACTGGTTGGCGGTATTTATGGCCTGCTGCTGGGCGATATATTCTTTGGCGAATCCATGTTCAGCCGGATGAAAGATGCCTCAAAAACAGCCATGCACTACATCTGCAACAACATCAAACCTTACATGATTGATGCCCAGGTTACTTCCCGACATCTGCAAACCCTGGGGGCGGAAGAAATTGAACGCCAGCAGTTTGTAAAACTTCTGCAATCCAGAATCAATAAATAACGATCACGGGACAAGACAATAAAAATTTCTAAGGAAGAATGTAAATTATTTGGTTATAATTCGCCGCTACCCTTTTTAATTCTCTGGATTTTCCATGTTTTTTATTGAAACACGCGGCAATGACGGCCAGCACCCTGACAAAGTCAGCTTTTCTGAAGCGATTCTGGCGCCTATTTCCTCTTTTGGCGGCCTGTATTCCCCGCAAAAACTGCCTGAGCTTGGCCAGGACTTTTTACAGCAACACCTGAACGCCAGTTATAAAACTCTGGCTGCGGCTGTTTTGTCTGCTTTTGAAATTGATATAAAAAGCGACATCATTGAAGCCGCACTGTCACTGTATGATAATTTTGATGATCCGAACAATCCGGTGCCGGTTGTTAAAGTAAAAGAAGACCTGTATGTCAGTGAATTATGGCATGGTCCGACGCGCGCTTTTAAAGACATGGCCTTGCAGCCATTTGGTACGGTATTATCTTCCATTGCACAAAACCGGAATGAAAACTATTTAATCCTGACCGCCACCTCGGGTG
Organism: Gammaproteobacteria bacterium; assembly: GCA_024277705.1. Taxonomy (GTDB): domain Bacteria; phylum Pseudomonadota; class Gammaproteobacteria; order SZUA-229; family SZUA-229. The sequence goes on from JAJRUQ010000168.1 coordinate 46,939, forward strand.
ATACCGGCCCTGCCGCTCTGGAAACCTTTAAAAACAAGGCCAATGTACAGGTAGCCTGTATGTATCCTGCGGGCGGCACCTCCGATGTACAGCGCCTGCAGATGGTCACCGAAGATGCAGAAAATTTAAAAGTCATCGGGGTGCGCGGTGATTTTGACGATACCCAGAATGCACTGAAACAACTGCTGGCTTCTGATGATTTCAAAAAAACATTAAAAGAAAAAAATATCCATCTGTCAGCCGCCAACTCGGTTAACTTTGGCCGCATTATTTTTCAGATTATCTACCACATCCATTCCTATCTTGAGCTGCTCAGACAGGGAGCGATTCAGCCCGGTGAAAAAGTTTATCTTAACGTGCCCAGTGGTAATTTTGGTAATGCCTTAGGCGGCTATTACGCAATGAAGATGGGCCTGCCCGTAGAAAAGATTTTAATTGCCTCCAACCGCAACAATATCCTGACATCTTTAATTACTACCGGTACTTATGATCTGCGCAATTCTTCAGTAGTGACGACCACCTCACCGGCAATGGATATTTTAAAATCCTCAAACATCGAACGTGTATTATTTGACCTGTTTGGTAGCAAGCGCACCAAACAGCTGATGCTTCAGCTGGACAACGAAAAACATTATCAGTTAAACGAAAAAGAACTGGAAACACTGCAGTCGATTTTTGCTGCCGACTATTGCGATGACGAAGAAGGCAAACATTATATTAAAGCAGCATTCAATAATGGCTATCTGATGGACCCGCACACAGCCACCTGTTTTAAAGCTTATGACAGCTGTCGTGACAAAGCACTTAAAACCATTGTTTATTCAACCGCAGAATGGACCAAGTTTTCACCCGTTATTGCCAACGCCCTGACCGGTGAAGTCGACAGCCATGACCTAGATGCATTGCATTCCATTGCTGAACAGGCCGGTATAAAAATTCCGGCAATGATTAAAGGCCTGTTTGATAAAGAAATCGCGCAAAAGTCCATCATCGAAAAAGACCAGATCGAAAAAGAAATACTGTCTTTCCTGTAAGTCCGACAAAGAAATTGTAAGTTAAAAGTTTTAAGTAGCAAGTTAAAAGCTGGATATTCTTCTGTTGAAGCCACCGGGGTCGGAGTCATTTTTAAACGCTTACTAACAATTATGCTGTGTTAGTTATTAAAATGACTCCGACCCCTGAATACGAAAGCATTTTTTTGCCGCGAAGGACGCAAAAAAACGCAAAGAAAACTTTTTTGTGCGCTACGCGCACAAACAATAAATAGATTGCTTCAGTTATTGCTTTTCTTCGCGCCCTTTGCGTTCTTCGCGGCAAAGGTTTTTAATCTTTTAAAAAGTCAGCCAAAGCGACCTCTTTATCAGAAAACTACCAGCACTGCATGACATCATCCAGTGAAAACTCCATGCCGACAGCCTTCCAGGTATCATGCACACGCTTCACTACCGGTTCGGCTTTTTCTATCCACTCAGGATGACGCTCACGTTTATCGAACACCTTAAACTCTTCCGGATGCGGATCACGGTCACCGAAGCGATAATAATAATCACGCGCGGTTTCCATCAGGGTTTCTTTTACATAAGGCACAATTCGAATATGACGGTTTGCACTTAAGCCGGTACTGGCGATATAGTTATGATATTGCTCCCAGTAACGCAGGTAGGCATCAAAATAATCCATCTGCATCACCTCTTCTTCTTTTAAACCGGTATAAACCAGATCACGCACCACCCACTGTTCGATATTACCGCGAACCATGTGTTTACCACTTTCAGGAAAACCACCGGATTTTTCATAAGTTGAAATACAGGCCGCTACCGGATGGCGGATGGTAACAATATGTTCCACCGACTCACCCAGTATCTGATGAAAAAATCCGCCGGCATAAGAACCCTTGGTTAATTTTTTGGGGACAATAATTTTCCCGGTATGCGGGGTACGATCACCAAAATAGATTTCCACCATGCTTAAGAATTCCGCCATGGTTTGCAGGCTGCTGATCCAGCTGTTAACACCCTGCTCGAATCTGAATGGCCCGGCTTCAGGAAAACCGTCATGCGCAATCACATTAGGTACTTTCTCCGGATCGAAACCCAGTGAACGGTAAACTTCCTTGGTTAAATATGAACCGCCATTACGTGGTGCACCGATAATATTAATAAAATGAAACTTGAGCTGAATATCCTTTATTTTGTTTTTATCACCGGTTAATAAAGCAACAAACAGTTCATAAGAACGGGCAACATATTTCTGCCCCATCGGATCAGTAATGATCTTTTGTGCATTGGCTTCCGCCTGCTCAATAATTTTCTTCTGGTCACTGCTCAGCTCTTAACTCAGCTGATCGCCCCACTGGGTTTTCTCAAAATCGCGCTTCTCAATAATATGCACAAGAAAGTCGACAAAGACCGGTGACACCGGAAATTCATTATCACTTAGTTTTATTTCTACACCCATGATTTAGTACTCAGTTTTTTAGTTATTGTTTATTATATGAGGTCGGAGTCAATTTATAAGCCGCCGCCTTTTCCCGGAAACCGGCTTTTTAAAATTGACTACGACCCCGCTCTGCAACCCTGTTCAAGTTAAGCTGCAGCTCGGTCAAGCAATTTTGCAAAATTTTCCAGTGATATCAGATGTGCATAAATACGTGACATTTCACCGGACATCATTAAATCTTTTACCACCTTTGCCGGCAGTTTGTTCAGCAGGTTTTCATTGATACGATACAAACCTTTTAAGCGCACCATATCACCTTTATCAGGATGAACCTGCGCATCAAACGGCTGCAGTAATTTTAAATCATCCAGTTTTTGTGTAAACAACAGAGTCTGTTTTTCTGCAGAAATATAATCTGATACAAAAGATTCTGCCGCTTCCCATTCAGGCGTGGCTTTGGCATTTGCCACAAACAGTGCCGGCGAGTCTTCATCAAGTGCGGCTTTATCAACAAACACCGGTTTTCGTAAATCCTCATCATTCAGCCCAAGCTCGGCAACGGTAACGCTTTGCGTAACAAACGGATAACGCCGGATATAAGCCGGACAATAAGTATCTTTAAGCCAGTTACCCTGCTCATCGGTAAATAAATTTTCAGCGATTTTTAAACCAAGAACGGCACAGGAGGTATAGCTATTATCCTGCTGTTTGACAAAAGCAATGGGGAAATACGGTAGCGCATGAAAAAACTCGACAAGGTTCAGATTAACCGTATTTTGTGATAATGCAAATTGCTTACAGACCTGCGGGTTAACGCCAAGGTTAGCCAGTTTATCTCTATCGACCGGAACAACATTCGTATAACCACCAGCGAGTGATGTTTCTGTCTTACCTTCATCCTGCATAGATAACGTCCGCTATTCCCCACACCCTGTCGGATCGGCTATCGGAATTGGACTCTGATCGAAAATATCGGGGACATTATCCAGTAAAACAGCCGGTGAATCCTGGCCTGCCACATAAGCAAACTGTCCTTTGGTAAAGACAAACTCACCAGCATGGGTAGTAACAACAACGTCATGATCGATCACTTCCAGAAACAAACCATTTGCCGGAACCGGATCAATATCATAACAGTCAAACGCACACACCCGAACACTGAATTCAGTACCACGTATACCAATAGTGGCGACTGAGGTGTTGTAACGATATCGCTTTTTATTTTTGATCAGTCCGGTTACTGCTCGAAAACCGCCTTTCAATAATGAAAAGAAACCACGGTTTTCTTTGGGTTTCTTTTTATTATATTTAAAATCATCAATCACCATACGAGAATCAGGACGAACCATAATAAACGTATCATCCTTCATTTTCATTCTTACATAACTGCGTGCGCTGGTAGAAACAATATCTGTTGATTTTATTTCGCTGCCTTTTTTCACACTGCGAATCTGACCGTCAGACGATGTCAGCGTTGCTCTGCCGGTCACTCGTAGTACGTCACCGGCTGCATTTTTAGCCTGCACCAGACCGGAAGTAAACAGGCCGACAGCAACTACAAAAAACAAACTGATTAATTTTAAATCCATCATTTTTTTATTATTGAACGTCTTACTGTTAAAAACATCCGGCACGATTAAAGTGCCTCACACATATTAATCGTTTTATCTTCTTCATCTTTTACCAGTTTCCTGCGTTTTTCTTTTTCTTCTTCAGGACTCTTTTCCGGTGGCTCAATTGGCACTTCAACTTCTGTTAATACCGGAGTAACAAATTCTTCATCGACTTCAAGAACGGCACCGACGATCAACTCGGCAACAATACCGGTTGTTATCACATTGTCGATACTGGTTACCTGGGCAGCAGTAACCACCACCATATTCCGGTCGACAATATCTACATCTCCCAGGTCACCGATACGAACATCACCTTCCTGCAATGAGCTGCCAATAATAATAGAGGCTGACGGTAAAATAGAAAAATGCTGTAAATTATTATAATTGACCAGTTGACTGGCATCCGGCTGCTGCTCAACGCCTATGGAGCTGGTCAGTGTGACAGGTGAATACTGCACAATAACATCGTTAGCCACCGGCAAAGTCAAGGCACTAAAGTTTGTGCTGTCAGCTTCCAGCCACAGATAAGGCACATTACCGCTCATGCTAACCTCACCCAGACTCAAGGTACCGCCTGAACTGAATTTTGCATTTGGATCAGCCGTATCGGGCAGTGGCACACCGTTCAGGGCCAGGAATTCGAGGGTTACAGCATCACCGGTTATACCGCTAACCGTTCCTGTACCCACTGTAACCGTACTGGCGGCCAAATCAATATCGCCGGCGGCAGACATATAGAGTGCATCAGCAGTAAAGCTGGCATTGCTGGCAGTGACCGCACCCGATAGTACCGCCTTGAAGGTACCGGCAGTAACATTGGCATTGCTGGCACTAAAATCATTGCCGCTGATATCGATAACTCCCTGTGTACTGATAACACTGGCAATTGTACTACCGCTATCACTACCACTGCCACCGTCAAGCAGTAACAGACCGCCGGCAGACAGAACCAGATTACCACCAACGGTCAGACTGCCACCGGTTTGTGTGATATCGCCACCCGCCGTATAGCTCGCATCATTACTGACATTCACCGTGGTATTAATAATGGCAATATTACCGCTGGCATTAGCGGTTAATGTAGCGGCTGAAATATCAGCACTCGGATCATTGATATTAGCCCCTGATATGTTCAATGCACCAGTGGTGTTAATAGTCACTGCCGCGATATTAACATCACCCACGCCACTGGCATCACTGTCGGCCGCTACGGTAAGCGTATTATTGCCCAGATAAATATCAGCATTAAGATTGACGTTGTCATTCGCTGTCAGGCTGGTATTCGCATTAACCACTGAAACACTGTTACCGAGTGCCGAATTCATGGTAAGGCTGGCGCCGGCAGTCAGGCTGATATCAGTACCAGCGGCAGCCAGTGCACTGTTAACAATAAGCGAACCGCCGGCATTCATCAGCAGATTGTTTCCGGCATTCAAACTGCCGCCACTGCTTACAATATTGCCGCCGGCATTAATATCAGCGTCACCGGCAAAAGCCAGCACCGTGTTATTGGCAGTAAAATGCCTGACGCCGGTAAAAGTAAAATTATTGGCATTGATCGCATTACTGTTAACCGCATTAAAATCATAGGCGGAAACCAGCAGGTTACCCAGTGTTGTTATGTTTACACCGGCAGCCAGATTAACGTTACCACTGTTGTTGGCATCACTGTCAGCATTAATGCTCAGGTTTTGATTCGCCAGTACAATAGCCTGATTAAGATCGATATTATTACCTGCCGTTAATGTTGTTGTTGCATTCACCGCGGCACTGTTGCTGCCCAGCGCTGCATTCATCAGCAGGTCACTGCCGGCTGTCAGTGTGACATTACTGCCAGCAACGGTAACATTGGCAGCATTCAGTGTTAATGCAGTGCCGGCTGTCAGATTCAGGTCAGCGGCGGCATTAATGTTAACGCCATACAGAGTAGTGTTATTTTGTGAATTAATACTGACTGCGCTGGCAATATTAATATCACCACTAGCGCTGATATTATTATCAGCTGTCAGGCTTAAACTGTTTGCCCCGATAAAGATTTCATTATTCAGATTCAGGTTATTACCGGCTTGCAGACTGATGTTGGCATTCAGTGCTGAACCGGCGCTGCCCAGTGCGGCATTCATTGTCAGCTCAGTACCGGCAAGCAGTGTGGCATTACTACCGGCAACAGTGACATTGGCAGCATTCAGCGTTAACAGCGTGCCTGCATTTACATTCAGATCAGCGGCTGCATTAATATTAACCGCATTAAAGATAATGTCTGCCAGTGAGTTAATGCTGACCGTACTGGCAATATTGATATCACCGCTGCCACTGGCATCATCATCCGCGCTCAGTACAAGTGCATTATTCGCAAGGTAGATATCCTGATTCAGGTTAAGATTATTGCCGGCGCTTAATGTGACATCAACATTCACCGGGGACAGACTGCTGCCGATGGCAGTATTGATAGTCAGATCATTGCCAGCAGCCAGGCTGGCATTACTACCACCGACTGAAACAGCACCGCTCAATGCCAGCGAACCACCTGCGTTCATGTTCAGCTTGCCGCCAATATTCAGGCCACCACCTGTTTGATTTATATTGCCACCGGCAATATAGCTTGCGTTATTGCTGACAGTTACCTGGCTATTGATAATAGAAATATCAGTGCTAGCATTCACCACCAGAGTTGAAGCGGAAATACTGGCACTCGGATCACTGATATTAGCGCCCGAAATAGCCAGACCACCAAAAGTTTTGATGGTTACCGCAGAAATATTGACATCACCGGTGCCGCTGGCATCACTGTCAGCGGTCAATGTCAGACTGTTGGTAGCAAGATAAATATCACTGCCAAGATTAATATTATTGCCTGCATTCAACGCCGTATTGGCGATTAGCGGAGCCAGGCTGCTGCCCAGGGCTGCATTTATGTTCAGTTCTGTGCCGGCTTTCAGCGCGACATTACTGCCGGCAACGGTAATCGTTGCAGCGTTAATAACTAATGATGCACCGGCGCTAACATTCAAATCGGTCAATGCATTGATATTAACCCCGGAAAGCGTCACATTACCCTGCGCGTTCAGCAGTACACCACCGGCGATAAACACATCACCCGCATTATCGGCATTACTGTCAGCGTTGATATCCAGATTGTTAACACCAA
>JAJRUQ010000169.1 GCA_024277705.1 Gammaproteobacteria bacterium
AGCTAATGTTCTTGCCACCACCGAATACAGCGATGTTATCTTTAAGCGAAGGCAGGCCTAAGCCTGACTGCATATTCTCTACCACCAGAATATTTTTGGCTGGTAGTTCGTGCTCTCGTAAAACATCACTATGCAGTTGCATGACGGGGAAATGATATTAATCCAGTCCCTGTCGGCTGTTGGACTCCAGCTACAGGTCCCTGGATTCTGCTCAAAGCTGACATTAAAAATAGAAGAACTCGCAAACGCTAAAAAAGAAACACTGCGCGGCTCAATAGTCGCTGTACATTCTGGTTCCGGTTCTTTTTCATCAGGCTTTTTATTGCCTCCTTGCTGCAGAAAATCCTGGATAACCTTGAAACTTTCTGCATCATCCAGGCCAGATCCCTTTACAAAAATCCTGCCTTCCCGTATAGAGGATGTTTCATTTTTATCGACCCTGAAACGTACGGATGAATCTGTATGCATAACCGGATCCGGTGGTCGCCTGGTCACAGATGGTAAGCTCGGTAGACGAGAAAGATGAATCCATGAGGCATCTGTTTCCAGAGAATAGGAGCACGAGGTATCAGGTGTATACACATTAAAACGACTCTGACCACCATTATACTCAAAAAATTCATAATCCGGACTTCCTATCGTGTATGTACAGCCATTTTGAATGACATGAAGTCCATACCCATAATCTCCTTGCCTAACACTGATATTTCCATCACGAGCAGGTGCCCCATCAGCATTATCAGGAACAGAAAATACAACACTGGCACTTCCACTGCCGCTGTTGATATTGTTGCTGAACCGAATCCATGGTTGATTAGTTACTACTTGCCAGTCACAGCCATCGGAAGTCGATATCTGCAGAACACCCTCACCACCCGAGACATCAAATAATTTAGTCGATGGCGAAATGCTGAGATTACATGCATATTGTATGACTATATGGTCAGGCACTCCGTCAAAAACATTGATCAACGCTGTCCTTATATTACTATCACCTATAAGTGATCCTCGTGGCTAGACGGTATAGGTAAAGAAACCGGGTCCCATCCCCGAATCCGGGGATGTAATGGAAATCCAGTCAGCGCCAGGTTCGACACGCCATGGGCAATCTGGTGGTAAGTTGATCTGGACAGTAGCTTCACCCCAGCTTGCATCCATCTCTGAGTACAATGGAGAAAGATCACCTGTACATGCCGGTTTCTGGGTAACAACAAATGGTTTACCGGCAATATCAAGTCTGGCATCACGAATGAAAGGGTGCGTGTTTTGGCTTACAGTATAACTCAGGGTTTGTACCCCGCTTTGTTCCCCGGATGATGTAAAAGTTATCCAGTCCGGAATATTATCCGTAGACCACTTACATTTTTTATCGGCTTTAACCAGAATATTACCTGTCCCGCCGGAATTTTCAAAAACCTGCCTCCCGGGCTCCAGCCTGGCAGTACAATAATTATCCTGAGTTACTGTAAACAATGCATCTTCGATATGAATGGTTCCGCTACGCTCGTACACTTACAGATTAGGTTTAACGGTATAAATAACTCGACCGGATTCATTACCGCTGTGTCCACTTTGTAGACTAATCCAGTCCTGGTTGTCAGATACCGCTCGCCAGGGACATTTCATATCTCGACTGACATTTACTGCTATATCGCCATCCCCACCGGAGTCGATATGTCTGCGAGCATCAGGTGAAATTCTCAAAGCACATTTAGTAACATCCGTTTCTCCCGGTATTTTTCCCCGGGGTATGTTTTTTATTCTTATCTCAGGCTTAATAGTTTTCTGACTTGAAAAAGACGACTTCATCTCTTTCTCAAGTTTATCCTTCCATAATTTAAAATCATCATGACTTTTTTGTGCAAAAGCTGGAACAGGGAATAATAAAAAAAACAGAATAAAAAAAGAAAGGATGAATACTGAAATTCTCCGCATCATACCCGGATGCCTCCTCTGTTGGTAAAAAATCAAAGAATGATTATTTCCCTGTATTTAAATGATTCAGCAAATTCAGTATAAAATTTAAGCGTGCAGATCACTATCAATCTAGCGCTTTTTTACTTTAAAAGGTATTGATGTAATAAACACATCATTGACATAAACAAGTAAATTATAATTGCCAATGGGCCAGCCATTATTCGGTCTTGACAGTTGGAAGTGCGCTCGAGCTTCACCTGCTTTCAGACTCAGAGTTGTTGATCCAATTTCATAATCAGGTATTTCAATAGCATCAACCGCCACCCAGACTCCCTTTACCTGATCACCTGCTTTGACATCTGAAAAAACAATAACTGAATGAATAGCTGAGGTATCGGGTGTAAAAGTATCCGTGATACCTTGCGCTACATTGTCGGCATTGACACTTCTTGCCATTGAGGAAGCAACCAGCTGTATAGCTTCAGACTGGATAGCGGTAAAAGCGGTAATACAAATCAAAACGAATATAGCGTAAGTTTTCATAACACCCTACGAAAAATTTGTTGACTTTTGCATGCATGGCATCTGTATTTATACCCCTCTAAATACAAATACCACATTTACTTTTTATCTTTATCTGTTACCACATACTTATGTGATTAACTCTACGTTTATTTTGCAATAATCAAGATAATTTTACAAGAATAAAGTGGGGCAGATTGAAACTTTTAATAAGTTTCAATCTGCCCCACTTTATAAGTAATATCAATTTCAGCTTTATACTTTCTTGCGTCTAGCCACTGCAATCAAACCTAACAAACCTGAACCGAAAAGCCAGGCAGCTGCAGGAACAGGTACATTGGATATATCTGTGCGATAAAACCAGCCGCCTACAACACTGTAGGGTGAATTAAGTAAAGTAAATGCATAATCCCTGCTGGTACCATCTTTAACAAACAACTGTAAAATCTGATCCGTAGAACTTGAAACATAACCGTTTACCCCGTAGAAGGTATTGGTATTGATAACAGTAATACCAACCAGATCCATCAAATTGTCGATTTCACTGGTATTGGCAACAGTATATGTAGTCGAATTTTCAATGCTGATACCCGCATTACCCCATAGTTCATAGACATCCGTCTGTGTAGCAAAATTCCACACGCTTAAATCAGTACCATTACACATGCCGCCTGTCGACATAACACTGTATGAACAGTTGGTTGTTTCAGTAACATCCAGCCAGGTGTATCCTGTTGCTGTATCCAGTGTATAGATGCCATTACCGACTAATGCAGCATTGGACGTGGTCGATAAAAATAAAACTGCAGCAGCTAAACCTAATTTTTGTATTTTCATTTTTGAAGTTCCTTTTACGTTAATTAATGTCAATTCATCATGAAGCAATATTTATACCAGCTTCGCAAGTTGTTGTTATACATAAAATTAATAAAAACCAAAAATATCATCCACATGTTTTTGTAAACTAAAGTGACAGTTAATTCGCAAAACCGGGGGCAGATCACAATAATCGTTAATACTTAGAGAAAACTGTGCTCTGGCCCCAATGCCGGACGTCAACCTGTTATACCTTTTTATTGTTTTTTTATTGACCTATGTCAATATTTACTTCTTCAGCCAGTCATACACTTTTCTGTATCAACTGATTTGTTCACCTTATTAAAACAAAATAATATCAGGTAGGGGTGGATATCATGATGAACAGGCAACTGGGCTTTTTAATCATTATTACTGGCTTGCTTACTCTTCCATATACGGTTCATTCCGGAACCGTAAAAGTAGACTGGAGGAACAGTTTTGTATTACAGGGAAATGGATTTGACACCCCTTTAATCCGGCTTGGGTTTAACCCGCAGCCTGAACCACCGGCTATTGGAGATTTCCCTGGCGCTATTGGTTTTGATATGACGTTTACCTCTATGTCTGATGTAACCTTAAAGCTACAGGTGATTGATGCGCAAACAGGAACACCCATTGGTTTTTCAGCAATACCACTTCCCGCCAGTGTCTGTTTGTTTGTCTCAGGCCTGACAGGTTTAGCCGGAATCAGCAGAGTCTGGCAAAAAACATGAACCATTAAAGTCAGATCACAGTTTTCTCGAATATTAGCGGGTATTGTGATCTGACTCCAATGCCTCTTTCATCAACAGGTTTTCAACAATGGCAGCAACATCTGCGACATTTGGCGCTATTAACATTGAAGCGTGAGAGCCAGCAACACTTTCAATCTGAAATGATCCACCGACAAATTCCTTCCAGCCTAAAGATATATCATAACTGGAAAAAATCACCTGATCTCGTGCTCGTATTAATGTCAGATCATCATCATAAATATTCAATTGATACTGCCTGACCGCTTTTATACTCAATTCCTTTAAACGAGCTTTCCTGTTACGAATTAATTGAGCGATAACTTTGGGACGACTATTTAACTGGTTTTTCTTACGCCAGCGTTTTGCAACGCCTTCTCTTAAAAACTTTATTGTGTCACTGACATTTCGTGAAGCGATACTTCCCCATATATTAAGCAATCGCTGCACTTTGGAAAGGCTGTCTTTCTCAAATTTCAGGACCATATCAGGGGTACCGGTATCCATCAGGATAATATTTTCTACCTTGATATCATACGATTTTAATTGCCGGGCTAATTCCTGTGCAATCAGACCACCAACACTAAAGCCCGCCAGTACAATCCCGCTTTTAATATTATAAGAAAGCAAGGCCTCACATTGTGAGCTGGCGATGTCTTTGATTATGTCTTTTGAATCATAAAACATGGGAGAACTTATCCCTAGAATTTCATAGTCAGTTAAATAAGCTTTAAGCTCAGAAAAACCTGAAAGGTTACCGCCAATAGCAGAAACAATAATCAGGGTTTTACCTGTATTGTTATTCGTGTGATTGATATTAAAGACTCTGGCATAGGCTTCACTGTTATCACCATTTTCCAGTCGCTGTGCCTGCTCATGAATCGTATCAGCCTGATATAAAAGAGAAAGCGGAAAACTTAAACCCGTTTGTTTTTCAATCCTTACAGAAAGTTCCAGGCAGGCAAGCGAGTCCCCCCCGCAGTCAAAAAAATGACTGTTTACATCATTGACTTCTGTATTCAAAATATCCTGCCAGATATCTTTCAATAAGTTTTCTGTTGCTGAAAAATCTCCGCTAGAAACAATTGTTTGTTTGTCGAGATTTAAAGCCTGCCGGTTAATTTTTCCATTAGGTGTTAATGGTAATTTTTCCAGCGCCTGAAATATTACGGGCACCATATAGTACGGAAGTGAATGCGACATATACTTTCTAAGCTCATTTGCATCCAGTGTTTTCCTGTCATTCATCACTACCCAGGCAATGAGCTTCTGATTACCTTTGTGGTTATCAGGTACAGCGACCACACATTCCCTGACCTCCGGGTGGGCATTCAGAGTACACTCAATCTCTTCAAGTTCTACTCTTAAGCCTCTGATTTTTACCTGGTTATCTTTGCGGCCGATATATTCATAAGCTCCATCATTTCGTTGCCGACAGATATCCCCCGTGCGATACATTTTCCTGTCTGAGTCTTTAAAAAAGATATCACTTACAAATCGCTGTTCATCCAGTGATTCCCGGTCATGATAGCCACTGGCAACCCCGATACCTGCGATAAACAGCTCTCCCTCTTCTCCTCTGGTGACAGCTTGCATCTTTTCATCCAGCAGATAAATATCCATACCTGCGACAGGATGACCAATCGGCACTTTTTTATCTTTTGAATTGCGCTGACAATGCCAGTGTAAAACCGAAATACTGGCTTCTGTTGGTCCATAGATATTGATTAATTCAGCATTTGATTTTTCAAAAAACCGATTTTGAAAATCAACGGATAAGACTTCTCCACCGGAAACTACCCGTTTCAATGAAGTGCAGTTTGTAAATTCCGGATCCTCTATTAATAAAGAAAGTAGTGAAGGTACGCTGCCCATGACAGTAATATTGTGCCGGATGATTAAGTGTGCGAGGTAACTGCCTTCATAGGAAAATTTTTTTCGTGGCATGATCAAACATGCACTGTTTAACAAAGCAGTGAATATTTCCCAGAGTGAAAAATCGAATGAGATCGAGGCATGCTGTAACACCACGTCATTTTCAGTAAACGTTGTATTCCCCTGCTCCCACAATAAGCGATTACATAATCCAGCGTGGTGTAACTTAACCCCTTTGGGCTGTCCTGTTGAACCGGAGGTATACAGGACGACACAGGTTTGATTCATATCGGGAACGACAGAGATAAAAGGATGTTCTGTATCCAGATTTACTTCATCAATAAGGACTAGCGGTGTACCAACCTCAGGCAAAGTCGCCTGCAAATCAGTCCGGGTGATGATGCAGGAAGATTCAAGGTCAGCAAATAAAAAAGACAGACGCTGTTGCGGGTAGTTTGTCTCTAGCGGTACATAGGCAGCACCACATTTTAATACCGCCAGTATGGTAATGATTAGATCAGGGCTGCGAGTAATATAAAGATGTACAAATGAACCTTGAGCTACCCCCTGTTGGGATAAATGCCGGGCAAGTTGTGTCGCTGTGTGATCAAGTTGGCGATAACTGAGTGTGACATCCTCATGTATTAATGCATTTGCATCGGGTGATTTCTGAGCGCATTGTTCAAACAGAATATGTAATGGCACAGTCATATAGTATTATTTACTTTAGCGGTGATAATTTAAGTTATTAATTAGTTTATTATAGTTCAGGATTTTTCAGATTAACCGAACACTAGCATTCAAGCGTTAATATTGTCCAAAAAACATATTGCCCGAAGCGTCATCACGCAGTAAATCTATAATGCTCGCACCCTCTCTTCTGGTATCAACCCCGGCTGCTTATGTCTTAGAATTCGAACCAATGCCCACAGCTGGCCCATAAGGAAACTGCTGCAACATGTCTTTGCCCTGTTCAAGCAGAAACTCCAGAAAAGTTCGTGATACCAGTGACAACTTTTTACCTTTCAAATATACCGCGTACCAGCGGTAGAACAAAGGGAAACCCACCACATCCAGCACCGCGATATGATTATGCTCCAGCTCCAGACGCAGGTTATGCCGCGACAGCACGGATATTCCCAGGCCAGCCATCACTGCCTGCTTGATGGCTTCACTGCTGCCTAATTCCATGTAAGGCCGAATAATTAAATTCTGCTCAGCGAACAAACGGTTGATCGCCAGCCGCGTACCGGAACCGGTTTCACGCATCAAAAAACGCTCTTTATGTAATTGCTCCAAGGTAATAGATGAACATTTTGTCAGCGGATGATTCACATTAGTAACCACCACCAGCTCATTATCAACAAAGGGCTGCGCAATAACGTCCAGATCTTCCGGCACCTGCCCCATAATAAGCAGATCATCTTTATTCGATTTCAGACGTTCAAGTACCCGCGAGCGATTGGTGACCTTTAATATAGGTTCAACCTCAGGGTATAGGGAAATAAATGCGCCCAGCAGATGCGGCATAAAATATTTGGCGGTGGTAATCACTGCAATACGCAACGGCCCCTTCACCACCATGCCCAGTTCAGTGGTCGATTCACCCAACATTACCATGCGATCAAGTATATCGCGCGCTGCGCTATAAACCTCGACACCAGCAACGGTTGGATGCACATGGCGTCCCACCTGTTCCAGCAATGGATAACCAATTGCCTCATTCAGCTTTTTTATCTGCATGGAAACGGTGGGCTGGGTAAGATGCAGATCTTCTGCGGCGCGGGTATAACCACCGAGGCGCACCACCGCTTCAAAGATCTGCATCTGACGCAGAGTAACATGACGAATAAGATTTTCAGCCGTTGAATAAACCATAGATAAAACTCTATATTTAAAATAGAAACTATTGATTTTTATTTATACAGCCATTTCAGCATAATGTCCACCACGCGGATTACCACCGCGCCATAAAACCCATTTACTGAACCACTGGAGAACATAATGGCTAAAACCTATGATGCGGGTGTAAAAGAATACCGCGAAACGTACTGGATGCCCGATTATACGCCTAAAGACACTGATCTACTGGCCTGTTTTAAAATTACACCACAGGACGGTGTTCCTCGTGAAGAAGTTGCAGCGGCGGTTGCAGCTGAATCTTCGACCGGTACCTGGACCACTGTGTGGACCGACCTGCTGACTGACCTGGACTATTATAAAGGTCGTGCGTACGCAATTGAAGACGTACCTG
>JAJRUQ010000170.1 GCA_024277705.1 Gammaproteobacteria bacterium
AATTAGGGCAGGACGCCCGTAAGTAGAATAACGCAGGAGCAGTTATCGAGAACGCAAAAGACGCGAATTTAAAAACCAGCCTTTTTTATTGATGTCATCCTGAGCGATAGCGAAGGATCTTGAGGTTACTGTTTGCCAGGCTTTTGGCGCATAGTGACAGTATTTATGCTCAGGATGACAGTACTTATTAAGAGTACGAGCCACCGGGGTCGGAGTCATTTTTATAACTGACACAGCATAACCGTTAGTAAGCGTTTAAAAATGACTCCAACCCCTGAATATTAAACCGGCCAGTAGCGGACTTTCGGGTAAAAGCTTTTTTTGCCGCGAAGGACGCAAAAGTTTCTAATCTTTTAAACGTCATCTAAGGTTCATACTCGGTCATTGATGCAGCAGTGATCTGGCGGCGGTATTCCGGTAATGATAAAACCTGATGTTTAACTCGTTTTTTGCCTGCTGCAGCTGTGTTATCATCAAGCCATGAGTATTCAAGATAACATTACCGAAAAACTGAACAATGCTTTTTCGCCCGAGCATCTGGAAGTTGTTAACGAAAGTTTTATGCATAATGTTCCCGAAGGTTCGGAGTCACACTTCAAGGTGACCATCGTCTGCGATGACTTTAAGGGAAAAATGCTGATCGCGCGTCACCGGCTAGTCAATAGCGTGTTAAAAGACGAACTACAAAAAGACCGTGCCGATGGTGGCATTCATGCCCTTGCTCTGCATACTCTGACCATGGAAGAATGGTTTAACAAAGGTCGCGTCGCTGACTCTCCGGAATGTCTTGGCGGCGGAAAATAAAGTCTACCGTGCACATCAGCGGCTGAAATTATACGATAATGCTATATAAACAGGTTTTATTATGATTGATATCCCACCCATTATTTTAAATTTTGTCTATGTCGTTTTTGGCGGGCTGCTGACGCTGGTGTTCATGAAAGTGAGCTGCAGCATGTTTAACCGTATGGTTAATTTTAATATCAGCGATGAACTGGGTAAGGGCAATATTGCAGTGGGTCTGATGGTTATGGGTATATTTATCGGCCTGGGCATTTCCCTGGGACTGGTCATCGGTCTGGGCCTGAGTTAACCCGAACGGATTTCCAGCTGATGTGCTCCCCTGTTACCCTGCTTCTGGCTTTATCGTTGCTTGCGCTCAGCAACCAGAATGTTTTTGCCAGCTTTCTCGATCATCCGGTGCATTCCAGCAAATGGACCAACAAATATGATCGTCATTTTAAAAAATACAGTAAACGCTATTTTGGCCCGTTGTTCGACTGGCACTGGTTCAAGGCACAGGCCATTGCCGAATCCGGCTTATCACATGATGCTAAAAGCCATGTTGGTGCCAGCGGCCTGATGCAGATTATGCCGGCCACCTTTGCGGAGATCAGTAAAAAAAACCCTCAGTTCAGCAAACTTGAATTGCCCAAATGGAACATTGCAGCAGGTATTTATTACGATCGTGTGCTTTACCGGAAATTTAAAAAAACAGCGGCACAGGATAAACTCTATATGACGTTTGCCAGTTATAATGCCGGCTACGGCAGAATTCTGAATGCCGCTAAACGCACCGCCAGTGATGAAAAAAACTGGGATGAAATAAGAGTCTATCTACCCAAAGAAACACGTGGTTACGTTAACCGTATTCGCCAGTTAATGGGTGAACATTAAAAACCCCGCACGCTGGCGGGGTTTTTAATGCTGTAAGCCTTACGGTTATTGTTTCTAACAGCGTCTGGCAACCCCCACCAGACCCAGCAGACCGGAACCGAACAGCCATACCGCTGCAGGTACAGGAATCGTGTTGACCACTAATTCCACTCGCGGATCCTCATGACTATACCAGAAGAGTTTCTCATCACCTGAGCCGCCTAAGGTCGTTAACGCACCACCGATGCCAAAATTGCCTGCTGCACTGGAAATGGCCGCCAATGCACTGGCATTCAGGGTAACTTCGACATAAGCGCCGTTATCTGCAGTAGAAACATTTTGCGAACCATAACCCGTTCCTGCCGCGAGATCATTAAATGCAGACAATCCGCCGGTGCCATCCATTAAACTGTTGATATTGGTGACAATATCAAATAAAGACCAGGTTTCGCTGGCGTCAGAGCTGATAAACCCCGGTTCGGTTCCCGGAGGTGAAGCTATATTATAGGCTCTAAGCGTAGCACTGCTCACCGCACCAATAGCGGACAGGTCAAACACAAACCAGTTTCTGAATTCAATGCCCGCCCAGTCACCAACCAGATAGTTCGGATTACCGGAAATATGGGAACCTGTATCATCATACCAGCCCTGATTAAGCGCATCGATAGTAACCACCGCTGCATTAACACTGACCGGCACAACCAGCATACACGCGGTTAATAAAGTTGATTTAATATTCATTATTTACCTCCCCTTTGCAATTTATCTCATTTAACTGCCAGCGTGGCGTTTCAACCTTATTTCATGCATATATTGTGCCTTTATAAAATACAACAATTAAATCAATATCTTGGAAATGCAGCCTAATTTCCGGTCAAGCATAATCGTAAAGTTTTATAACAGTAAAAACGGAGCTATATTTCCCATAATCAATAACCGATCCGAAAACCCAATTAAAAACAATAATTTACCTCCAACAGGATATGCTTAAAGTTTTTTGGCAGCCGTTTTTACTGTCAATAATTATAACATTCGGCTAATTATTAACCGAGAACCGTCAATTAAAATTTAAAACTCGGCCGCAGGATTAACTGAAGGTCCCGGGATTTTTGCGCCAGTTCGCCAATATACTTATTGCGTTCATGAATAACACCGACACCGAATTCAAAGGCGCTTTTTTTAAACAAGGGCGCTGGCCATTTTTTATTGATGAACAGGTTAAGCCGTGTAATATCAAATGTCCGGCTATTAAGCTCCATCTTGAAATCAATGTCCGCGTTCTGAAACCAGCTGATATCGTCTGAAGCGGCATCCAGATGATTACGCCGCACACCCACATAAAAAACATCGGTAATATTGCTGTTTTCATGAAACTTGCCACCGAAGCGCATGCTCCAGCTTAAAGTTTTATTCTCAAAATCCTGGTCGCCCTTTACCTTCCATTCCAGCTCATACCAGTTATCCGCCACCAGATTGTTGATGACAATATGCTGATCACCCATGCTAAATAAAAACCCGGTATAGCCCCGGTTTTTTATTTTTTTCTCTTCACCTGGTTGTACAAAACGAACAATACTGCCCAGAAAAAGTGACAATGCATATGGCTCTTCATAACCGGCAGTCATCGCCTGAATCAAATTCAAATTGCCAATACTGACTTTGTCATAAGCCGAAGCGTGCTGTTCCTTCATGTAGGCAGCCGCATACGGCAGGGGATAGACACCCAGTTCGAGCAACATGAAACGCGGCAGTGAAAAGGCACTGTCCAGAAGCCGGCTATAGGCACTGCTTTCATCGTTTTCAACAAACTCAGGAATCGGGCTATCACTTAAACTCTGATAATATCCGAGATTACTGTAATACACGTCAAGCTCTGTTTCAATGGTATATTCGGCCAGGGCATACCTTGGCGGGGAAAGTAAAATAAAACAGAAGATTAACAGAACTGACAGGCGGATTACGGCAGCTAATAGCGGACTAATTTTTGTCATAAATGACACCGCCATCACAGTATTCAGAGGCAGGGGAAAAAGCAGATTAACAATCCTCAGTTATCCTCTATCACGGCAACTTCCTGCAGCAGTGGCTTATACACCCAGGCAATCTGACTGTTTGCGGGTTCACTGAGTATCGCCACCCGGCTCCAGTTTGCCTGTGTTTCCATTTCCAGTACGCTTTCACCTTTGCGCAATTGGCCAACGATACCCCCTTCCGTTGAAGGTTCATTACGTACATTAAGCTTTTTGGCTTTAACGATTTTTTTTATGCCAAATAAAGAACCATTGTTTTTGAGAATAGAATAAACCCGGTCACGTATAGCTCTGTCATTTCTTAACATCATCGACTTTAAAATAGCAATGGCGTCTTCCTGCCCGTCTTCAGCTGCCAGCAGATAAAAATCAATCGCTTTATCATTGTTCTTGCGGATATTACCATCACCCAGACTATACAGCATTCCAATCGAAAAACTCGCGTCGCTATGTCCCTGTTCTGATGCTTTTAACCACCATTGCAATGCCAGACCATCATTGACCCGTAAGCCATAGCCATTGAAATACATCCAGCCGATATTGTATTGTGAATCAGCATCACCGGCATCCGCTAACGGGCGCATAATGCAGTAGGCTTCAGCAAAGTCACCGGAACGCATGGCGGCTACCGCATCTTCCAGTTCTTCCGCCGTTACCTTATTAAAAAAGGCAGAAAAAGATAAACACAGCAAACTGATGAGCAGACTTTTATACATTACTTACTTTAACCCTGTTAAAAGCGTAACTAAACATGCCGGCTTAAGACTCTGACGGTTTACTCTGTTTAGCAAACAGCAGACGAAGCAGCAGTAAAACAATTAAAAAACTGTGCCAGAAAAAATCAAAAATATCGATAGCTTTAGTCAGCTCACCATTGATTAGCATGCGCGACTTTTCCAGCAAATGCGGTTCGGGAGCAAAGGGAGCCAGCGCCATAAATATTGCCGCCACAGCCAGCATCTTTAGTGGAATTTTATTGAGTAAATCAATCAAAATATTGCCTCTTGTTCATTTGAAGTTTCATAACACCGGTGCCACCTGTTTTAATCACAAGCTATCGCTTCATGATTTAAGCAGAGATGCTTTATGCTCTATGCTTTATTAAAATAGTTTTGTAAATATTTATCAAAACTGATGTCATCATCCGCTTCGATCTGCTGCTGCTTAATAAGAGAATCACGCGCTGCGGTTTCAAAAACCTGAATTTTCTCTTCTGCCAGTTGATGCGTTTTATAGTATTGATAATGATGTCTGGACATGCGCTGTGCAAAATGAAAGAAACCCAGATCATTTTCTCTCATATCGGCCAGCATCCTGGCCGACGGGGTAAGCTCAGGATCAAACACACTGCCAATTTGTGACTTCACACTGGAAAAATAATTTTCCGAATAATTGGCCCGGTCCAGTATATTTGCTACCGGTTTCATTTTGTTACACAACTCACATGCCCAGTCCTGCAGGCTTATTTTTTCAGCAACCCCTTTCAGATTGCTGCGCTGTAAATCAAGACCGGGCTGCCGGCCCTTGTGCGCAACAAGTACCAGATTTTCATCAATAGCATTTATTTCTGTCTGGTTAAGTACCGGACTTTCCTGCAACAGACAAAACAGCATAAAGACTTCCAGGAAATATAACTGCTCCGAATTAATACCGTGCGGATCAAAAACATTAACATCAAGAGAACGCAGTTCGACATATTGCACCCCTCTCTTTTTTAGTGCTGTCGATGGTTTTTCATTACCCTGCAAAACCTGCTTGGGTCGAACGGTACTGTAATATTCATTTTCAATCTGTAAAATATTGGCGTTCAACTGCAAATATTTCCCCTCGACTTTGACACCAATTTCCTCATACCCTGAATAAGGCGTATTGATCGCGCACAACATACTCTCAACATAGGCATCCAGTGTGTCGTAACAGGCTTTTATGCCGGCAGTATCCTCCTGATTATTCTGATAACCGATATCCCCCAGACGTAGAGAGGTCGCATAAGGTTCATAATAAGTTGTCTCATTAAACTCCTGCAGCAGGGTTCGTTTGCCATTGAGGAATGATTTACACACCGCAGGCGAAGCACCGAATAAATAGGGCACAATCCAGCCAAAACGCAGCAGATTTCGTATCATGCCCATATACTGCTCAGACATAAAATCCTGAAGATTTTCACTGTTATTCAACAACTTCTGATACTGCTGCCAGAATGCCAGTGAAAATGAATAATTAAAATGAACACCGGCAATCACCTGCATGGCACGACCATAGCGCAAACCCAGGCCACGGCGATAAGCTGTTTTCATTTGCGCCGCGTTTGACGAACCATATTGCGCCAGTGGAATACTGGTTTCACCGGCAACCACACAGGGCATGCTGGTTGCCCAGAGAATTTCTTTATCCAGATTACGATAAATAAAATTTTGAATATCATCCAGTGACTGAATAACCTGTGTTACCGAAAAACAGGGAGGGGTTACCAGTTCGGTAAGTGCTTCAGAAAAATCAGTTGTAATCTGCGGGTGCGTTAACGCCGAACCCCAGGCCGCAGGATGCGGTGCCTGTGAAATACCGCCTTCCGTTGATACTCGCAGACTTTCTTTCTCCAGACCTATTTGAGAAGCCGCAAGCGCCTCTTCAACCGCTGTTGTGTTTAATAGCTTTAAGCGTTGTTGCAGTAATTGATACAAGGGATGCCCGATGTTTAACTGATTTATAATAGTGGACATCAATTATACAGAAATGTCATTTTTCTTTTTAAAAGAAGTTGCTCAATATCACAAAAAACACCGGTCACTGGTCGAACAGCATTCTGTGTTTATCGCCATCAGGGGAATGCCCGCAAAACCCTCAACATGAATTCAAGTCAACTGACACTAGCTATTCACAAGCCGATAACGTGGTTTTTCAATCAGCATGTTTTTGTCTTTAGCTACCGCTGATACCGCAACAATCCTGTATTCAAACCTGCAACCCATTGCTGTTGCTGCTTTGTGCATCATTTTTAAGGTTACCGCACCCCGCACTTCATCTTTTTCCAGCACCGAAACTCTGGCCGCACTGACCTGCATACGATCCGCTAACTGAAACCCTTTTAACCCCTGTTTTTTCCGCATACCGCGAATCCAGCCCGTATTATTCATTCACTCCCTCACATTGTTAATATAAACATTAATAATTAATATATATACTAATATAATAAAAAATACAAGAAAAACCCGGTATCAACCGGGTTTTTAATTTTTTTCAATAACTGCTTATCTGCCGCGAAGCCTGTAAAAAAACACCCTCCTTCGTAGCAGACAATAAGTTATGTCATTAATCCAGTACGTGAGAAACCAGACCGTCGGCCAGCTTCGGCTCAAACCAGGTGGATTTTGGTGGCATCACTTCATCCGCGTCCGCCACCGCCATCAGTGCCTCCATACTGGTGGGATATAATGAAAAAGCAATCGCCATTTCACCACTATTGACACGTTTTTCCAGTTCACCCAGGCCACGAATCCCCCCCACAAAATCAATCCGGTTATCCGTGCGCGGATCGGCAATACCGAGTATGGGTTCAATCAGGTTGTTCGCCAGAAGACTAACGTCAAGCGAGTCCACCGGGTCATTCGGCACCAGTTCAGTATTAATGTTCAGACGAAACCACTGGCCATCAACATACATACCGAACTCGGTTGCTGTTGCCGGTTTTACCGCAGAGGACTCAGCCGTGACGGTAAAAGCCTGCTTCACTTTTGCCAGTAACTCACTACTGCTTAAGCCGTTTAAATCCGTAATGACCCGATTGTAGTCCAGGATATTCATCTGGTTATGCGGATAGATGACTGACAGAAAATAATCACTGCTCTGTTCACCGTCACCCTCGCTTAAAGCATGGCTTTTTGCCACTCGCGATGCCGATGCAGAGCGGTGGTGACCATCGGCGATATAAATAGCATTCATCGCTTCAAAACCTGTGCTTATTTTTTCAATGATGTTTTCATCATCAATTCTCCAGAATGTATGCTGCACACCATCGTCGGCCGTCACATCAACCAGTGGCGTCTGTTCTGTTGTTTGCTGCAAAATAGCATCAATATCCGGCTGGGATTTATAAGCCAGTAATACCGGTCCGGTTTGAGCGTTTAATGCCTCAATCTGGCGCACGCGATCATCTTCTTTTGCCGGGCGGGTAAATTCATGTTTACGCACCCGATTAATATCATAGTCCGCCACCGAGGCGACCGCGACCAGCCCCACCTGTGAATGTTCTCCCATAATCAGACGATAAACATAATAACAGGGTTTCTCTTCACGGATTAAAATGCCTTCTGCCAGCATCTTCTGCAGATTTTCTGCAGATTTTGCATACACCGCAGGCTCATAAGGGTCGGTCCCCTCCGGCAGATCAATTTCAGCTTTCGAAATATGCAAAAAGCTCCATGGACGACCGGCAGCACGTTGCCGTGCTTCGGCAGAATTTAAAACATCATAAGGAGGTGCAACAACTTCTTCAGCACGTTCCGGTACCGGTCGTAGTCCGGCAAAAGGTTTGATTAGAGGCATGATTCTCTCGTTTGATTTAGACAATATTTATTAAGTGACGGAATTATACAGCATCACGCCGGCAACGTATTAACCTGAACAACAAATGCCTTAGGCCGAATAATCACTCAAGCGCCACTACTGCCCGGTTTATATACCACCACTTTTGTTAAATTCTTATGCTATCAATGTTAGTCCTTACCAAGACTGTTCGAGACATGAAGGGTTAACAGGGGAACAGTGATAAAATACATAAAACATTGTTATTTAGACGCTAAAAAGTAACAATCAGGAACAAATATGCAAATACACAGCCTATTACCCTATGATTAATATTCTTTCCGTTTTACTTGTTGTCAGCAATCTGCAGGTGCAACCGCTGGTAATTAAAACCACAGACATTGAAATTAAATTTGTGCCACGCACTGCCAACCAGATGGCGTCATTTTATGAAGCCCGTGGTTTTCCCAAAGAAATGCTGAATGTACTCAAACAGCAGTGTTTTATTACGGTCGGGATTTCAAACACCAGCAATAAAAAAATCTGGCTGGATCTGTCCAGCTGGACATTTTCAGCCGCTGGCAAAGCCATAAAACGTGAACATCGTGATTACTGGAAAAAGCGCTGGCAGGAAATGGACGCGCCCTTGAACAAACAATCAACCTTTCGCTGGACATTAATTCCGGAAACGCTGGATTACCTTCCCGGTGAGCATGAAGGCGGCAACATCGTTTTACCCTTCACCAA
The DNA here is from genome assembly GCA_024277705.1 of Gammaproteobacteria bacterium. Taxonomy (GTDB): domain Bacteria; phylum Pseudomonadota; class Gammaproteobacteria; order SZUA-229; family SZUA-229. Next base: position 8,955 of record JAJRUQ010000170.1, read on the forward strand.
GCAATATATTTCGGTGAGCGCAACTTTCGCGACCGGCGAAAACAAACAGGGGACACCAATAACCATCCATACTGATAAGCTTTTCTGTGCTGAGGATCCGCAATGAAAATTTTTCTTTTTTTTATCTGCGCACTATTGAACACAGCCCTGTATGCTGACAATAATACAGGCAATAACAGCGATGATCTGACACCACCGTTTGGCATTCGCCATTTTAATGCCGGCCAGGCACCGAATTTCAGCCTGCAGGATATTGATGGTGATAAATTTCAGTTGCATGATACCCGGGGACGCTGGGTATTTTTACATTTCTGGGCAAGCTGGTGCGGCCCCTGCAGAAAAGAAATGCCGGAAATACAGTATCTTGCCGAGATTATGCCTGCAGAAAAATTTCAGATTGTCATGGTTAATACTGCCGAAGACGAAGATGTTATTTTTGAATTCATGGCAACACTTGGTATTGAATTAAACAGCCTGATGGATATTGATGGTGAAGTTACCGAAGTATGGAAACCACGGGGTTTACCCACAACCTTTCTGATAAACCCGAAAGGCGAAATTAAATACCAGGCGGTTGGCGGCCGTGACTGGAACAAGAAAGAATATATCCGCTTCCTTGAAACCCTGATGCAAGCCCAATAAAAGCACTAACAAATATTTTTTAAAGCTCTAATCCGCATATCAGGAAAATTTTTCTTCCAGATACTGATTGATTTTGCTTGATTCATACATCCATTCAACACTGCCGTCCGGCCGGGTTATTTTTAAACACGGCACCTGGTACTTACCGCCGTCGTTGATCAACTCCTGATTCCAGTTTTTATCATTTTTTGCATCACGGGTTTCAATAGTTAATGCTAAACGATGAATCTGACGACGGGTTTTCACACAGAAGGGACACTGCTTAAATTGATACAGCGCCATGTTTTCGGTTTGTCTGTCGATTTCTTCCTGTTTCTGACTGTCACGCAATACTGGTTTCGGCCGGCTTATCCAGTCAATAAAAATAATAATCTGCCCTAATATCCAGCGTACTGGTTTGAATATAAAACCCATGTCAAATCTCTTTTAATATTGTGTATAAATAGTTAAATACTATCCGGGCCTATGGAATGGATAGCCATTATTCATTTCAGCCGAGCTGATAGCCATTGATGCTCAAACTTGCTCAAACAACAAAATACTCTTTGCTGAATATTGGGCAGAGCTATTGCGAAGTTTCACAACGCAGAAGCAGGGCTTTTTAATTGCAAGGTGTCGATTCATGACTTATTCAGAGGTTCCCTAGGGAGAAAACTCACCATGCGCCTGTAAATCAGCATGGTATGAAGAACGTACCATGGGTCCGCTGGCCACATGTTTAAATCCCAGTGCCATGGCAATATCATATAAACGGTCAAATTCTTCCGGTGGCACATAACGCTCAACCGGTAAATGATGCTTGCTTGGTTGCAAATACTGTCCCAGGGTCAGCATTTCAACATTGTGCTCGCGCATATCTTTCATCACCGCAACCACTTCATCGAATTTTTCACCTAAACCCAGCATCAAACCGGACTTGGTCAGCACGCTTGAATGTGATTGTTTGAAACGCTTCAATAAATCCAGTGACCATGCATAATCCGAACCGGGACGACACTGTTTATACAGGCGGGGGATGGTTTCAAGATTATGGTTAAACACATCCGGTGGTGCCTGCTGCATAATGTCCAGCGCCAGATCCATACGGCCGCGAAAGTCCGGGACCAGAACTTCAATTTCTATCCCCGGATTCAAGGCTCGGGTTTTTTCTATGCATTCAACAAAATGTGCCGCCCCACCATCGCGTAAATCATCACGATCAACCGACGTAATAACAACATATTTCAGCCGCATGGCTTTGATGGTTTGCGCCAGATGCTGCGCCTCCTTTTCATCCAGTGGTTTGGGACGACCATGGCCAACATCACAGAACGGACAACGCCGGGTACAGATTTCGCCCATAATCATAAAAGTCGCAGTCCCTTTGCCGAAACACTCTCCCAGGTTCGGGCAGGAAGCTTCTTCACAAACCGTGAATAGTTTCTGCTCACGCAATACTGCTTTTAATTTTTTTACTTCAGGATGAAACGGTGACCGCGCCCGTATCCAGGCTGGCTTACGTAATTGCTCGGCGGCCGGCTTTACTTTGACAGGAATACGCGCAACTTTTGCAGCACCGGTATGCTTTTCTCCGATGACTGCTTTATATTTTTTTTTACTGCTGTCTGCTGCTGGCTTGTTCATACTTAACAACTATTTATCCAGCCCGTCTACCAGGCCTAAGTTTTTCAATAATATGTGCTGAAGATTTTCCGCGACGGTACTTATGTTCACATTGCTTACCGGCCGTTTCACACAGTCTTTAAGCTGTGTTACTTTCAGTCCCTCATAACCACAGGGATTTATGCGACTGAATGGCTCCAGGTCCATATCAACATTTAAGGCCAGACCATGAAAACTGCAGCCTTTGCGCACGCGTAAACCGAGTGCTGCTATTTTAGCATCATTTACATAAACACCCGGCGCATCTGCTCTGGCACGTGATTCTATACCATAAACAGCCAGTAGTTCGATCACCGACTGCTCCAGAACAGTCACCAGCTGGCGCACGCCCAGCTTTAAACGTTGCAGGTCCAGCAGGGTATAAACAATGATTTGACCCGGTCCGTGATAGGTGACCTGCCCTCCTCGATCGGAGTTAATAACAGGAATTCCAGCGGGTTGCAGCACATGTTCGGCTTTACCGTTTTTACCTAATGTATAAACGGCCGGGTGTTGTAAAAACCAGAGTTCATCTGCAGTTCCAGCGTTACGAGCAGTAGTATACGCCTGCATTTTCTGCCAGCTGTTTTCGTAGCCAACTTCGCCGAGCTGGCGAATCACCACCTGTGGCCGCGCTGCTGAAACAGTGTCCATCTGTTCGACCGCCACTACAGCGCAATAGAGACATGCACACAGGCACTTAAATCCATGTATATGGCATCCAGCTGGTCTTTACTTTGCGCCGTTATGGTCACGGTAATAGCGATATATTTTCCGTTTTTACTGGCTTTGCTTTTCAGTGCACCTTCCGTTAAATCATCCACATGGCGATTAATAATTTCAAGCACTGCTATTTCAAGTTCATTACATGCCAGACCCATGGCTTTAACAGGAAACTGACAGGGAAACTCCAGCAGGGTTTCACCTTCTGCCAGTGACAGGTCATGGTATTTAATTTCTTTTTCGTTACTCATAATTTTTCATTGATGGCAGCTGTGACTTAGCAGCACAACTTTGATAATAAAGACACCGCTACATACTGCGCAGCAACACTTTATACTGCTGATACAGATCCATTACCCGCTTCCACAATTCACCTGCCATTCCCGAACCGACCGCTTTTCCGTTTAAATTTATTACCGGCGCTATTTCACGTGTCGAACTGGTCATCCAGATTTCATCCGCACGATAAAGCTCGTCTTCTTTAATTTCTCTCTGTTTAACTACTATGGCGTTATTTTCTGAAATTTCAATGACCAGGTCACGAGTAATACCCGGTAGCAGCTGTTTTCCTGTCGGCGGGGTTATCAGGACATTATTTTTTACCAGAAAAACATTGCTTGCGGTGCCTTCGGTCACATAACCTTGTTTAATTAAAATGGCATCATCAACC
>JAJRUQ010000008.1 GCA_024277705.1 Gammaproteobacteria bacterium
AATGCACCTCAGGGCTTTTTATTAAGACCGGAGCATCTGGCTGGTCTTGCTGATCCGTTTGGTGGTGGTACGAATGATATCTTTACACCTGCTAACTTACAGGCGTTCATGGAAGATGGTACCACTCCCGGCTATCAACCGGCAGAAGATAACGATGTATGGGTACCAAATGTACTTGCCGGTAATTCAGTAACGGTCTATGTGGTGTCCGATATGCCGGCTGCACGGACCGATACTACAGCGTTAGTTAATAACGATCTGTCGGTTGTTTCACTGGTTGCTCAGGTTGCCGTAGGCACGACTGCGATCAACGGTGAAACTGCCGGTACCGGTCTTGCGGCTGATGCTATTATCGATGATGATAACGGTAATCCAAGTCCGGGTGGCACCTTCCAGGTCACCAGTGGTACGACGACCGTGAATGCAGGTACGGGTGGTTCAGATATTGTTGACACCGTTGCTATGGAAACCGTGTTTGCTGATCCTGCAGGTGCTGGTGGTACAACTACCGGTGCACGTAATGGTGAACATGCCGATGCAAGTACCTACACCATGGTAGTGGCATCATTAACGGTCGCTAAAACATCACGTGCTATTTACGATGATATCAATACCGGTGAAAACGTAGCGGGTGCTAATCCTAAAGCCATTCCCGGTTCAGTGGTTCGTTACACCGTAACGATTGATAATGCTGCAGGTGCAGGTGATGCAACCTTAACCACGATCAGTGATGCGCCACCGTTAGCGGTTGATACCCAGTTTGGTTCAGGTGATGCAACGAATACCGCTTTACCGGCCGCCGGTACTAACAATGTACGCATTGTTGATGGTGCCAGTACCACAACCTACTGTACTGCTGATGGTTCGGCAGCTGATGGTTGTACCTATGATGGTACAACGCTGGATGTTGATCTGGGTGTTGCAGCGGGTACCGCAACACTGGCGGCAGGGCAGACATTGACCATCGAGTTCGATGTAATTCTGCCTTAATCACGGACGATTAGCGAAGCATGTTGCAAATTTTATTACGCATTTTCTGCAACTGTACTGGCCTGTGTGTCAGTGCAGTTGCAACTGTACGTGATTTATTTGTGGCATATCTGAATACTATGTTGTTCAGGAAAAACGAGATGAACTGTGTGCCTGCCGCCAGCGGTAATCATGCAGTCCATCTTCCACAAACTACTTTGCCTGAAAATACTCGAAGTGGTTTGTGGAAGGTGCTGTCAAAAAATTTAACTGATCTTCTTTTGTTGTTTGTATTACTGAGCATTACATTAAATGCACAGGCGATTACCCCGCCGGGTACGGTGATCGATAATACGGCTAATGCAGCTTTTGCATTTAAAGGAACCAGGGTAACAGCGCAAAGTAACACTGCATCCGTGGTCAGTACTATCATTGCGACACCTTCAACATTGACGCTTTTTCAATATGCACAGTCACAACAGGCATCACGCAGTCTGACCACCGTTTCGCAGTATGCCACCAGTGGTCCGCCGGGCACCGGTTTTGTTACTTCTCCCGATCCACTGGTACCTGTAGCGGGCGCCGGCTTTACTCCTTTTGATCCTGATACGCCACAGGACCTTGTTGAAACCATCGATTACAGTAACGGTGAACCTGTCTATATTCTGGTTGATGATCAGGATCAGAATCTGGACGCATCAGTACGGGAAACCGTGATAGTGGTTGTTACCAGCCCATCCGGTGACCGTGAAGAAATACTGTTAACCGAAACCGGTGTTGATAGTGGTGAGTTTGTTGGTTATGTACAGTCATCAGACGGTACAGTATCACCGTATGATGGCGTTATCAGTTTAACTGAAGATTCATCTGTAAGTGTTACTTATACCGACAAGTATGATCCATCCGATAGTTCGGAAAGTGTCTCACTGGTGGATCCTATTGGTGTTGTTTTCAGCAGTGCTGATGGTGCACTGGTTGATGGTGCCAGAGTTACGATTACGGATGCTGACGGTAACGCCGTTCAGGTGTACGGTGATGACAATATCAGCAGCTATCCAAACACTGTCATCACCGGTGGTTCTGTTACTGATGGTAGTGGCAAGGCTTATGATTTTCCTCCCGGCGGCTATCGTTTTCCACGGTTGCCGGTAGGTGAGTATAAATTGCAGGTGGTGATGCCGGACTATATTACGCCATCAATAAAAACGATAGATGAATTAAATGCGTTGCCCGATGGTCCGTGGGCATTAAACCAGGATTCATCTTTTGCTAAAGTATTTACGCTGGCAAATGGTTTAAATATTTTTGTTGATCTGCCGATTGATCCGGTCACGGACTATCTGGTGATTGATAAAAAAGTGTCTAACGATACTGTAGCTATCGGTGATTTTGTGCAATATACACTGAACCTGAAAAATACTGCGCAGAATCTGGTTTCTAGCAATGTACGGATAACCGATATATTACCGATCGGTTTACGTTACCAGCGCGGCTCTGTCCGCATCAATGGAATGGCAGATGTTGATCCTGTAGTCGCCGCTAACGGGCGTGAATTAACCTTTAGCATCGCATCACTTGATCCGGCGACGGCTGTACAGATAACGTATATCACCGAAGTAACGGTTGGCACGCGTCTGGGTAAAGCTGTCAATAGTGTAAGAGCACAGGATGATCTTGGTGCGGTATCGAACAAGGCTGTTGCTGCCATTACCGTTACTGAAGATTTGTTTGCCAGCAGAAGCTTCATTGCCGGTCGGGTTATTATCGGCTCGTGTGACGAAGATGCAATGATAACCAATCCCGGTTTACCGTCAGTGCGTATGTTTATGGAAGATGGTAGCTACGCTGCCACTGATGAAAACGGACGTTTTCACTTTGAAGGAATTACCCCCGGCACACATATTGTACAACTTGATAAAGAGAGCATTCCGGATAACCTTGAAATTGTCGAGTGTGTAAAAAATACCCGTTATGCAGGGACTGCTTATTCACAATTTGTTGATATCCAGGGTGGCACATTATGGCGAACAAATTTTTATGTTCGTGAGAAGAAAGCGATTACCGACAAAGCCACTGTCTTTATTCGCAGTGAACTGAATGAAGAAGATATTAAATACACTATTGATCTTTCCAATGGTGAAATACCAGTTAAAAACTATCGTTTAATTGTCAGCCTGCCGGAAGGTATTGAATATGATATCGGTAGCAGTGTTCTGGATTCCGTGGTCATTGAAGACCCTTATGTTAATGAAAACATGGTGGTTTACCGTTTTGGTGATCTCGGTGATAACTGGAATAAGCAGTTAAAATTACGCGGTCGTATCAAAGAAAAAGCTGATGGCTCACTGGTAACCAGTGCCATCATTATTGTAAATACAGATGAAAAGAAAAATATTCGCTCAAAACCAGTAAAAAATTCTTTGCAACTAACCCGTGAACGGGTCGAAAGCAAGTTCACCTATCAGGCTTATTTTGAACCGATGGGTACTGATTTATCCTATATGAGCAAGAAAGCAATTCGTAAAGCTATTCGTGATTTAGGTGAGGTAGATATAATCAGTAATGAGATTACCGGTTATACCGATGATCGTCGCGTACAGAAAAGAAGTATATGGCTGTATGGAAATAATTCTGATCTGTCAAAAGAACGGGCAAAAGTAGTTCGTGATTTTCTGGTTAGTGACATGAATATTGATGAAGACAGAATTGTCATTAAAGGTGGTGGCGCGTCTAATCCGATAGCAAAAAATGATACTGTCAATGGCCGTTCAAAAAATCGCAGAGCCGAGCTTGTTTTAAGTACCAGTAAAATTGTTGGTTCCGGTAAAATAAATCTGGTTAGTGCAAAAAGTGAAGTCGGTGAAGTTGAACTGGTCGGCCAGCCGTATTTTAAAATTGAAAAATTAATTGAAGCACCACCGGTAACCGAGCAGCTGGACATCAGTGAGTTTGACGAGTTCTGGATTAAAAATACCACGCCCGGTTATGAGTGGCTGATGCCTGATGTCAATTATTCACCGGCAATTCCTTCGGTTAATCTGGCGATTAAACATCGCCCTGATGATAAATTTGAGTTGCTGCATAATGGCGAACCGATTAATCCTTTATTTTATTTTGGTGCAATCAACAATAAAGCCAACACAGTAGCACGCAGTTACTGGCAGGGTGTTCATCTGGTTGATGGTGACAACATATTTGAATTTGTGGTAAAAGATGAAACCGGAGCAGTAATAAAAACCCTGCGCAATAATATCGTGCTTGCCGGCTATCCGGTAAGGGCAGAGCTGGTCACTGCGTATTCAAGATTAATTGCTGATGGTCGTAATGTACCGGTGGTTGCTTTACGGGTTTATGACAAGGACGGACACTATGCACGTCCCGGCTCACTGGGCGAATATACCCTGTCAGCACCTTACATAACCCAGCAGGAAGTAGAAGCTTTTAAAACCAATCGTTTGTCCGGCCTGAACAGAGAAAAGCCTAAATATATTGTTGGTCAGAACGGTGTTGCCTATATTGTTCTGGAACCAACCACACAAACCGGTAAGCTGGAAGTTGAGTTGCCGTTTAATGGTCGTAAAAAATCATTATTACAAACCTGGATACAGCCTGAGATACGTGACTGGATTATGGTAGGTCTGGCAGAAGGTGGTGTTGCCTATAATTCGATATCCGGAAATCAGGAAGCGTTGACAGAAAATGATTACAGGGACGAGTTCAGTAGTGAAGGTAAAGTTGCCTTTTATGCAAAAGGTAAAGTGAAAGGTGAATGGTTGCTGACCGCTGCCTATGATTCATCGAAGCAGAAAGTTGCCGGTGATAACCGTGTTAACCAGCTGATTGATCCCAATACTTATTACACAATTTATGGTGATAATTCGCGTCAGCGTTTTGATGCGTCCAGTGCTGAAAAACTTTATATTAAAGTTGAACGTAAACAGTTCTATGCGATGTTCGGCGATATAGATACCGGTTTGACACTGACCGACCTGTCTAAATTCAATCGCCGTATGACGGGTATTAAATCAGAATTTGATAATGGTGATTATACATATACGGCATTTGCTGCTGAAAACTATAATAACTTTATTAAAGATGAAATTCAGGGTGAGGGTATTTCAGGCCTGTATCGTTTAAGCGGTAAGGGCGTTGTTATTAACAGTGAAAGTATTGTTATTGAAACCCGTGACAGATTCCGTTCTGAAATTATTGTGAAGACTGAAGCTATGCGTCGCTACATTGATTACAGCATTGACTATGCAGACGGCACTTTATTCTTCAAACGCCCGATTATGAGCCGCGATGAAAACTTCAACCCGGTTTTTATCGTGGTGGACTACGAAGTTGAAGCACCGATAAAAGGTGATATAACAGCAGGCGGCAGGGCATCTGTCAGGTTTGATGAAGGCCGGGTGGAAATTGGCGCCAGTGCTGTTCATGATGCCAGTTACTTGAATCCGGGCGACTTAATCGGTGCTGATGTACGCTATGAATTAAATGAGCAAACTGAAGTAAGGCTGGAAGCGGCGACTTCTGATGTTAAAAGCGGTACCGGCAATTTAACAGGCTCTGCATTTTCAGCGCAGGTTGTTCATGGTGGTGACAAGCTGAAAGCACGTTTGTATGCATCGCAGCAGGATACCGATTTTGGCCTGGGACAGCAGTCAATCAGCCAGAAAGGTACCCGCAAATATGGTGCAGAGGCTAATTATCTTGTTGCTGACAAGGTATTGATCGATGCCAGGGTTTATCATGAGGAAGTCTTTAGTACCGGTGCCAGACGAGACGTTGCGGAAGGCGGTGTTTCATATAATCAGCGAAACTACACATTAAGTTCAGGCGCAAGAATAGCTAAAGACGATAATGGTCTTGGCCTGGCCAATAATTCTAACCTGTTAATGCTGGGTGCAAGCAGAAGTTTCTTTGAAGACACTGTGAAATTACGGGCGAATGCTGAAATTGCAGTAAACAATAATAATGCCAATGTTGATTACCCTTCACGTTACATTCTAGGTGCAGATTATTTTGTTACACCCAAGGTCAACCTGTTTGCTGAAAACGAGTGGACCGACGGTCGTAGCCAGAATACACAGATGGCCAGAGCAGGTGTTCGCGCTTCACCATGGAGTAATGCTCAGGTAAACACAGCGGTTAACCAGGAAACGAATGAAAATGGTATTCGTTCTTTTGCCACTTTAGGTTTAACCCAGAGCTTCCCGATTACCAAACGCTTGAGTGGCGATGTCGCTTTTGATCATGCCAGAACCTTGCGTACGCCCGGTGGTATACCAATAAACCCCAATGTTCCTATAGCACAGGGTACTGCCAATAATGACTTTACCGCCGTATCAATGGGTACAACATATAAAGCACGTACCTACACCATCAATAATCGTGTTGAATATCGTGCGGCTGAACTGGAAGATAAGTATGGCTTGATTGTTAACTGGGAAAGAAATCTGAAAAATGGTATAGGTTACTCAGCAACAACCAAATTGTTTAACACCGATCGTACTGATGGCAGCGGCTTGTTCAATGGTGATATTCGTTTCTCTGTTGCTCACCGGCCGTTGCAGTCACGCTGGATTACATTGAACCGTCTTGATTTCAGGTTTGATTCAAACACCGATATTATCGGTATAAAAACACGTCAGCGTAAACTGATTGAAAACCTGACCTCTAACTTCCTGATGGATGATCGTAACCAGATATCATTTAACTTTGGATTGAAGTATGTTGTTAACAGTTTTGGCGGTCTGGAATTCAATGGCATTACCGGTTTGTTAGGTTCGGAATACCGTCATGATCTCAGTGATGTCTTTGATATCGGTGTTCATGCTAATACTTACTATTCAGCAAATAGTAGTGTCACTAAATATTCTACCGGTCTGTCGTTTGGCTGGAACATGATACGGAATATCTGGTTAAGTGTCGGTTATAATATTGACGGTTTTGAAGATAGAGATTTCTCCGCCGCGGGTTATACCGCACAAGGACCGTATATCCGCTTCCGCATGAAGTTTGACCAGGATACTGCGGATGAAGTGCAGAAACTTTTTAATTGATTCAGAAGTCGTTAACAGGTGACTGTCGAGCGTTTATTAGTATGAAAAGATATCGATTGTTTTTTGCTCTCTGGCCATCTCCCTGGGTACGGAAAGCCATTGTGCAAACAGCATCTCCCTTGCTGGATGAAATGCATGGCCGGCCGATACAAGCTGAAAATCTTCATATTACCCTGCATTTTATCGGCTCAGTTACGCAACACAAAAAGGACTGTTTGCAACAGGCGGCAAAAGCGGTCATTGCTCAGCCATTCAATCTGTCCCTGGACTGTTTTGGCACTTTCAGAAAAGCCAGAATTTTCTGGATGTCGGCACAAAAACTACCTGCCGAATTAAGCCTGTTGCATGATCACCTGGAGGAGGCATTGTCTGCCTGTGATTTTCATGGTGATGAACGTCCGTACTCACCGCATCTAAGTCTGTTGCGGAAGGGCGATGAAGCCGGTGATGGTTTCCCTGATTTTTCAATCAACTGGCCGGTTGATGAATTTGTACTGCTGGAGTCGGTAACCGACAGCGATGGTATTCATTATAAGGTGATAGAAAAATACCCTTTACAAGTCAGTAACGATTTTTAAGCTTTATACGGCCAACTTAATATCTTCCTGTTATCAAAATACGATAAACTAAGTGAGTATCAGAACAGAATAAAATAAAAAAGATGACATCACAAAACCGAATCCAGGCCATGCCAGTGCAACTTGTCAACCAGATTGCAGCCGGCGAAGTTGTCGAGCGGCCGGCGTCAGTTGTAAAAGAGCTGCTTGAAAATGCACTGGATGCGGGTGCGACAAAAATCAGTATTGATATCGAACAGGGGGGTACAAAACTGATTCGTATTACCGATAATGGCCATGGCATTCACAAAGATGACCTGTTGTTGTCATTGTCACCACATGCCACCAGTAAAATTCACAGTATTGATGACCTGGAAAAGTAAGAAGTCTGGGCTTTCGTGGTGAAGCGCTGCCCAGTATTGCTTCGGTCAGTCATTTGCAGCTAACCTCTAACTGGCAGGGAAGCGGTGAAACCTGGCAACTGAGCATGAACAACAGCCGGGCCAGTGAATTAATGCCGGCAGCCGGCAAGCCGGGTACAACCATTGAAGTGCGTGATTTGTTTTTCAATATACCTGCCCGGCGAAAATTTCTGCGTACAGAAAAAACCGAGTTTTCACATCTTGATGATGTGGTTAAAAGGCTATCATTGAGCCGCTTCGACGTTGATATATCACTGCGTCATAATCAACGGCTAATCAAAACCCTGCGTGCAGCTGACAGCCGGGAGCAGCAGGAAAAACGCATAGCCGAAATATGTGGTCCGGCATTTGTTGAGCAGGCCTTGCACCTGGACTTTGAATATGAAGGTTTACGGCTGTGGGGCTGGATTGCACAACCGACTTTTTCCCGCAGCCAGGCAGACATGCAGTATTTTTATGTTAACGGCCGGGTTGTGAAAGACCGGCTAGTGACGCATGCCGTCCGTCAGGCCTATTCCGATGTTTTGTTTCATGGCAGGCATCCCGCTTATGTCCTGTTTTTTGAGTGTGATCCGGCGGCGGTTGATGTTAATGCGCATCCTGGAAAACATGAAGTCCGGTTTCGTCGTAGCCGTGAAATTCATGATTTTTTATTTCGTACCATCCATAAAAGCCTTGCCAGTGTGGTTTCAGCAAGCGACCGTTCGCATGAATTCAGTCATTTTTCCCCGTCAGCATCAGCGGGGACCGGTCACCAGACTCAAACGACCGTCGCACCGGCAACTGCTGGCGCTGATAAAAGCATGTACGCTTCTGGAGCACAGGCTTCTATTCCTTTTGCCGCTGCTGAACAACACCGCGCTTATACCGGGTTTGCCCGCCACAGTGGTGCCGCAGAAACCGCGTTAACGCCCGTTTGTGAAGAAAATACGGATGCTGAAATACCGCTGTTAGGTTATGCCCGGGCGCAATTGCATGGTATTTATATTCTGGCAGAAAATGCCCAGGGACTGGTCATGGTTGACATGCATGCCGCCCATGAAAGAATTACCTATGAGCGTTTGAAAACAGCCATGCACAGTGAAGGCATACAGACACAGCCGCTGCTGGTACCGATAACGCTGGCGGTCAGTAATAAAGAAGCACAGTTACTTGAAGACCAGCCGGAAGTGTTTCTGCAACTGGGATTTGTGGTTGACCGTATTGCTGATGAAAGCATAAAAATCCGGCAGATTCCGGTTATTTTATCCAGTGGTAATGTCGAGTCCCTGCTCAGGGATGTACTTTCTGATTTATTAATGGTTGGCAGCACTGCCAGAATTGAGCAGGAAATCAATAATATTTTATCCACCATGGCCTGTCACGGTTCGATACGGGCCAATCGTAAGCTAAGCATCGATGAAATGAATGCCTTGTTACGTGACATGGAAATGACTGAGCGCAGTGGCCAGTGTAATCATGGCCGGCCAACGTGGATACAGCTGAGCATTGCTGAACTTGATAAGCTGTTTATGCGTGGCCGATAACGGCTGCGTTATAAGTTTTAGCTTGTAAGTTACAAACACATAAGCAGGCACTTTTTTACATATGAAAGATCTGATAATTCAGCAAGGTGAAGACACCGATTCCCCTGTTAGTGTGTTCATTATGGGGCCGACGGCCACCGGAAAAACGGATCTGGCTATTACGCTATATAATGAGTGTTTAAGTGAGCTGATCAGTGTTGATTCTGCACTGGTGTATCGTGATATGGATATTGGTACCGCAAAACCCGATGCGCAGACGTTAGCAAATGCGCCGCATCAGCTGATTGATATTATTGATCCGGCAGAGGTTTATTCTGCCGGGCAGTTTCGTGACGATGCCCTGAGTTTAATGTCGCAAAGCATAAAAAATAAGCGTTTACCGGTACTGGTGGGTGGAACCATGCTGTATTTCAATGCTTTGCAAAAGGGCCTGGCCAGTATGCCGGAAGTCAGTGAGGCGGTAAAACAGGCGATTAATCTGGAACAGAAAACCGCCGGGATTCAGGCCATGCATCAGCGTCTGCACAGTGTTGATCCGGTGTCTGCCAGACGTATTCATCCAAACGATCCGCAAAGAATAAAAAGAGCACTGGAACTTTATGATTTTACAGGAAAAACACTAACCGAGTTCTGGCAGCAGCAGAAACCGCAGGCTTTTCCTTACCGGCGGATAAAAATAGCCTTAATGCCTCCTGATCGTGTGGAATTACGCAAGCGAATAATGTTACGCTTTGATTCAATGTTGCAGCAGGGGTTTATCGAAGAGGTTGAACAACTTTATAGTCGCGGCGATCTCCATGCAAAAATGCCGTCGATACGTGCAGTAGGCTACCGGCAGGTTTGGGCATACCTTGAAGGCGAGACGAGTTTTGAGGAAATGCGCGAAAAAGCGATTGTTGCTACTGCGCAGCTGGCAAAACGGCAGATGACCTGGCTCAGAAAAGAGACGGAGTGCAACTTTATTGATCCAAAGACAATAAATACACCGAAAGTCCTGAAAAACCTCAAAATTTTACTATCATAAGGTAGTAATAATTGAGTTGTTACCGGAACCGGTAGCGGCCTGTTCGGTCTATAACCTCAAATAATAACAATAAACGGGGAATTACTATGTCAAAAGGGCACCATTTACAAGACCCTTACTTAAATGCATTGAGAAGAGAAAGAGTACCAGTTTCTATCTTTCTGGTGAATGGCATTAAATTACAGGGACAAATCGAATCTTTTGACCAGTTTGCAGTATTGTTGAAAAATACAGTGACGCAGATGGTCTATAAACACGCTATATCAACCGTGGTACCATCCAGCCAGATAAAATGGAGTGAGGAAACCGATGGTAACAGTGCGACTGATAATTAAGTATAATTAACACTGCCGATAAGCAAAAGGTCGCCACAGGCGACCTTTTTTGTGGCCAGCGGCAGGAAAAATCCTGACGTGAAGGGTGTTTGCTTTTGAGCCTTAAGAGAAGTTTTAAGTTACAAGTTGTAAGTTTAAAAACTTTAAAAATAATGGTCCGCGAATTAGGGCAGGACGCCCGTAAGTAGAATAACGCAGGAGCAATTATCGAGAACGCAAAAGACGCGAAAAAAACAAAACAATAATTAATGGATAAATACAGGTCGGGCACTGCCCGACAGAATAAAGTTTATATACTTAAGCAACGGCGAGCAGTGCTCGCCCTACAAAAAATCTGGATCTTTTTTGCGCTTTTTTCGCGTCTTTTGCGTTCATCGCGGACTAACGTTTTTAACTGTCCACTGCAAACTGCCAACGTCTCTTTATGGACATAATCAGAAACCAACACTATAACCCAGCCAAGACGATAACATGCTAGATCAGGAACGTGCCGAAGGTGGTAACCGCGCTATATTAGTCCATATGGACATTTTCGATGAGGCGCATCGTGAAAATCTTTCCGAGTTTAAAGAGCTGGTGCTGTCGTCAGGGGCAGAAATACTGACCATTGCCACCACCAGCCGAAAACGGGCGGATCCAAAATATTTTATCGGCAGTGGTAAAGCCAAAGAAATCGCTGAACTGATTAAACATTATGATGCTGATATCGTGCTGTTTAATCATGCCCTGGCGGCATCCCAGGAACGTAATCTGGAAACACTGCTTGAGTGCCGTGTATTAGATCGTACCGGTTTGATTCTGGACATATTTGCCCAGCGGGCACGTTCATTCGAAGGTAAATTGCAGGTCGAACTGGCGCAGTTAAAACACCTGTCCACCCGTCTGGTGCGAGGCTGGACTCACCTTGAGCGTCAGAAAGGCGGGATTGGTCTGCGTGGGCCGGGTGAAACCCAGCTGGAAACTGACCGCCGTTTGCTGGGGCTGCGTATCCGGCAAATTAATAAACGTCTGGACAAAGTAAATAAACAGCGTGAGCAGGGAAGACAGTCACGCAAAAAAGCTGAAATTGCAACAGTATCACTGGTCGGTTATACCAATGCTGGGAAGTCCAGTTTGTTTAATGTGCTGTCAGAAGATCATGTTTATGTGCAGGATCAGTTGTTTGCCACCCTTGACCCGACCTTACGCCGGATTGAACTATCGCAAGATGTAACCATCATACTTGCCGATACCGTGGGGTTTATTCGCCATTTGCCACATGATCTGGTTAATGCTTTTCGTTCGACCTTGCAGGAAACCGCACAGGCGCAGCTATTACTGCATATTATTGACGCTGCCGATGAGAACAGAGACAGTAATATCAATGAAGTAGAAAAGGTACTGGCACAAATAGGCGCGGATGAGGTTCATTGTATTCAGATTATGAATAAAGTGGATTTAACCGGGATGAAACCAAGAGTTGATATTGCCGATGATGGCAAAGTAAAACGCATCTGGTTATCGGCCGCATCAGGTGCCGGGATCGAGCTGCTGCAGCAAACGCTGATAGATCTGTTTAGAGAGCAAATGGTGGAAGGTATGTTGTCTTTGTCGCCAGCCGATGCCCGTATTCGAGCCAGATTATTTGAACTCGGAGCCATCAGAAGTGAAACGGTCGATGAACAAGGCCGTTTTTTATTGCAAATTTGCATATCACGCCGGGATTTAAACCAGTTTGAGTCACGTGAGCAAATGGCGTTGGAATCAATGCTGAATTAAAATGTACCGGGGTCGGAGTCATTTTTTATCAGTAAGCAGCAATTTATACTCACTCCGTGTTTAAAATGACTCCGGCCCCTGAGAATCCAGCAATCATCCTAATTTATAGCGAAAAGCTTTTAATGATTTTATATTCAGGTAGAATGGCGCGTTTGTGGCTGTTCTATTGTCACCCAATAACCAATTTAAGAGAATTTGGAAATTAATATGCCAAAGCAAGATGAACTAAACCCCGGTGCGGGGAAGCACGATATGGCCTGGAATGAACCTGGCGGTAACGGCAATAAAGATGGCGATCGGGATCCGTGGAATACCAACCGGGGAAACCGTGGCAATCAGGGACCGCCTGACCTGGACGAGGTTTTCAAAAATCTGCAGAAAAAATTCGGTAGTTTGTTTGGTGGTAATGGTGGTCGCTCCGGCGGTGGCAACAGAAGTAGTAACTTTTCCGGCGGTGGCATCGGTATCAGTATCGTTATTGTAATACTGATGGTTTTCTGGGTAGCAACCGGTTTTTATAAAATTGAAGAGGCGGAACGTGGCATTGTTTTCCGTTTTGGTAAACATGTTGAAACCACACAAAAAGGCTTGCACTGGCATTTGCCAACACCTATTGAACGGGTAGAAAAAGTTGATGTAACCAAGGTTTACACCATCCCGTTAAATTCAACCATGTTAACGCAGGATGAAAACATTGTTGATATACATGGTACGGTTCAATACCAGATTGATAATGCAGAAAAGTATCTGTTTAATGTCAGGAATCCCGAAATTTCCCTGTCACAGGTAACCGAAAGTGCCTTACGTCAGAGTATCGGTCGCAGTAAAATGGATTACGTGATCACCGAAGGTCGTGGTGAAATCGCGATACAGGTTAAAGGCATCATTCAGGATATTGTGAATACCTATCAAACTGGTTTAATCATTTTTAAAGTGAACATTCAAAGTGCGAAACCACCGGAAGCAGTAAAAGATGCATTTGATGATGTAACGCAGGCACGTGAGGATGAAGAGCGCTTTAAAAATGAAGCCGAAGCTTATCGTAATGAAGTGCTGCCAAAAGCACGTGGTGCTTCTGCACGATTACGTGAAGAAGCCGAAGCTTATAAAAATGAAGTAATCACCAGAGCCGAAGGTGAGGCAACACGTTTTGTTGAACTGCTAAAAGAGTACAGAAAAGCCCCGGAAATTACCCGTGACCGCTTGTATCTGGACATGATGGAATCAGTTCTCAGTAACAGTTCTAAAGTCATGGTAGACGTTGAAGGTGGTAATAATCTGCTTTATTTGCCTCTGGATAAATTAATGGATCGCCAGACTTCAGGTGCTGCAGCAGCGCAGCAGAAAGTATCAGCCGATATTTTAAAAGATATTCGCCAGCGTGGCGTCAACAAAGATAATCAGCGCAGCAGAATTGATAGCCTGCGTTCAAGAGGCACACGATAATGTTAGTTAACAGTTTAAAAATTATTGTCCCGATAGCTGCGTTTTTACTATGGTCTTCTTTATTTACCGTTGATGAACGCCAGGAAGCTATCCTGTTCCAGTTCGGTGAAATATTAGAAGCTGATTATGAACCCGGATTACATTTTAAAATTCCGTTTGTTAATAATGTCAGAAAATTTGATAACCGGATTTTAACTATCGACCAGAAACCGGAACGTTTTCTGACGCAGGAGAAAAAAGACTTAATTGTTGATTCCTACGTTAAATGGCGCATTGTTGATGTGGTGCAATATTATAAAACCACGCAGGGTGATGAACTGACCGCTGGCCGTTTATTGTATGAAAATATTAACAATGGTCTGCGTGATGAGTTTGGTAAGCGCAGCATTCAGGAAATCGTTTCCGGTGATCGCGCCCAGATCATGAGCCTGATGACGCAACAGGCATCACAACGTGCCAAGTCACTGGGTATCGAAGTGGTTGATGTTCGCGTGAAAAAAGTGGATTATCCTGAACGTGTCAGTAATTCTGTTTATCAGCGGATGCGTGCAGAACGTGAACGTGAAGCGCGTGACTTCCGTTCCAAAGGTCATGAAGCATCCGAGCGTATTCAGGCAGATGCCGATCGCCAGAGCAGTATTTTACTTGCGGAAGCTTATCGTGATTCAGAAATTGCCCGAGGTGAAGGTGATGCCCGTGCCACAGAAATTTATGCCAAAGCCTTTAATCAGGATAGAGAATTTTATAAATTTTCGCGCAGTCTGACCGCTTACCAGAAAACATTTTCAAACTCTGGTGATGTGATTTTACTGGAACCGGATTCTGAATATTTTCGCTACTTTAAAGATTCATCTGGCAACATAAAAAAATAAACAATGTGGGAAAGTATTGTTCCTGCACTGGCGCTGGTGCTGGTAATAGAAGGCATGTTGCCTTTTTTAAGCCCGAAAGGCTGGCGCGATGCAATGTCACAGGCCGCGCAGTTACCGGATAATGTGTTAAGAGGCATGGGCTTTTTCAGCATGCTGGCGGGCGTGGTTATTCTCTATCTGGTTCATTAATGCTGTATTGATAGTTCAGCAACAATAATTATGACAACAAAACAACACTGGATATTACCCGAAGGTATTGAAGAAGTGTTGCCACAGCAAGCGGCAAGATTCGAGTCGATGCGTCGTATGCTGCTCGACCTGTATGCCAGCTGGGGTTACGAACTGGTGATACCACCGACCATCGATTTCATCGAATCGCTGCTTACCGGTACCGGTCATGACCTCGACCTGCAAACCTTCAAACTGGTCGACCAGATATCTGGTCGCACTCTGGGCATGCGTGCCGATATGACACCACAGGTGGCGCGCATCGACGCACACCAGTTGCGCCGTGATGTGCCAACACGATTGTGTTACATCGGTACCGTTCTACATACCAAACCCGAATCTATCGGCAGCAGCCGTAGCCCGTTGCAAGTTGGTGCTGA
>JAJRUQ010000171.1 GCA_024277705.1 Gammaproteobacteria bacterium
GTTGCTTAAATTTATAAGCTTTGTTCTGCCGGGCAATGCCCGACCAGTGTTTCTACCATTAATTATTGTTTTGTTTTTTTCGCGTCTTTTGCGTTTTTCGCGGACTAACGATTTTTAGCTGCCTACTGCAAACTGCCAACGTCTCTTAATGGCCGATCTGAGCCATTCACTGCGGTATTCAGTACTCAGTTGCCGGCGATTACGTCCGGATCGACAATACCATAGTCTATAAGTTTTTCGTAAATCCCTTTTTGTACCTCTGCCAGCCCCACCGAGGCATCAACCAGACAGATACGGTGTGGATAATGTTCTGCAAGTTCAATATATGCACTGCGAACACGCTGAAAAAAGTCATCATGTTCTTTTTCGATACGATCCGGGGCACTTCGGTTTCCGGCACGAGCCCGCCCTATTTCAACCGGTGCGTCCAGTATAATGGTTAAATCCGGCCTTAGTTCGCCCTGCACCCAGTCTTCAAGTTCACTGATTTTATCAACGTCCAGTAAACGCCCTCCTCCCTGATAAGCATAGGTTGCTTCGGTAAAACGGTCACATAAAACCGTTTGCCTGTTCGCCAGTGCCGGCAGGATCACTTTGGCCAGATGTTCTGCACGGGCAGCAAACATCATCAGCAACTCGGAATCTGCGCTCATGTTCTCATCGGCATGGCTTAATAATAAACCACGCAAGGCTTCGCCTAAATTAGTACCACCCGGTTCTCTTGTGAGCACACAGTCATGACCGGATTTTTCCAGTAACTCTTTTATGTAACGAAGGTTGCTGGTTTTACCAACGCCCTCAATGCCTTCTAAGGTAATGAATTTTCCCATATTTTAACGGTTCGCTGTTTAATTATTAATAGCCGTAATCTCAGGGCTCGCAGTCAATTTTAAGCAAGGCAGTACAAATTTCTTAAACACTGGAAACATTTGACTCCGACTCCGTACAGATAGACCCCGTGCAGAACACCTTTGTTGTTCTGCTATTTTTTCTTTCGTTTTTTACGCTGGTATAAATCAACGGCTTTTTCATGGTCTTTTAAATTCGTCGAAAAAACATGTCTGCCACTGCCATCACCATAAGCAACAAAATACAAATAATCTGTTTTGGCAGGATGTAACGCTGCATTAATGGCTTCTCTTCCCGGCAATGCTATCGGCGTTGGCGGTAAACCCGCGCGGGTATAGGTATTATACGGTGTATCTTTTCGCAAGTCCCTGAAACGAATATTGCCATCATAATTTTCTATGCCATAAATAACCGTTGGATCGGTTTGCAGACGCATTTTCTTTCTCAGGCGATTGACAAACAGACCGGCAATCAGCGGCCGTTCCTCGGCAATAGCACTTTCTTTTTCAACAATAGACGCCATGATCAATGCTTCATACGGGGTTTTATAGGGTAGGTTGTCCTCACGCAACGCCCACTCTTCCGTTAATATGGACTGCATTGCCTGATACGCTCGATTTAACAGTTCGACATCCGTAACGCCACTGGAAATATAATAGGTATCCGGATAAAACCGGCCCTCCGGGTGTTCACCCTCATGGCCCAGGCGTTTCATAATGTCGTCATCCGGCAGATTAACCAGTGTTTTTATAATTTTTGGATTTTGCGCAATGATTTGCAGAACCTGGCGAAAGGTAAAACCTTCGATGAGAGTAATATTATATTGTACAACCTTGCCGGCAACCATATTGTCCAGCAAACCGGCGAGAGTAACTCCGGGCTGCAGGATGTATTCCCCTGCTTGTAACCGTGTTTCCTGACGCCTGAATTTAACCCAGAGCAATAAATGGTTTTTTTCTTTAAGAAGACCTTTTGCGTACAGTTGATTGGCTAATGTCCGGATGGTTGAGCCTCGTGAAAAATCAATGGTCAGCGGTTCTGACAGGGCCAGTTCCGAATGCATATCCGAGTATATTTTTTCAGCATAATAAATGGCTATCACCAGTATTATGGCAACACCCGTCAACAGGATTGTCAGGCCTTTACGCAATTTTTTCAGCATTATTTTCTATGCTATCAAGCACTTCATTAAAGAGTTTTTGGGTAACACCGGTATGATCAAATGTTTTATTATTAAAACAGCAGACCGATTTCATGCCAGACAAACTGTTCGAAATAAACAGTTCCTCTGCGTTCATAAACTGATCAAGCGTCATATTTTCAACCACTGCCGGTATGCCAATATTGTCTGCCAAATCGAGAATGAGCTGACGCATAATACCATTGACACCGGACAGACTTAAATCGGGGGTCATTAATACATTGTTTTTTACTGCAAACAAATTGCTCATACTGCCTTCAATAACATGTGAATAATGATTCAGCATAACGCCGTCAATATAATGACGGTCACTTTTTGCAACCGTATCCTGCCACTCATTGCGCGCCAGTACATTCTCCAGACGGTTAAGATGCTTTAAACCGGCAAGGCTTTGATTGATAGAAACCTGCTGCTCACATAAAAACAAATGACCCGACAATAACTTTTTTGACAACAAAGAAGAATACGCTGTGTTTATAGCTGAGCGCATCACTATTCTGCTACTGCTGGCAGATTTATCATACTGATAACCGCGCTGGCTGTTCCCCCGGGTCAGTATTATTTTTATCACACATGGCTGGCTGACATCGATTAAAATGTTTTTAATATCCTGCAACAACTGCTGCGCGGACGGGCAGTTTATCGCCAGCTTGTCCGCCGAAGTTTTTAATCGCTGATAGTGCAACTCCCAGTAATATATTTTCTGAGCAAAACATAAAATCGTTTCAAACAGGCCATCACCATAATGCAGGCCACGATTATGAATACTGATATAGTCCGCGGCGATACCGTTGATTAAACACTTTGCCTCTGAATTTTTCGATTTTTCTGTGTTCATCATGATGATTCTACATGACAGAAGACAATACCACTTGTGCACAGGCGTTTTATAACTCCCCGAGCGGCACTAAAGTGACATTGTGTCCTGTTTTGATGGTTTGAAAATTTTTAACAGGCCTTTTGCTTTGGCACGGGTTTCTTCAAGCTCATGGCCGGCAACCGAGTCATTCACAATGCCTCCTCCGGCACGAAAAGTTAATTCTTGTGAATGGCCCGCGGTGTGACTTCTGACCATCGTTCTTATCAGGATATTTAAATCCATACTGCCATCATTATTAAGGTAGCCCAATGAGCCGGTATAGGCTCCCCTTGCCTGTTGTTCCATTTCAGCCAGAATTTCCATGCAGCGCACTTTCGGGCAGCCGGTTATGGTACCACCGGGAAAAACAGCACGAATAACATCAATCGCCGATTTATTTTCCAGTAATTTACCACGCACGTTAGAAACAATGTGGTGCACATGCTGCCAGCTCTCCAGTTGCATTAGTTCATTGACTTCAATCGTACCCGGCTGGCAGACACGTCCCAGATCATTTCGCTCCAGATCGATCAGCATAATATGCTCGGCCTGTTCTTTAGGGTGTTTTAACAGCTCTTCTGCCAGCGCTATATCACTTTGCTGGTCACCGGTTCTCGGCCTTGTTCCGGCTATCGGGCGGGTTTCCACTATGCCGTTTTTAACCGAAACCAGACGCTCCGGGGATGAGCTGATAATACTGATATTGTCCAGACAGGCCAGCGCAGCAAAGGAAGACGGGTTATTCTGCGCCAGCGCGGTAAATAGATCCGCATCACTGATATTGTCTTTTAGTGTTGCCTGCCACTGTCTGGACAAGTTTGCCTGAAAAATATCCCCGTCAACAATATATTGTTTTATTTTTTCTACCTGCTGCAGATACGGTGAAGTCTCAGCTTCCAGTAGTGACTGTAACGCTATGTTTTCATTAGCCTTTAACACTGATAAAGCACCCAGCTTTTGGAAGTCACGTGCTATCTCATCCAGCAAATAAGCATAATCGGTTTCCGCAACTGCCATTATCTGATTATTTGTTTTATCGACTATAATGCCGGCCGGACACCGGCTGGCAACCGCCAGTGGCTGCCCCTGCGGCAGAGCAGGAAGTGACAAGCAGGGTTCTATCTCTCCCGCCATCTCATAAGACAGATAAATAAACCAGCCGCCGGTAAACGGAAAGTTATGCGAGTTTGTACAGGCAGGTATTTTCTCCTGCTGATGAAATCTTTCCAGTGCTGATAAAAATCCGCTTGCAGAAACCAGAGGTTCTGTTTGCCCGTCTGCGGTAATTTTTCGCAGGGTTCTGTCAGCGTCAAGCACCAGCCTGAATTGCGGATAAGCCAGTAGAATATCAAACTGACTGTTGCTCTGGTTAACCGCACTGCTCGCCAGTAAATAGGGATAACGCTGTGCGTTCAGTTTATTGAATAGCAGCAGTGGTTGACAGGACACTGCGGTGGAAGCATGGGGAGATTGTAATAACCGCGTTTGAAATGACACGGAGAATTCCGCTAAAAACGCTTAACTTAATTTTTTAAAGATTAATGTACCATTGGTACCGCCAAAGCCGAATGAATTAGACAGTGCATAATCAATTTTCATTTCACGCGCTGTATTCGGTACATAATCCAGATCACAGCCTTCACCGGGATTTTCCAGATTAATGGTCGGTGGTGCCACCTGATCTTTAATCGCCATAATAGAGAAAACTGCTTCAATACCACCGGCAGCACCCAGTAAGTGCCCGGT
Organism: Gammaproteobacteria bacterium; assembly: GCA_024277705.1. Taxonomy (GTDB): domain Bacteria; phylum Pseudomonadota; class Gammaproteobacteria; order SZUA-229; family SZUA-229. The sequence continues at coordinate 4,656 of JAJRUQ010000171.1, forward strand.
CATGGATTTGGTTGAGCTGACAGCCACTTTCGTGGCATAGTCACCCAGTGCATTTTTAACCGCATTGGTTTCTGCAACATCACCGGCGGGTGTTGAGGTCCCGTGAGCATTCACATAATCGATATCTTCAGCATTCAGTCCGGCATCTTTCATTGCCAGTTTCATGCACTTTCCGGCACCACTGCCATCCTGTACCGGCATGGTCATGTGATAGGCATCACTGTTATAGCCGAAACCGGCCACTTCTGCATAGATTTTAGCACCGCGTTTTCTGGCGTGTTCATACTCTTCAAGTACCAGAACACCGGCACCGTCACCTAACACAAAACCATCACGGTCTTTATCCCAGGGCCGGCTGGCCACCGCCGGGTCATCATTACGTGTCGATAATGCTCTGGCCGCAGCGAATCCTGCAATGCCTAATGGCGATGATGCCATTTCCGCGCCACCGGCAAACATAACATCGGCGTCACCGTAGGCGATGATTCTTGCCGACTCACCAATGCTGTGTGTGCCGGTAGAACATGCTGTGACAATGGAAATGTTCGGTCCTTTGGCACCATAACGAATGGAGAAATTACCGGAGATCATATTGATGATGGAACCGGGCACAAAAAACGGCGAGATTTTACGCGGCCCACCGCTGTTCAGCTTTTCGTTATTGGCTTCAATCATGGGTAAGCCACCAATGCCTGAACCAATGGCAACGCCTACTCTATCCGCATTTTCATCGGTAATTTCAAGACCTGAATCGGCTAATGCTTCATCCGCCGCATAAAGACCATAATGGATAAAGGTATCCATTTTTTTAAGATCTTTCGCCGGAATGACCGAGGTGGCATCGAAGTCTTTAACGGTTGCTGCAATTTTTGCCGAGAATCCGGTCGTATCGAATTTATCAATCGTAATAACACCGCTTTTACCTGCGGTGATATTGTCCCACGTTTGCTTTAAATTATTACCAACCGGTGAAACAATACCCAGTCCAGTGACAACAACGCGACGATTTGACAAATTGAGCCTCTATTTTAGATGATTACAAAAAAATCAGCCCTGTTAACGTTGACGCTAACAGGTGATGATTTTCAGGGTGATCTTTTGACTGCTTACGTTATTTAACTTGAGTGAGCGTTTACGTAGTCAATCGCCTGCTGAATAGTGGTGATTTTTTCAGCTTCTTCATCAGGAATTTCACACTCGAATTCTTCTTCCAGAGCCATAACCAGCTCTACAGTATCAAGTGAATCTGCTCCCAGGTCATCAACAAATGATGCATCA
>JAJRUQ010000172.1 GCA_024277705.1 Gammaproteobacteria bacterium
ATCATACACACCAGACGCGGACACCCCGGTGCGGCATCGCGCTGGCCCTGGCTGGTCGCTTTTATTTTTGGTCTGTTGCACGGTTTCGGTTTTGCCGGTGCGCTGGCCGAGGTGGGTTTGCCGCAACAGGCGATTCCTGTGGCGCTGATTTTTTTCAATGTCGGCGTGGAAATCGGCCAGCTGTTTTTTGTTTCTATGGTGCTGCTCGCCGGCTGGACATTGTATCGTTTAAAACAACCCGTTTTACTGGCGCGAAGCGAAACCGCTGCTATTTATGTTATCGGCGGTGTTTCATCTTTCTGGTTGTTCGAGCGCATCAGCCTGTTTTGAAAGTATATTTTCCCTGCACTGTTCATGCCTGGATATATTTAAAATTACTGCTGTCGCGTTAACTTGTTGCTACATTGACACGCCTGCCATACTTAACTCCTGTTTTTAGTTATTTCAGGTAGACCCTGATACTAGGGAAACTGTAAATTATAAACTTACACAATCAAAGCATTTTTAGAGCCATTACAGGGTACAATGCACGCCCATGTTACAAGCGATAAATTTAGGTATTCGACGCGGCAGCAAACTGCTGTTTGACGACTGCAATTTCCAAATTCACCCCGGCCAGAAAGTAGGCCTGACAGGCGCAAACGGCAGCGGGAAATCCAGCCTGTTTGCGCTGATATTAAAACAGCTGCATGCCGACACCGGCGATTGCGTCTACCCGGAAAACTGGATCGTGGCACATGTTGCCCAGGAGCTGGCTGACAGCAACCAGGCAGTCATTGAATTCGTGCTTGATGGTGATCTTGAGCTACGCCATGTTCAACAGGCAATAAAAACCGCCGAGGATAACGAGGATGGTATTAAAGTTGCCACCCTGCACACCCGGCTGGATAACATTAATGGTTATACAGCGAACTCACGCGCCAGTCAGTTGCTGGCAGGACTGGGATTTTCCAGCAGTGACGAGAACCGTGCGCTCAATGAATTCTCCGGTGGCTGGCAAATGCGACTTAATCTTGCCAAAGCGCTTATGTGTCGCTCCGATTTACTGCTACTTGACGAACCGACCAACCATCTCGATCTCGACACCATCATCTGGCTTGAATCGTGGTTAACGGCTTATCGTGGAACCCTGTTACTCATTTCCCACGACCGTGATTTTCTGAATAACATCTGTACACATATCGCCCATCTGGAGCGACAGAACATACAACTGTACACCGGTAATTATTCTGCCTTTGAACGCATACGTGCCGAACGCCTGGCCAACCAGCAGGCACAATATGTCAAACAGCAACGCAACATCAAACATATTGAATCGTACATCGAACGCTTTCGTGCACAGGCGACCAAAGCAAAACAGGCACAAAGCCGCTTAAAAGCACTACAACGCATGCAAAGCATTGCGCCGGCACATGTTGATTCCCCGTTTCATTTTTCCCTGTTTGAACCGGAAAAGATGCCTAACAGCCTGTTGCACATGGAAGGCGTCAACGCTGGTTATGGTGATACCTGCATCCTGCAAAACATCAATTTTCAATTATTGCCCGGTGACCGGATCGGGCTGCTGGGGCCCAACGGTGCCGGTAAATCCACTTTTATCAAAGTACTGGCAAACCAGTTACAAACACAGGGCGGAGACTTTCAGCTGGCAAAAGAAACCCGCATCGGCTATTTCGCCCAGCATCAGCTGGAACAGTTACAAAACGAGCACACACCTGTCGAGCATATCCAGCAACTGAACAGACAGACACGTGAAGCAGATATTCGAAACTATCTGGGGCGTTTTGGTTTTTCCAATGACATGGCACTATCTACAATCCGGAATTTTTCCGGCGGCGAAAAATCCCGGTTGGTACTTGCCATGCTCATTTACCAGAAACCCAACCTGCTGTTACTTGATGAACCGACCAACCATCTTGATCTGGAAATGCGTGAGGCACTGGCCGAAGCTCTACAGGAATTCTCCGGTGCCATGGTTATCGTTTCACATGATCGCCACCTGCTCAATGCCACCTGCGACCAATTACTTTTAGTCAGCCATCAAAAGGTCGAAGAATTCCCGCTGAGTCTGGATGAATACCCAAAATGGTTAAGCGAACACAATGCTGCACTGAGTAATAAGCACTCAACCGCCTCCACTAAAAAGCCAGCCGGCATTTCCAATAAAGAGCGCAAGCGCCAACAGGCAGAGCAGCGGAAAAAAACACAGCCCTTAAGAAACCGGATAAAAAAACTGGAAGGCACACTGCAGCAACTTGCTGACAAAATAAAACATATCGAACAACTGCTGGCAGACAGTGACATCTACCTTGAGCACAATAAAACAAAACTTCAGCAGTTACTTATCGACAAAGCTGAGCTGGATAACCAGCATGAACAGTCCGAAATGGAATGGCTGGAAGCCAGTGAAGAACTGGAAAAACTGGAACCATAACTGAAGTTTTTCCAGTCTGTTCAGGGCTGATGATATGCTGACTTTTATTTATCCTGCGTATGGCTAGTCACTTAACCTTTCCCGAAGTAGACAGGTTATTCCTTACTGCCCTATAGTTAAACTTTTAACTTGGGACGCAGATTGATAACATTGCTGTTAGGCAAGTCTTCCAGTGGTACAGAAATATAATTACCCTGCACTTTATCTACTCCGCATATTTTCAGCAGGCGAACAATCTCCGGGCTTTCAACATACTCGGCCACGGTGTAACGCCCCAATGAATGTGCAACATCATTCATCGCAGTAACAATGGCTCTATCGGTAGCTCCACGAGCCATACTGCGAACAAACTGGCCATCAATTTTCACATAGTCCGTGGACAGGTTTTTTAACTGTGAAAAAGAACAAAAACCCGAGCCAAAATCATCCAGTGAAAAACGACAGCCAATCGAGCGCAAGTCATTTATAAAATCATTGGCCTGCTCAAGATTGGCAATGGCACAGGTTTCAGTCACCTCAAAGGTGATGGAACGGGGATTAATATCATACTGCTCAATTAGCCCTTTTATTTTTTCCAGAGAGTCATCACTATCAACCGTGTTGCCTGAAATATTAATTGATAGTCTGATCTGTTTACTGGACATGCCGGTGGCAATGACTTTCTGCAGGGCGTTTTCCATCACCCATAAATCAATATCAGTCATCATATTGAAGCGTTCTGCGGTTGGAATAAAACTATCCGGATATTGCAGCTCGCCATTTTCATCAATCATGCGCACCAGAACTTCATAATTGTAAACTTTATCAAGCTCATTTAAATGACGCTGCCATAAGACACCATCCTGTGCCGGCAGGTTTGACAGGTCGATATCACTCATCTGCATAATCGGCTGAAAATGCAGTTTGAAGCGATCATTCTCCAGCGATTCTCTAATGCGTGCTGACCAGCCAAGCTCACTACCCATGGCATTACGTTCATCACTGTTTTTCTCATACAAATGCGTTTGGTTTCTGCCCATACGTTTTGATATATGGCAGGCTATATCGGCATTCGCCATAATATCGCCGGCAGTAGCGTCAACAATATCCATCATGGCAACACCAAAACTGGCATTGACATGATAGGACTTGTCTTCATGGTGCACCCGTATATTGGATAACGATGTTCTGATCTCGTCAGCAATATTAATCGCACTAACTTCATCAACATTTTTTAGTATCAAGGAGAATTCATCGCCACCGATACGGGCCGCAATATCATGCCGGCGTAAATGTTTATTAACCACCTGACTTAAATCAATCAGCAATTTATCGCCTATTTCATGACCGGCGGTATCGTTAACATATTTAAAACGGTCAAGATCAAGATACACCAGCGCACTCATAATGCCCGTGCGATTAACACTGCTGATTTCTTTTTCCAGATAGTTTTCAAAATACCGACGATTATATAAACCGGTCAGATGATCATGGGTTGCCTGCCAGCGTAACTTTTCCTCCATCATTTTACGTTCGGAGATATCCCTGAAAGCAATGACCGATCCTTCCTGTTTAGTATTCACCGTTAACGGATACAGGGTACAGTCAACCGGAATTTCTTTTCCTGTTTTGTGCTTAAACAAAGTCTCCCAGCCTTTTAACTGCTCGCCGGAAAAATAAGCTTCTTTAAGCAGGTCTCGACCATCCCCCTGTTTACTAATATGAAAGGCATCGTTGGCCGGTATTCCAATCAACGGTTTTTCCTCCATCAACCCCAGCACTTTCAGGGCAGCTGGATTTATAAAGGTAATCCTGCCCTTCTCATCTACACCATAAACACCTTCACCTACCGATTCCAGAATAGCGGCAAGGTTCTCACGCTGATTTTCAATCGAGCGCTGAATTTCAATGAAGCGTCGCATTCCTGACATGCGGGCCAGAAACAGTTCCTCTGCCTCATTCTTAAACATACATTCAATCGCACCTGCCTGCAGACAGTCACGGATAACAGAATCCAGATAGGTACCGGTAATAACTGCTGTACGTATATTTTCAGTTTCTGGATTATCACGTAATTTCTGACACAACACATAGCCATTCTGTTCCGGCATGAAATAATCAACAATAGCGATATCAACGACTTCGCTACAGGCAATCTGATAGGCCTCATCAACAGAATTAGCCGTTACCACGTCATAATCATTACGTTCCAGCAAACGCTGGTAGTACACCCTGATACTTTTAGAGTCATCAACAAATAAAATACGGGATCGCTGTGTACTGGAAACAGGTCGCGGCTGGGGGACGACCGATTCATGTGCCGCCGGATTCAACATGGTTTGCAATGACGACGCCAGTTCCTGATAGTTTCCCCACGGTACCAGAGCCGCAGACCGGCGGGTACTCATCCAGTTGAGCAATTCCAGCTCCGCATCATTGGACAACAGGATTACCGGTACTTCACTGTGCGGTTCACGATCCAGAAATACCAGTAATTTTTTTGATTCTTCAAAGTGCTCGTAGTTTGGCCAGCCGATAATTATGGCATGCAATAACTGTGAATCTTTTTGTAACAGCTCAATTGCTGCTTCAAAAGTCTCAACCCAGACCAGTTCATGACCCTGCTTTTCGATGATTTTACCGAGCATATACCGCAGTGTTGCGGATTCTTCAACGATAAGAATACGTTGTTTAATTGCTTGCTCTGGCATGTGGAATGTCCCCAAAAGCTTTTACGCAATTCAGCAGAATTGCGATATGAAAGTAACATATAACAGATAACTTCCTTTAAAAACCTGTTAAGACAAAGAATTCGATCACACTTGATACTCTAATTTATAGCAATTAAGGTCGGGAAATCCACAAATCACCGGATATCAGGGTAAATAAACAAAAAAAACCGGGTAAACCCGGTTTTTTTTAATATAGCTTCTTAAAAAAACAGTTATCTCACCGTAAAACTATTTACTGCCGCCACATTTTCCTTCGCCATCTTTGCTTTCTTTGCCTTTATTTTCACCGCACTTACCTTCACCGCAAGTGCCTTCTGACATAGCAATATTGTAACCACTGTTTACTTCCTGCATACCAAATGGATTTTCACCCGCAAAGGCATTGCCGGCGGCAAAGGTTGCCGCGATTGCGGCACTGGCTGCAACTGTTGTAATTTTTTTCATAGTTTCTCTCCTGTTTTATTAACCGTGTTTAAATAATTCAGGACACAACTTTAATCCTGTTGCGTCCTTAATCTGTCCATTAAATTTTAATACCTGAAAAAATTACGGACAGGCGTTTGAAGGCTATAACGACAGGAAGTTCAGTGATATTACTAAAATACATACAATTGTCTTACTTTAAGCCCTGTTTAATTGCGTCAATAACCTCCGATTCAATCGTTTCAAAAAGTTTTTTAGCCGGGCTATGGCTTGCCATAATAGCGGGACGGTTAAACAGCACCGTGGTTTTTCCGTCGCGTTCAACCAGGGTAATATGCAAAGGACAAAAACCGAGCATATCAGGATCAAGATTACTGACTTTATTGGCATACCAGCCATTACAAAAAACCATACTGCGTATTGCGGTCAGTTTGTTCTGATTGTATTCATCACCCCATTTTTTTGCAAAATGACTTAAATTAGCACCAATATTCGGTTCAAAAACAACATAGAAACGGGCATCTTCAAGGCTTCGGTAAACATTGTCATACACTTCATCGACTGATTTATCGACCTGTTGTCGATAGACCGCATCGCTTTCTGCAGCAACATTCAGCGTAACCAGAAGAAGACTGAAGGCTGCAACCAGTGTTTTAAATGGGCGGATATTCATTAACGTACTCCTTAATTGAGGTTGAATTTCTAGCGGCAGAGACTAGCACCAGAATCATAGCCTGTTACAATACCATGCATCAGGAAAACTAAGGAGCTGACTGTGGCTAAAACCGGTTTATACTCAAAAACCCGAATGCGTCGTATGCGCAGATGTGACTTTTCCCGCCGATTAATGCGTGAAAATATACTGACAACGAATGATCTTATCTACCCCATGTTTGTCATCGAAGGCGAGAACCAGCGTGAAGCTGTCAGTTCAATGCCGGGGGTTGAACGTGTCAGCATTGACCAGCTGTTACTTGAAGCACAACAATGTTTTGAGCTCGGTATCCCTGCCATTGCTTTATTCCCGGTCGTGTCTCAGGATAAAAAATCAGATGATGCTGCCGAAGCATACAATCCTCAGGGGCTGGCGCAGTCAGCAGTCCGGGTCCTGAAAAAAGCCATCCCGGAACTTGGCGTTATCACCGATGTTGCACTCGATCCGTTTACCAGCCATGGTCAGGACGGTTTGATTGATGACAGCGGCTATGTATTAAATGATGAAACGGTTGCGGTACTGGTGAAGCAGGCATTATCCCATGCCGAAGCGGGGGCGGATGTGGTGGCACCCTCAGACATGATGGATGGCCGCATCGGTGAAATCCGGCAGGCGCTGGAAGCCAGTAATTATATCCACACACGGATACTTTCCTATGCCGCGAAGTATGCATCCAGTTTCTACGGCCCGTTTCGAGACGCTGTGGGTTCTGCAGAAAATCTGGGAGGCGGCAACAAATACAGTTACCAGATGGACCCGGCAAACTCTAACGAAGCACTGCACGAAGTAGAGCTCGACATCAATGAAGGCGCCGATATGTTCATGGTAAAACCCGGTATGCCCTATCTGGATATTGTCCGCCGGGTAAAAGATGAGTTTTCTGTGCCTACCTACGTATACCAGGTAAGCGGTGAATATGCCATGCTAAAGGCTGCTGCACAAAACGGCTGGTTAGATGAAAAAGCCACCGTCATGGAAAGCCTGTTAGGTTTTAAACGTGCCGGCGCTGACGGCATTTTAACCTACTATGCGAAAACCGTCGCACAATGGCTGCATGCTGAAAAAAACACAACAGCTGAATAAATATGACGACTGCAATCGACCGCTATGCGGTTTTCGGCAACCCGATTAAACACAGCAAATCACCGCAGATACACACGCTGTTTGCCAAACAGACAAAACAATCACTTGTTTATACGGCAGAGCTCGCTGAGACTGGAAAGTTTGAATCTGCAGTCAGGCAGTTTATAAATAATAATGGCAAAGGCCTGAATATCACCGTGCCCTTTAAAGAAAATGCATGGGCACTGTCGGAGTCACGCAGCCCCCGTGCTTTGCGTGCCGGTGCGGTTAACACCTTAAAACTGCAGGAAGATGGCAGCCTGTTCGGTGACACCACCGATGGTACCGGCCTGGTCAACGACCTGTTGCATAATCACAACATCGTGTTACAGAACAAAAAAATTCTGATTATCGGTGCCGGCGGAGCAGTGCGTGGTACGCTGCAGGCCCTACTTGAACAACAACCGTCATTATTATTAGTAAGCAACCGGACAGCAGCAAAAGCCATACAACTGGCCGATAATTTTTCCGACCTCGGGCCTATTCATGGTTGCGGGTTACAGGATATTTCAGATGATTTTGACATTATCATTAACGGCACATCTGCAAGTTTACAGGGAGACCTGCCGGCACTGCCAGAGTCAATCTTTAATCGTAACAGTTGCAGCTATGACATGATGTATGCAGCGCAGGCTACACCTTTTATGCAATGGTCAGCCGCTTGTGGCGTCAGCACCGTGTTTGACGGTTTAGGTATGCTGGTTGAGCAGGCTGCAGAATCATTTTATATCTGGCGCAACATAAAACCCGAGACCCGTCCGGTAATCGATATTATTCGACAACAGTTAAACCAGCCGGAATAGCTTCAGCAAGCGAAGGCTATAAGCGAAAAGCTTGTTTTATGTTTTTCCAGATCCTTACTGTGTATCGAGAAACTTTTTAAACTCGTGTTTACTTAATGGCTTGCTGAATAAAAATCCCTGCAGAGTGTCACAACCCAGACGGATTAACAACTCACGTGCCTGCTGACTCTCCACTCCTTCAGCAACCACACTTAAGCCTAAATTATGGGCTAACTCAATCGTTGAATGTACCACAACCTCATCTTCTTTATTATTAACCACTTCTTTTATAAATGACTTGTCAATTTTTAACTCGTTTACCGGTAATTGTCGCAACCGAGCCAGAGAAGAATATCCCGTACCATAATCATCAATTGACAACTCAACCCCTAAATCACAGATATGCTTGAGCACTTCGGTCAGGCGTTCAAACTCTGACAACAACAGGTTCTCGGTAATTTCAAACGTCAGTAACCGTCCATCTTCTTTATTCTTAATAATTTTATCAATATTTTTTTTGAAGTCAGGATGCATCAACGTCTGCGGCGACAGATTAACAGCAATTCGCATACTGGCAATGTCATCATCATGCTTTTTAAAATCACCCTGCCAGCATTTTGCCTGTGACAATGCTGTTGTTAACGCCCAGTAGGTATATTCATTGATTAAACCATTCTGCTCTAATACCTGAATAAAAATAGTTGGCGGGACATTACCGCGACTGTGACTATGCCAGCGCCCTAGTGCTTCGGCAGAAACCACCCGGCCATCCTGAGTACTGATTTTAGGCTGGTAATATAATTCAAACTGCTTTTCTTTTAATGCCTGACGCACATCGGACACCATAGCCAGATGCCCCTGAGCCAGGTGATCGTTATCCTGGTTATAAGTGCAAATATCAATTTTACTGTTTTTAGCCTCATACATTGCAAAATCGGCATGGCTGAGTAAAACACTGATGGTAGTACCATGTTGCGGATAGACAGCAACGCCAATACTGGCATTAACCACAATATTATTCTGCTGCAGGCTAAAAGCTTCTTTAAGACTATTCAGAAACTGCCGTGCACGTTTAGTCGCACCGGCCTGGTCATGTCCGGGTAAAATAACAACAAATTCATCACCACCAAGACGGGCAAGGGTTTCGTTATTTTGAATCGCATCGTCAAAGCGGCGGGCGATTCTATTTAATAAGCCATCACCATACTCATGGCCATGAGTATCATTAATATCTTTAAAACTATCAATATCAATCAGTAAAATACCGATACTGCCATCATATCGTTGTGCCTCGGTAATATCGCGACTTAAACGATCGTGAAACAATGAGCGATTAGGCAAGCCCGTCACCGAGTCATATAAAGATAATCTCTCCAGCTCTTTGCTGCTGTCAATAAGCTGTTTATTTAATATTTCCAGACGCAGGCGGTATTCTTCATTTAACTCATGAGAAACCTCCATGCTTTTAACTGCCATGGCATTTTCAATGGCAACAGAAACGATGCTGGCAAATAACTGCAATAAATTTAAATCTTTTTTATCAAAGTTACTGCCATCCGCTTTATTAAGACCGGCAATTCCCCCTAAAAACTGTCGCTTACCCTGCAGCGGCACCAAAATCAGGTTACCCGCTTCCTGTTCCCAGCGATTTTTTTCCTCATCACTGAGTTCATTCAACATTCCCTGCCACCATGGTTTTTTATGTTTCCAGACCCAGCCGCAAACACCGAATTCCAGTGGCAGTGACTGACCGACAATTTCATCAGCATTAACCCCGGCGCCTCCCCGATAGGTATAAGCCTGCCCGTCATCATCAATCAATGGTATTAATAAAGTATCAGCATTAATTAATGTCCGTGCTCGCTCGGATACAATCTTAAACACCTTGTCGAGATCGAGTTCACTACCGATTTCAGTAAAAGACTCCTGTAAAAACTCTATTTCAGATACTTTTTCCTGCAGACTGCGACTGAGGTCAATAATTTTTGATTTGCTTTCAACTTTCATACACAAGGAGTTTTTATATTATAATCAACAAGTTACACTTAATCTTTATCAAATACTGCATCTACGAGTATAGTACAAAGAAAATCAATAAAGATTGTGTCGTGTCACAAAATGTCAAATTTCCGACAGTTCTGCCAAAACCGGATGAAATACGGGTATTGAAAGGCTTAGCCTGCATGCCGGTTTTTTAACTTCACATATTGTTGTGCCGAATATTTGAGAAAAGCCTTTTCTTTATTGCTCAGTTCGCGCACTCTTTTGACCGGACTACCCAGCCACATATAACCGCCCTGCAATACTTTATTTGGCGGCACCAGACTGCCCGCTCCCACCATGGCACCGCTTTGCACCACCGAACCATCAAGCACCACTGAGCCCATTCCAATTAAACACAGGTCTTCAACGGTGCAGGCATGCAGTACCACATTATGGCCAACAGTTACCTCGTCACCAACGGTCAGACTGAAACCACCAGGCGCATATTCACTGTCATGGGTAACATGTAAAATACAACCATCCTGAATATTGCTGCGTTCACCAATCACAATCGAATGAATATCACCGCGAACCGAGCAACAGGGCCAGACCGAACTATCCCGGCCAATGACCACATTACCGGTGACAACTGAACTGTCATCAATAAAAGCCGTTTCATGAATTTTCGGGTTGTGATTTTCAAATGCACGTATATTTTTCATATCAGGAACAACGCTGTCAGATTGGGAGAGAACTAAGGGATTAATATAAACACAACTTCAGGTAAAATGGGCGCAATGGATATAAGCACAGCACTTTCAAATTTTATCACCTCTCAGTTGCCAGCAATAAAACGTTATTGGCAGCAAGGCGGGCAACGGCTGATAACAATAGTCGTTGCTGTTTTCAATCAACTCAAAACCAGCTGCCATAAGCTGATGGTAATTTATAATATTATATTCAAACAGCTGGATAAAGCTATCGACAAACTGGCAAAACACCCGTTTCTTGATGCCCTTGAAAACAACTATCTCAAAATGACGGCTTCCTTGCAAAAACAACAGCAAGCTCTAGGCCATAGTCTCTACTATGAAAAAGCTTTGCTTTATGCCGACCTTACCCGCCTCAACAAACCGATTGGTATTTTGCTGCTATTGTGGCCGACACTTATTGCCTTATGGATAGCCGCTGAGGGCATACCGGATTACTCCGTTTTATTTGTCTTTGTTACCGGCGTTATTCTTATGCGCTCGGCAGGCTGTGCAATTAATGATTATGCCGACCGAGATATTGATGGCAAAGTGGAACGTACCAGCCAGCGCCCGCTGGCTACCGGTAAAATAACCGCAAAAGAAGCTCTGCTGGTTTTTGCTGCACTCAGTATGATGGCTTTCATTCTGGTGTTATTCATGAACCCGCTAACCATTGCTATGTCGCTGGTCGGTGTATTTCTTGCAGTCAGTTACCCGTTCATGAAACGTTATCATTATCTGCCACAGGTACATCTGGGCGCAGCCTTCGGCTGGTCGGCACCGATGGCTTATGCCGCACAGGCCAATGAAGTCACCGCTGTTACATGGCTGATATTTCTGGCTACGGTCCTCTGGGCCACTGCTTATGACACCATGTACGCCATGGTCGATTATGATGATGATATTAAAATAGGGGTTAAATCAACCGCGGTATTATTCGGTAATCAGGATAAATTGATTATTGGCATCATTCAGGCATTGCTGATTATGACGTTAATCCTCATCGGTCAGCGGGCAGGACTCAGCGGTTTTTATTATACCGGTGTTGCCGCTGCAACTGCTTTTGCCGGCTACCAGCAATATTTAATTAAAGACCGGAAACGCAATCTCTGCTTCCAGGCGTTTTTAAATAACAACTGGTTTGGCCTGGTACTGTTTATTGGTGTCGCCCTGGATTACCAGTTTGCCGATGTGATTTAACAGCAGGCGATTGTCAGCCATTACTCTCTTTTTGTAATTTCAATATTTATCTTTTTATTATTTGTCACTGATTATTTTCTTGCCATTTTGCACATCTCTATCAGTTATAAACAGATGTGTTCAAAACCGTGAGAGGCTTCCGGCATCGTTTGCCGTCCAAACGATCACCTTACACGTATTTTTATACTTAACTATCGCCATTCTTAAATCTTTCAAGTTTTGAAATTAGTTTATTTCTATTGTGTAATTGCGGAATAGTGTAAATAAAAGTTCTTTCTTTTTCAGTTACTACATTTTCAATATAATCTGTTTCTATAGCTTTATTACGATATGTACTGGTCAAGTCCCACCGGACACTTTTTTTAGAGAATTCTCATAGTTAATTGGTGACTGATCACCATTTGCAGTATGCAATCTCACAAGGTTGTAATACCTCATGTAAGCCGCTACATCTTTCTTCATATGCTCACGGGTAGGTTGAGCAATCTTGAATATCCAATCGTGCTTGAGGCTTCCAA
>JAJRUQ010000173.1 GCA_024277705.1 Gammaproteobacteria bacterium
ATCGGTTCATCCAGAATTAATAAGGATTTTCCACTCAACAGACAGGAGGCAAGCCCGAGTTTCTGTGTCATACCTTTCGATAGCTTATTGACCGACTCCAGCATGACCGACTTATCAAGATCAAGCCCGTCAAGAATATTTTCAATCTGCCGCTGGTCACAGTCACTGCCATGCAGACGCAGCATATACTGGATAAAATCCTGACCTCTTAAGTGTACCGGCGGTGAAAATCTGTCAGGCAGATAGGCTATATTTTTACGTGAATTAACGCTTCGATGTGATTTTTCATTGATCGTTATCGTGCCTGCATCGATACCGATCAAATCCAGAATAGCTTTGATCAAAGTTGATTTTCCACTGCCATTCATGCCGACCAGACCAAAGAACTCACCCTGCTGAATTTCCAGGTCAACATTATCCAGCACTACTTTTTGCGCATACTGTTTAACAACTTGCTGGCATTTTATTATCATTTTTATTTACCCGCCATACTGCTAACTATTGTTGATGACGACAACCACTCGCAGCTGAGCATAAAAAAGAGCCCGTAAGGACTCTTTTTATTTCAGCGGCATGTCAGGATGTCTATATCAAAAATTTCTGAATACCGCAGCGCAATTCGAACTGATGTTTACCGTTATATCATATACCTCACCAACCGTTGCGTCGGTACGCTGGCAAGCAGTCGAATCTGCTGTTACCCAGCCATCGCCATTGGCTCCAAGCTGCATGGCACCTGTTATCGGCCGGCCATCGTCCACTTTTCTGTCCAGCTCAGCCAGTACTTCGATAGGGATGCCACCGCCGGTAATTAATTCATGGGCATCGGCTGCGGGCGCACCTTTTGATTGTGTGGTGTAGGATAAATTCATGCCGGAACCGAAACCATTATCAGGACAGGTGGCGACTTTACAGTTATAAGCGGCTTCAGTGACGGTTGCACCATCAAAAGAACCCGTGATATAGCCAGCGGCCTGTAGATGTTCCCAGACCAGTCCACGCTCTTCATCCGTATCCACCAGACCATTGCCGTTATTTGCGGCGGCGGCAGTTGTTGCACCAGGCAAATTTACAGACGCCTGTGAATAATCACCGGGAAAACCACGGTAGCGGTCCTGGAAACTGAACCATGCCGCAGTGATACCATCCACTGAATTATTTAATGCTCGTACTCTGGCGGTGTTAATCAGCTCCTGCCCTTTCAATACACCACCCAGTAATAAGCCAATGATTACCAATACGATGGCAATCTCAATAAGGGTAAAACCTTTCTGCTTCGATACTTTATTCATTACGTTAATCTCAATCTAAATTGCATTATTTTTATATTCTTATTATTCAATAGAGCAATTACCATACCAACCTTATATAGCCCATATAATGCGGGTTTGCAGTAAATTTACAAGCATTTAAACAAATAAAATGTCTATTTTTCAACACTTTGACGTTTTTTTAACGATTTTTCTTCCAAAATTGCTATTTTCTGTGTCAAAAAGTTTAACTCATAGGTATCCGTTATCTCTCCGCTATCGATTAGTGCACCGACCAGAATCTTCGCCGCTTCCACTTCACCCATATCTTCAAGCACGATAATCTTCATATCTTTTGCCCAGTATGGCACATTTTTACCGGTCGCCTTTTCCACCAGAGCATTGGCATACTTCAGTGCCAGATCATTATCTTTCAGCTCATGCTTTGCGGTGATGACCACATGTGCCAGCCAGCGCCAGTATTTATTCGGGTTTTCATTAAACTTGTAAAATACATATTCCGTCATGATACGCTGTTTTTCCGGATCCTGAATACTGCCGTACACTCTGGCTGCAACCAGCATAGGATAATGCCCCTCGGGGTCAAGCTCCAGAATCGTATCGAGCCACTTCGTTAACCGGGGGTAATTTAACTGATGGAACGAGATGCTGGCGCCCGGTTGATTATCAAAGGCCTGCAGCCAGAGATTCAAAAATTTTGATACCGCTATCGGCTCACCAAGTGAACTCATCACATAAGTCCGTGCAGGTAATGGCGGTGCAAGATCTTCGGCGATGGCAACCACCGGTTCCTGCAGACTGTGCCACAGCAGCTGCAACATCAGCGCCAGTAAAAGAAAGTATTTTACTGATGTCGGGACATCACGAACAGGCCTGTCTTTGTGTAGGAAATGATGGTACTGCATTATGACTTCTCTAAAAATTTTTCCTGTAAAAATCAAATAATGCGATAAAAGATAAAAATACCAGGTATATGACTGTCTGACCTAACAAAGGCAACAGGGTGCCCCAGTCAGCAGTGTTATAGGTCAGCCATTCAGTTTGCGTGAACCGGTGCAAGTCCGGTAATAACCAGGTCAGCAGTTCGATAAAGGCATCCATAAACTGCTGCGCCACCGAGGTATGCGCAATGATGGGAAACTTCGCCATCAAAAAAATGGAGGTTACGATACGAGACGCACCGTAGATAATAAATACTGCAGTCAGCGCTGAAGGCACCTGATTAAAAGTAAACAACATCACCAGGCTTAACGCCACCACCAGCACCAGCTCAAAGAACAGGGATATCATCCAGATCGCTACCTGCTCAGAATCAGCATATAACAGCATCAGTGCTGCAAAAAAAACAGCAACTAACGCCGCGATATAAAAATAGCCGATCAATTTCCCCAGGTAATATGTACCGCGACGGATCGGCATCGCCAGTATCATTTCCAGCGTTTTATCATGCAGCTCTCTTACACTACTCGAGACCACGAATAAAGTTACCATCACCACCGCGCTCATACGCAGAAATGCGGCAAGTATCGCGGCCTGTGTCACCCGGTGCTCTGTAATGGCAAGGTCACCTATAAACTCGACCATGGCAAAACTGATACCTATTACCAGAAAAGATAAGAGCAACAAACGATTCCTTAACGACTCGATGATGGTAAAACGGGAAATTGTCAGGGTCTGAGAAAACATATTGCTTCGACTACCTTGTATCGGGAGAAAAAGTGAGTATAGCTGCAATAATTCTACCTGCCTGCAAGCAGAAGATCGATATGAAAACTTCTGTATAAAGAATGCAAACAGGTGACTGATTACCGTCAACTATGTTCCAGTTGTTCTACACTACTATGTAATAAATAACAAAAATAATAATAAACATGTCCGCAAACAGCCAATTCCTGGTCAAAAATGAACACCGATTACTCGGACTGATATTATTCAGTCTGCTGGCGACAAGCCATCTGGGCAACAACGACACTATCGCACAGAGTTTTCTGATTGTTCACTTTGGCGTATTTCTTTTGTGGCAGCCTGTCGTCAAACAGCAATCATCTTTCAGCACAAAACAAATTATAGTTTTATTTTTACTAATATTCACCTTTATCTACCTGTTTAATCCCTGGCTGAATGCGTTCTGGACACTGTTGCTGTTAACACTGCTGACCGGACGGATTTTCGCGCGCGGTCTAACACGTGCAGCGTACGGTCTCGCCGTTATCGTCCTGTTCCTTGAGCTGGTATTGATCACTACACCCGAATTATTTCATCTGGCAGCGATATCGCCGGATATACAGACGCCCTTCAGCGCCATCTTACTGATGCTTCCACTGGTATTACTGTTTATTCCGGCAACAGACACAGCATCAAACCAGGTCGACTTTATCCGCGGTTTTCTGATCGTACTGCTTGTTATCTTTTTATGCATGGGCAGCGTATTGATCAGCTTGACGACTCAGCAGAAATATATTGAATCTCTGGCTATCAGTGTCATCATCCTGAGTATATTTTTGCTGCTGACGGCTTTTTTATGGGCACCTCGTGCCGGCTTCACTGGTCTGGCCAAGTTGCTTGAAAAATACGTGCTGAATATCGGCGGCCCTTTTGAAGAATGGTTTTCTCATGTTTCTACTCTTGAGGCCAACACCGGACTGAAACCGGAAAATTTTCTGTCCGCAAGCCTGCGTTACCTGATGCAGCAACACTGGATATGCGGTGTTAGCTGGAAGACAGATTATGCTGAAGGTACCGAAGGTGAACTGTCGTCATATCAGGTCAATATCGATGATAAAAAACTTATACTGATCATACACACGTATACACCTGTCGGCCCTTCATTATTGTTGCACAGTAAGTTATTACTCAGCGTGCTAACGTTTTACTACAGGGCAAAACTGCAGGAACAGCTGATATTAAAACAGGCGCACATGCAGGCGATCTATGAAACCGGCTCAAAATTAACACATGATGTAAAGAATATATTGCAGTCTACACACACCATGACGCAGATAATAAATGATGAAGATGCACAGTTGCAGGAAAAAATCGATGTACTGAAAAATCAGATGCCAATTTTGACCCAACGCCTGAACACCACTCTGGAGAAACTTCGCAGCCCTGCAAAAATGGACAACGCATCACAGTCATCAAGCGGTTCCCTGCTGCACTGGTGGAACCAGTTACAGATACGTTATACCGGCCGCCATATAAAATTTTCTACCGACATCAAAAACGATTCGGAAATCCCGGTCGATATCTTTACTACTGTGATGGAGAACCTGCTGGACAATGCCAGGAATAAACGCATCAGAGAGCCCGAGCTCACGATAGCGGTTACATTATCAAATACGGACCAATGGATTCGCTTATCCGTTACAGATACCGGAACTGCGATTGATGCAAAGATATACAAGCAGTTATTCAAAGAGGTTGTGTCATCGAACGATGGTTTTGGTATAGGCCTGTACCAGTGCCATGAACTGGCAAAAAATCACGGCTATGAATTAAAAGTTGATGCAAATGAAAACGGAAATGTAAGTTTTTCACTTTTTTAGCTACTATGGTGTATTAGTTCAATAATTGATCCGACACTGAGCGTCAGAAACCAGGCATTCTCATCTGACGCAAAGCGGGCTGATGAAGATAAAAACTATTCTCGCAGAGCGCGCAGAGAAAAATCTTATTTAATTTTGTAAGCCGATCAGCACACCACAACTTTAAGCCAATAGCTATGCCATAATCATGTTCAGCAGACAATGCCCAGCCTACATTGACCATTCAGCGAAACCAAAAAGATTATAATGAATATCACTGCTGTCCCGTTAACTCGGCACTGTCATCCTGAGTGCAGCGAAGCGGAACCGAAGGATCTTGTACCGCATGATACGGCACTTAAGATCCTTCCACTACGCTACGCCACGCTACGTTTCGGTCAGGATGACAGAATTACTGCACCACTACTTTTCATGTTATAAATATAACAAATGTTGATATGGCCTTATATAATCGAGTCTCTGCTTAAAATAAAAATAGTTAACAGGACAGCAGTGAATGAATATCTTCTTTTGTTTTCTCTGCGCGCTCTGCGACTTTGCGAGAGAAACTACTTTTATCCAGGCACCTGCTTCTAATCGCTGGAAATCATTTTAAAAAAAGGGCTAACTCTAATACTGTCTGTTAGATCAGGTGCAAACTTATACAACTATGGCAACTTGCCGGCTTGCACCATTTTAGCTTTTATCTCGTATGAGTTTATCCAGACAAGGATATCATCAAAGATACCACCGTCTACTGCAGCACCTTCTTTTGTCAGCGGACGCGACATAAATTCATCATCACCATCAGCGTTTTCATTCTCGTCATCATATCCATCACCGACAGCCGGCAGTGCCGCTTGATCTATACCTTCACTGCTGACTGCACCTAAACTGTTTTTTCCATGTGAAAAGATTACCGCAACCGCATTTTTAAGGAGGTCGACATTATTATTACCTATCCTTGTTTCGACAGTTGCACTATTCGCTTCGTCATCCGTTACCAGCAGAAAACCGGCATCATCAGCATATTCAATATTCACCCAATAACGATAGCGGTTATCCCAGGCATCTGCATAGCCCGCACCGATTGTCTTCCACGGCAAAAACCCGCTCGCCGCAGTACATGCTCCGCCACCATCTCTGTTCTCTTTACCATCCGGCGGCGCATCTGTATCCGGACATGGCAGAAATGGGTTTGCCTGGCTGAAGGCAAAAGCCATCAATATCGACTTGATATCCTCCAGCTCTTTGTTTGTATTGTCGCGCCGTGTGGTATCGATTCTGTCTGCGAAGGTTCCTATAAAACTGCCGACAAGGATACCAACAATAACCAGGACCACGGCGATCTCGATCAGGGTAAAGCCCGATGCACTTTTGATATTGTGACTCAGCAATTTTCTACACTCATATCAGTGTTGATACAAAACATAATATCATTACTCGCTCCAGTTACCGGGGCATATAATTTATTTCCATCATCATCTGTAAAATTAGCGTCTCTGCCTTCTTCCAGATAGTTAACCACGAGCGCCTTATCATCGACATCAAATGGCGGCGAATACCGACGCTGAGTAGGCACCGATCGTTTATGGCCCGAAAAGAAAACAATAGCCGCATATTCCTTATTGACGACTGAGCCGGTTACGCGCACACAGTTGCCGGAACAGGATTTCACCGGGTCCTCATCCGGATTATGCGCTTTGGATACGGCATAAAAAAAGTGATCCTTCCAGTTAGACCAAAGATCATAATATTCGCCGCTATCTCCACCGGAATCATTGCTAAAGTTTATATTGTCCGCTGTGCCCGTTGTAATAAGTTCGATAGCATCACAATAGGCCGTATTTTTAAATACTTCATTACTAATGATATTGGCATTTGGAAGAAGCTCTGCATTTGCCAGACTTATGTCATAAGGTAATCGCCCGGCAAATCCTGCAGTAAAAACACCACTACTATCATAATCAAAACTATTACGGTACTCGGCCAGGTCTAGTGGTGCCGGCATGGGCAGATGGTCATCATTATCCGAGCCATATGCCGCAAAGCAGCGCGCTAGCGCCTCAGTTAGATTTTCCATCCTGGCATCGAAAGCAGGACTTGTAATCGTGCTCTCTAATGCCGCCCAAAACTCCTCGTAACTAATAGTAATCAAACGATCGTTCAATGGGCTGGCCGCTTGTTCCGAACCAGGATATCGGTGTACAAACTCATCAATATTGTAATCAACACCGGTATTTATTGCCGCGTTATTCGTATTGGTATCACTGTCCAGATAGGCCGCTATATTGCTGTAGTCAGCCCCACAGATTGTATCCGGATCATTATTGCGTACTTGTCCGGGCAAAGCGTTGCCCGGTGCAATAATAATAGCGACCAAACGATCTTCAGGGTTTGCGCCCTGTATAATATTTCCAGCCGCATCAACAGTGTGAAGCTGTCCATAACTATCCGGGTTTAATGCTGCTGGCGGCGTGGTTTTATAGGCTGGGGATACAGCATAGATCAAACAATTGCCCGCACCATCTTTCGGTATGTCCATGCCCAGTGTGCGCCAGGGGAGATAGCCGATAGCATTTGCGTAAGCATTACCACAACTGCTGTCCTGCACACCTTCAACTAATGCGTCATCTTTATAATCGGGGCAGGGTAATTTCCCCAGCTTGCCCCGCTCAGCAGCAGAACCCCAGTGCGCTACTGCATAATCAAGCAGTGCCTGCTTAGCTTTATTTAAAACAATCTGTGTCTTTTTCTGATTATTAATTTCTATCTCAACCACAGAGATTGATGAAAAATAATAGGTCGAAAGTGTCAAAGCGATAGCAATAACCAGAACCAGTAAAGCAATACCGTCCTGTTTTTTTTTATAGGTGGTATTGTAATTATCGGTTGTCAACGACCTTGTCCGATTCTTTATGCCATGTCTCACCCGGCTTGAGTCTTTTTGTCTTACCATCCAGGGTAATAGTAACTTTTTTATTTTGTCCTACACTTGACTGATTAACTTTCAGATTACCCAACCTGGAGCCGTCCATCGTGTTTTTACTGTTTACCCAGACCACACTCTTGCCATCGCTGCGGGTCAGATACCCTGACAGTTTTACTTTACTCGTCGGCATCTGATCACCACCTGAATAAGTACCGGAACGCATGGCATCAATATGGGCGCGCTGTTTTTTGTCTGTAAATAGTTTCTTCAGGTCATCAACGTCATAATCTGCATATGC
>JAJRUQ010000174.1 GCA_024277705.1 Gammaproteobacteria bacterium
ACAGATTGATCGCCTCGCCTGTTACCCCTGGGTTGACCGCGGCATCTGTGGTGCCTGCGTTGCGGTCTGCCCTCTGGGAGAGAAAGCCATCAGTTTTAAAATGTGGAACCAGTACCGCCCCATCGTTCACGATGCCTGTGTCGGTTGCGGTTTATGTGTAGAAATTTGCCCTCATCCGAGTTTACCGATTAAAATCGTTGATCGCTCCAAAGGCACTTTGACGAGTCATTCAATATGAAGTACCCGGATAAATTATTACTACAGAAAAAATGTTTCACCACAAACAACGCAAATCATTTAGAAATAAAAACTTTATCTTTATGTTTTTCCATATTCTGCTTACCGGTGAACAACAATGATGAATAAATACTTCCTTTTCTTATTCATTCTTTTTACCTTACCCGTGCACGCACACCATGTACTGGGGCGTCCGGCCTATAGCTTGAATGAAGATTCAAACACACCACCAAGCATGCAGGTAGAAACTCAAATCGGTAACTATTTTGTAACCTACATGATTTTCCCCGCTTTTCCCAAGGCCGGTGAACGTGGCCGGGTCAACCTGTATGCCACCCGTATTGATAACGGTGAAGCATATAACGGTGAAGTCACTTTTAGCGTGAGAGACGATGTTTATTTTGGTGGTGCTGAAGCTGAAGTGCTCGGCACCCAACCACCTGACGACAGTGTTTTCCGCCAGGGCTTTGAATTCAGCAATAACGGTGACTATATTATTACCGCCAGCTTCACCGCCAATAATGAACCGTACAATATCGACTTCCCGCTAAGAATCGGGCCACCCGCGGCCATTGGCCCTATCGGTATTGCGGTCGCTGCCATCGTTGTTATTCTGGTCGGTGTTAATCTGGTGCAACGCAAACGTTTACTTCGATCAAAAATTCTCAATGCGCACGAAGAAACGCAAACAAACAACGTATCAAATAAATCATCATGACCATGACTCACCCCGGACTGCCCGACTACTGGGGTGTGTTTATCATCGGTTTCATGCTGCTCAGCAGTCTCTGGCTTATCGCCAGGCCATCGCCGAAACATATCCACAGCTCGGTATTAAGTCTGGTGAATATTCCGTTCATTGGTAGCGGTATTCGTCGACTGGTTAGCAGCCGCTGGGTACTGCTTTCACTAAAAATTTTCATGGTGGCTTTATTTCTGCTAATTATTATTGCCGGTTTATTTGGCACACCGATTGCGGAACGTAATATTGCCACCTTACTGACCTGGAATCTGTGGTGGTCAGGACTGGTATTCTCGGTTTTCTTTTTAGGTTCCGCCTGGTGTGCAGTTTGTCCCTGGGATGCTATTGCACAATGGCTGGTACGACGTAAATTATGGTTTCGAGCAGAACCCAATAACAGCCTGAATATAAAAGTACCCAGACAACTGGCCAATGTATGGCCGGCACTTTTCATGTTTATTGCACTCACCTGGCTGGAACTGGGTGTTGGTATTACCACCAGCCCTTATGCAACCGCTGCAGTGTCATTATTAATGGTGGTACTGGCTACCGCCTCACTGGCCATTTTTCAGCGCAAAGCCTTCTGCCGTTATTTTTGCCCGGTCGGCCGTACCGTAGGGTTTTACTCACAGCTGGCACCAATAGAATTACGTCCGATAGACAACGATACCTGCTCCCGCTGTAAAACGCTGGACTGTTATCATGGCAATACAGACATCGAACCCTGCCCCACCTGGCTGGTGATGGGACGGTTAACACAAAACAGTTATTGCACCTCCTGCGGTAACTGTACACAAAGCTGCCCGCATCAGAATATCGCCTGGCGATTTCGTCCTCCCAGTGCCGAAGCCTTACACAGTGGACGGCCACACTGGGATGAATCCTGGTTTATGATCGGCCTGCTGGCACTAACCGGTTTTCACGGATTAACCATGATGCCGTTCTGGGAAAGCTGGATGAGTCAGCTGGCACAGTTTATCGGCGACTCCGGCCGATTATTACCCAGCTTTACTATTGGATTGATAGCCTGCCTGATTACGATCGCTGTTATTTACTCATTTTTCATTGAAATTACCCGTAGAATCAGCAAAACTGATATGGAATACAAACGTCTGTTTGCAAGCTTTGCCTTTGTATCACTACCGCTGGCGTTTGCCTATCACATGGCACATAATCTTAATCACCTGATCAGAGAAAGCGTGGGCATGGCAGCAGTATTCAGCAACCCCTTAGGCATCGATACAGTACCATTAAGCATGATGGAAAAACATGAACGCCACATGACCATGTGGATGTCACAGGATGTACTGTTTGCTATTCAGACCGGTTTAATGATTTTCGGTTTCTGGATAGCGATACAGGTAATTCGCTACCGTGGACGAAATCTTATTGATGCCGGCTCCGTTAATGGTAAACCAGGCGCCGGCGTAGTGAAGTTACTGCCCATGCTGGTTTTTGCAGTTGCCATGACCGGCTTTCATTTATGGTTATTAATGCAACCCATGATAATGAGGATGTAATGATAGAGTTATAAATTGTAAGTTACAGGTTTTAACTAAAAGCATGTAACTTACAACTTACAACTTACAACTTGAAACCCATGGACCGTAGAAATTTTTTCAGATCAGCAGTAAACAAAGGCGGTGATGCCGTGGGCAAGGCTGTGGTTAAAAGTGTTGATGCCAGTGTTAACAAACAGGCATCACACTGGATACGACCGCCGTTTGCTATCAATGAACTTGAATTTTTGCTGGCATGTACCCGCTGCAGTGACTGCATCGATGCCTGCCCTCATAATGTAATATTCGGCTTATCAGCAAGGCTGGGAATGAAGTTTGCCGGCACACCGGCTCTCGATTTACTTAATAAAGGCTGTCACTTATGTGAAGACTGGCCCTGTGTATCCGCCTGTGAGGCCAATGCACTGCTGTTACCAGTACAAACTGACGAGGAAGACAGGCAAATCAGTCCGCCTCTTCCAACACTGGCAAAAGCTGTTATCGATGAAAAAAACTGTTTACCGTTCAGTGGACCGGAGTGCGGTGCCTGCATCAGCAGCTGCCCGGTCGAAGGTGCACTGAAACTCGATATGGCCAAACCCGTAATAAATCAGGGTTTATGCACGGGTTGTGGTTTATGTCGTGAAAATTGCATAACGGAACCAAAGTCTATCAACATTGCCTCATTATAAACGTCCATATCAAGGTATAACGATTTGATATAAATCATGTACTATTCACAAAATATCTATAATATTGCAGACAATGAAATCATACCCACACAGTAAACAAAGTTCTCTGATTGATGCCTTTGGTCGAAAGATCGAGTATGTACGCCTGTCACTAACCGACAAATGTAATCTGCGATGCTTCTACTGCATGCCAAAGAATTTCAAAGATTTCGAACAACCGGAACACTGGCTGACATTTGCTGAGATCACACGTGTGATCAGAGCCTTCACCGAACTGGGAGTAGCCCGAGTACGCCTGACCGGCGGTGAGCCACTGGTACGAAAAGATATCACCACGCTGTCATCACAACTTACCGCACTGCCCGGTTTAAATGATTTATCTCTCAGCACCAATGCTACACTGCTGAAAAAATATGCTTCCGGCCTGCAGCATGCCGGCATTTCAAGAATTAATGTCAGCCTCGATACCTTAAAACCGGAACGCTTTAAACAAATTACCGGCGGTGATTTACAACCGGTTCTCGATGGCCTGATGGCTGCTAAAAAAGCCGGATTCAACCCTATAAAAATTAACATGGTTGCCATGAAGGGTATTAATGAAGATGAATTTGAAGACATGGTTGAATTTTGTCTGCAACAGGATTTCACCCTGCGGTTTATCGAAACCATGCCGATGGGCGCTACCGGTGATGATGCAAACGAGCATTATCTCGATTTACAAATCGTTAAAAAACAACTGGCAGAACGTTTTGATCTCATTCCAGGCGTCATGCCCGGCGGTGGTCCGGCCCGTTATGTGCAAATAAAAAACACCCGTTTACGCATCGGTTTTATCACCCCGATTTCTCAACATTTCTGTGAAACCTGTAACCGTGTCAGAATATCGGTTGATGGCACTCTCTACTTATGTCTGGGACAGGACGATAAAGTAGAGTTGCGACCACTGTTACGTGCCGGCATCACTGACGATGAATTAAAAAATGTAATTATCAAGGCCATTGCCTTAAAACCTGAAAAACATGAGTTTAAGGATAAACCCGAACAGGTCGTGCGGCTAATGAGCATGACGGGTGGTTAATTTTTTCCGGTCAGGTGACTATCATTCATTATCCAGATCTACTACTCATTAGCTGGTAATAAAAAACTTAAAAATAAAAATGCCGGCTGATGCCGGCATTTTTACAAATACAGAAGTCTGTTTATAACAGTCTGATTATAAAGTACCTAAGTACTTCTCAACAACCTTTGCCGGCAGTGGAATATAACCGTCTTTAATAACCACTTCCTGTCCCTGTTGTGAAAGAATTAATTTAATAAACTCTTTTTCCAGTGGTGCCAGTTCCTTATTTGGTTGCTTGTTTACATAAACATATAGAAAACGTGACAGTGGATATTTACCGGAGACTGCATTGTCCGGCGTTGCTTCAATGAACTTGCCACCGGTTTTTTTGGTTAATGGCACAGCACGTACACCAGATGTTTTATAACCGATACCGGAATAACCGATACCATTTACAGATGTCGACACAGACTGTACTACAGAAGCAGAACCCGGCTGCTCATTGACATTATTTTTAAAATCACCTTTACACAGAGCTTTCTTTTTGAAGTAACCATAGGTGCCGGAAACAGAGTTACGACCGTAAATCTGGATATCACGGTTTTTCCAGGCACCACTCATACCAAAACCACCCCATTTATTAATATCATCATCAATACCACATTTACGGGTTGAAGAAAAAACAGCATCAACCTCGGGAATAGACATGCCCTGTATCGGGTTATCTTTATTGACATAGACTGCCAGCGCATCAATAGCGACAGGAATAGCGGTTGGCTTGTAACCATAACGGTCTTCAAATGCCGCAATTTCTTTTGACTTCATCTTGCGGCTCATGGGTCCGAAGTTCGATGTTGCTTCAGTAAGGGCCGGTGGTGCAGTCGATGAACCCGCTGCCTGAATTTGAATATTGACATTAGGGTATGCACGTTTGAATGATTCAGCCCATAATGTCATCAGGTTTGCCAGTGTATCAGAACCAACACTGGATAAATTACCGGAGATACCACTAACCGTATTATATGAAGGGATTTCTTTATCAACAGAAACCGCATAAGAATTAGCCGCTGCCAGCAGCCCCAGCCCCATAACTGAAGTTTTTAAAACCGTTTTTAATACGGATGTTGCTGTGTGCTTTAGCATGATTTTTTGTTGCATTGTTTTAACTCAAAATGAATAAGTGTGAACATTTTGTAGTAGTTTTATGAAGAGAAAATGACGGAGTTATGACGATATTGTTACAGCGCAATAAAACATGATGGTGACATGAGAAAACAGTGCTTGTCTATCCTAATGCTCCAGTTTTGAACGAGGAAAATCACAACGAAACAGGCTGCCTTTACCATATTCACTTTGAATTGCCAGATTTGCGCTATGACGGTCTAGCACATGTTTCACAATAGCAAGGCCAAGACCCGTACCGCCGATTTCTCTGGAACGTCCTTCATCAACCCGGTAAAAGCGTTCTGTTAACCTTGGAATATGTTCATATTGAATACCCACTCCGGAATCCTGTACAGCAATTGAGATAACGGTGTCATTTTCCGAAACAAATAATTTTATGTCTCCATCTGGTGGAGTGTAACGTATAGCATTGGTCATCAGGTTAGAAAATACCATGCGCAATTCATCATAATTTCCATATAAATACCGGGCGTCTTTATGCTTCAGATCATCAGTATCAATATCCAGCACTATGCGGTGTTCATTGTTATCCAGTGACAATGCTTCATTATAAACATCCTGCAACAAGGCATTGATCTCAACTCTGACTGAAGAATCAATGGTTGCAGATGATTCGATTTTTGCCAGTTCAATTAACTCAGAAATAATTTTATTCATTCTGACGATCTGTTCTTCAATTTTTTCAAGCGGCACTTTTATATTGTCACCGGCATTATGAGACAGAAATTCAACATAGCCGGACATTACAGTTAAGGGTGTACGTAGTTCATGTGATGCATTGGAAATAAAATCACGGCGCATGTTCACTACCTGACTCATGGCAGTAATATCACGGGCACTCAGTAAATACTGGCCTTCGCTGTATTTTGTTATGTTTAAAATTATTTTCTTTTTATGCAGAATAAATTTCAAGGGTTGTTTGAATTTTTTATGCTGGAGGTATTTGGTGAATTCAGGCAAACGTATCAGATTATCTATACGCTGACCGATATCTATTCGTTTATGCAGGTCAAACATTTGACTGGCAGCAGGGTTAAACCACTCAATTTCATTATATTGATTTAAAATAATGGCCGCATACGGTAATGCCTGAGTCGACTTCTGAAAGCGATTGAGAATATCGGTCAGTTTTCGTCTGGCTTTGCGCTGGCGTTTATAAAGATTGTACAACTGATAATACACCTCATCCCAGACACCTATGGATTCCGGTGAGTGCTTTGAAGGCTTCGCCAGCCACTTACTCAGTTTATTGAGGTTATACAGATTCCACGCAACATAAGCCAGTAATCCGGCAAGCAAAAATCCGGTAACAGAATTAAATACAGCTCCCAGTATCAGCATAACGAACAGCCATGCAGCTAATACCACCAGCTCACGTTGTAACGGTGCGGTCATGCCAGTCTCGAAAAACGATAACCACTACCATGCACGGTTTGCAGCAGGCTGTCCAGCTGATGAACCGAAAGCTGCTTTCTCAAACGACGTATATGGACATCAACGGTTCGCTCCTCAACATAAACCTGTGCCCCCCACACCTGGTCAAGCAACTGTGAACGGGTAAATACACGATCGGTATGCGACATGAAATAATGCAATAAACGAAATTCAGTCGGTGAAAGGTTCAATGCTGTTTCTTTTATTTTTACACGATGACTGGCGGGATCAAGATATAAGTCGCCGATCTGTATCACCTGCTCATCCGGCATAACCCGCCGTAAAACAGCCTGTATTCTTGAATTAAGTTCACGTACCGAAAAGGGTTTTGTGACATAGTCATCGGCACCGACATCCAGTCCCAATATGCGATCTTCCTCTTCTGTTTTTGCCGTCACCATAATGACCGGCAACATTGAATGATATTTTCTAATTCGATGTAACAGATCAATACCACTGTTATCAGGCAACATCCAGTCTAGCAAAACAAGGTCAATTGCTTTGTTTTCGATAATTTCCCAGCCCTGTTTTACGGTATACGCCTGAAACAAAGTATAAGCTTCTGCCGAAAATGAATACTTGAGCATATCCTGTATACCCGGATCATCTTCAATAACCAGAATATTTGCATGTTTCATTATCAACCCTCATTAGGAGAAAATATTTTTCTCAACTTCTTCCAGGTCAAGATGACGAATATCTTTTCCTTTCACCAGATAAATAACATATTCACCAATATTCTTGGCATGATCTCCAATACGTTCTAATGCACGTGCTGCCCATACCACATCCAGTGCCTCGGAAATGGTTCTTGGATCCTCCATCATATAAGTAATCAGCATACGAATTAAATCCTGATACTCTCTGTCTGTTTCTTCATCATCACGAACAACTTTAATGGCAGCATCAACATCGAGACGGGCATATGCATCGAGCACTTCATGGACCATACGTTTTACCAGATCTCCCAAGCGGTTGATACCGGCATAGCGGGTATTGAACGTGGCATCGTTTTCGGCAAGGTTAACAGCCATCTTGGCAATTTTTTCAGCTTCATCACCAATCCGCTCAAGATCAGTAATCGTTTTAATAACAGCCACCACCATGCGTAAATCAGAAGCCGCCGGCTGTCGCCTTGCCAGTATCTGGGTGCAGGATTCATCGATGGAAACTTCAAGCGCATTAACTTTATGGTCATCACGAATTATTTTTTCTGCAGCAGTAACATCCGTATTCTGCAAGGCCTGAATAGCACCACCAATTTGCTGTTCAACCAGCCCTCCCATCTTTAACACCTTGTGACGAAGACTTTCCATTTCCTCATCAAACTGATGCGAGATATGCTGACTTGTACCATTTGTGTTCATAAATAACCTCATCTCATTATTTTACTGTTGCTGCAATAACGCAATATTATATTCAATGACTATATATTTTCGGTCATAAAATAAACAAACAAAATTTTTACTGTATAAGCTAACCGTAACGGCCGGTAATATAATCTTCGGTCTGCTTTTTTAACGGGTTTGTAAATATCTGGTCAGTATTGCCAAACTCGATCATTTCTCCTAGATACATAAAAGCAGTTTCATCAGAAACACGAGCCGCCTGTTGCATATTATGGGTAACAATAAGAATGGTATATTGCGATTTTAATTCGTA
The DNA here is from genome assembly GCA_024277705.1 of Gammaproteobacteria bacterium. Classification (GTDB taxonomy): domain Bacteria; phylum Pseudomonadota; class Gammaproteobacteria; order SZUA-229; family SZUA-229. The sequence continues at coordinate 8,512 of JAJRUQ010000174.1, forward strand.
TATCAGTTCTTCAATTTTTAAAGTAGAAATCGGGTCAAGTGCTGAAGCCGGCTCATCCAGCAATAAAACCTCAGGCTCAATTGCGATTGCGCGGGCGATGACCAGTCGCTGCTGCTGACCACCCGACATACCCAAAGCACTTTCATCAAGACGATCTTTCACTTCATCCCATAAAGCAGAACCTTTTAGTGCCCATTCAACTTTTTCTTCCAGAGTGCGACGTTTTTTAATGCCCTGCAAGCGTAAACCATAAGCCACATTTTCAAAAATGCTCATCGGAAACGGGTTGGGTTTCTGGAACACCATACCAACACGCTGGCGTAATGAAGTAACATCAACATCCGGTGCATAAACATTTTTCCCGTCCATGACGATTTCACCTTCCACCCGGACACTGTCAACCAGATCATTCATCCGGTTAAAGCAACGCAACAGAGTAGATTTACCGCAACCACTTGGACCAATAAAAGCAGTAACACGATTTTTCTTCATCTGAAAACTGATGTCTTTTAATGCCTGTGATTCACCATAAAACAAATTAAGCTTGTTTACATCAAGACAAATTTCATTGCTCTCAGTGCTATCATTCGCACTGAACAATGACTCATCAATTTTTGTTTCTACAGATTCATTCATAATTTGTTCCACACCATACGGTGTTATTCTTTAACCACGGATATTAACCATCAAGCGCACGATATTTTTCACGCAACCTGTTTCTTAAATTAATTGCTGTCAGATTCAAACTGACAATAACCAGTACCAGTAAAAACGATGTAGCATAAACCAGTGGTCGTGCGGCTTCTACATTCGGACTTTGAAAGCCAACATCATAAATATGAAAACCCAGGTGCATGAATTTTCGATCCAGATGCAGAAATGGGAAATTGCCGTCCAGCGGTAAGCTGGGGGCAAGTTTTACCACACCAACCAGCATCAGCGGTGCCACTTCACCGGCAGCACGGGCAACGGCCAGAATCAGGCCGGTCATGATTGCCGGGCTTGCCATTGGCAGTACCACATGCCATAAGGTTTCCGCCTTGGTTGCTCCCAGCCCAAGACTCGCTTCACGCAGGCTGACAGGGATGCGTGACAGACCTTCTTCGGTCGAAACAATAACCACCGGTAAAGTAAGCAAAGCCAGTGTTAAAGAAGACCACATTAAACCCGGTGTACCAAACGTTGGCGCCGGCAGAGCTTCCGGGAAAAACAGGGCATCAATATTACCGCCCAGAAAATAAACAAAAAAACCAAGACCGAAAACACCATAAACAATCGACGGCACCCCGGCAAGGTTATTGACCGCAATACGGATAATACGAATCATTACCCCCTGTTTTGCATATTCACGCAGATAAACGGCAGCAATAACTCCAAACGGTGTTACCAGTACCGCCATTAACATGACCATCATCACTGTACCGAAAATGGCCGGAAAAATTCCACCTTCAGTATTGGCTTCTCGCGGGTCTTCAGTAATAAATGACCACAGACTATGCATATAAAACCCGAGTTTGCTTATGACTGTCATGTTGTTCGGCTGCCAGGCTTTTACCACTTTCTCCAACGGCACCATCACCGTGCTGCCATCCATTACCGTTGCACTAACAGCATCACGTTTTATCTGCTGGTACAGTTTTTTGGTTTCAGCAAGCAAAACCTTATAATCATGATCCAGTTGCTTGCGTTCAGCAGTAAAACTTTTAATTATAGCTTGCGTTAACTCGCCATCCATCTGCAAGCGTTTTTCTTTTAAACGTAAACGCTCCAGTTGATAGTTAATAGCACCAATCTTGCCCTGTTCAAGATGCAATATTTGTTCACGAATTTCATTGGAACGCTGCAGACGTTGTTTAAATTCCGGCCATGCATTATCGCCTTCGGCAACCACTTCACCATTTTCATACACAGCATTAAGATAACCGTAAAAATTACCCCATTCGATGCGTTCCAGCACCATGACATTTTTCGGGTGCTCGCGTTTTTGTAGATCAATATCATATAACCAGCGAAAATCACTGCCCAGAATATCACGGTTACCGGTTTTAACCAGATAACGTGTAACATTCCCGTTAACATCTCCCTGACTGGCATCAATGCTATGTACCGCTGCTACCGGTACACTTTCCGATTCAACAATTTCGGCAATCACGGTGATTGCATTTTTATCATTTTCAAAATAAAAAGCTTCAACATCTGCCGGCCAGAAATGACTCATGCCGCGAAATAAAATAAGCAGCAACAAGCCAAACACAGCAACCAGTGCAATCGCGATCGCTCCGGCATTCAGCCAGATCCATGGTGTACCGCCCTTGAACCAGGCGCTTATTTTATAATTCTGACGTTGTTTCATAAGCCGCTATATTTTTTACGTAAACGATGGCGAATAAGTTCTGCCAGCGTATTAAAAACAAAAGTGAACAGGAATAAAATTAATGCCGCAAGAAAAAGTACACGATAATGGGTACTGGCAACCTCCGCTTCCGGCACTTCCACCGCCAAGTTGGCGGCGAGAGTGCGCATTCCCTGAAACAGACTCATATCCATTAACGGAGTATTACCGGTCGCCATCAAGACAATCATGGTTTCACCGACCGCACGGCCAAAGCCCATCATTACGGCAGAAAAAATACCGGGGCTGGCTGCAGGCAATACCACACTGGTCATGGTTTGCCAGCGACTGGCACCCAGTGCCAGTGAGCCGCGAATTAAATGCTGCGGCACACTGAACAGGGCATCTTCGGCAATAGAGAATATTGTTGGAATAACCGCAAACCCCATGATCAGGCCAACCACCAGTGCATTTCGCTGGTCATAATTCAAACCCCATTGTGTACTCATGTAGGTTCGCAGATCACCGTCAAAAAACAGATTTTCTATAGGTGCACTCAGTGTCATTGACAACCAGATTAAAAACAGCACTACCGGAATCAGTACGGCGGCTTCCCAGCCTTCGACAGCGGCTTTATTGGGAACGTAGCCCCACAGCCACGCACAAAAGATAAAACCCAGTGGTAAAATAATCAGCAGAGTAAAAACCCCGGCAAGATGCGTTTCCACATAAGGGGCTAACCAGAGACCGGCAAGAAATCCCAGAATTACGGTTGGCAGCGCTTCCATGATTTCAATCGCCGGTTTGACTGTCTGCCGCATTCTTGGTGCCATAAACTGGGCGGTAAACATGGCGCCTAAAATAGCAATCGGCACCGCGAATAACATGGCATAAAATGCCGCCTTGATGGTGCCGAAGGACAATGGCATTAAGCTGAACTTGGGCTCGAACTCATTGGTCGAGGCCGATGACTGCCAGATATAATCCGCTTCATCATAACCTTCGTACCAGATCTTGCCCCACAGCACGTCCCAGGAAATTTCAGGGTATTCGTTATGCACATCATACACATGGATTTTATTGTTACTGTCCGCAACAATGAGATTCTGTGCGCGTGCCGACCAGGCCATGGTTTCAATCGCAATATCAGCACTATTGATATTAGCCAGTGTGCGCTGTGACGTTGAATAATATAGGGTGATTTCACCGGAGGTATCAGCAACAGCAAACCCTTTGCGCTGCTGCTCGGTTGCCATGCTGATAATTGATTTTTTATTCTGATGAAAATTCCGGATATAGGTCAGTTTGCGACCACCGTCAACACGCACCGACATCCATTGCTGCACTTCACCGTTCTGTAACCCCACCAGTAAGGAATTTCCTCCCAGTAAAAGTTTTAAGCGGCTGATTGCATGTTGAAAACCGATTTCCTCAACCTTGCCGTCAAAGCCCTCTTCATCCAGTGAATAATCCAGCAGAACGCCATCGTTCTTTGCCGCATAAATATGACCCAGGGCTGGCGACAGTACCAGCGAATTAACACGCCCTGTAAACGCAACATTTGACCGGGACTCCAGTTCATTCGTCACCTCACCGCTGATAAAAGACTCTTCGCGAATGTAACGAACAAAAACCAGCCGCTGATCATCGGTGGTCGCTGCCAGCCCGACACCGTCTTCATTTAACTGAATTGCCAGTTGTGTCAGTGCATGGCCGGATTCATCGAGTTCCAGCATATCTTCCCCCAAAGGATATTCCAGCCTTGGTGTTAAGGTACGAACATCATTGGGATAACTTAAATCAAACTTGTAACGAACCGCCAGTGCCGTGCCGTTCTCCAGCCCCAGCAAAACCAGGTCAAGATTAGCCGCCACACTGCTTATGCCAGCAGGCAAGTCCAGTTTTTCATCCTGAACAATTTCACCGCTAGCCGTATTAAAAAATATTACATGACCCGTATCGGTAAATCTGACAGCAATCGTAGCCTGCTCTTCCAGCCCGAGATGTATCGTCCGGTCTTCACCCGGTGCCAGGTAACTGGTACTTTCAGTCATCTCTGCCGATTCAAACATCGGCACAACAACATACAACAAATAGAAGAAAATCAATAAAATAGCAATAATGACACTGATACCACCGGAAGCCACAAAATACCGTACCATACGGTCCTTAAATGCTCGCTGGTTATACCGAAGTTGTAGTGACTGGTTTTTCATGGCCGCTATTTTATCGCCGCAATGTTACAAAGATGTTACAGAATGTGACAATTTCATGAATACTAACAGAACACTGTTATGCACCAATAATAATCCACTGGCTTACCTATAAATTTTTACAAGGTAACATAACGGACGGCTCAATCAGCAGAATTCATTAGACAAACAGCCATAACTATTACCTGGAAAACACTTAAGGAACCTCTGATTAATTATGAATGAAGTAGATTGTAAGCTGAATGATTCAGGTTCAAGGCGTAAAACGCCCGTAATAGCTAGCTATTGCGAAGTTTTACAACGCCGAAAATGGATTGTTCAGCTTACAAGATACGATTTCACTAATTGATCAGAGGTTCCTTAATTATTGATTTATATCAATGACCCATATTACTGAATGCGTTATTTAAAACATTCAATCAACATGGAGGGATCTGAAATGAAACTGTTAAAAAAATCTACCCTGGCAGTTGCATGTATCACGATATTAAGTTCCGTTGAAGCTAATGCAGCATTTGTACCTATCGATTTCTCGGCAATTCACAACTCACGAATACAAAGCCGGGTTTCTGTCGTCCCTGAAGGTAACGGGGTACTTCTAGGTGGTGTGCCTTTTAATATCCCAGCAGGTGGAAATAACGAATGGCGTAGCATCAACCAGGGCACAGGGCTTAATATAGTGGACATTCCAATCAATGTGTACGGGGTAAGTGATGTCAACACACTCATGAATACCGACTGGGGAAGCAGCTCGGGCAGCACCTCGTTTACTATCGATTTCATAGGGTCTGACACAGGTTTTTACAGCGTCACTCTGGTCAGCAATGATGATACACGGGACTGGAATCTTTTCTTTGCCAGTAACATTAATGGTATAACAACGGTCGAAGTCGCCCGTGAAGTACCTGGCATGAATAACAACCCTGATGTTCTTGATAAACAGTTTATCAGTTTGCCAGCCGATTTTCTTGATGAGACCTTAATCACCATGCGAGTTATCGATAACTGCGTATCGGGATCAAGTTGTGCAATCCTTTCCGGGGTCACGGTAAATGCGGTACCCATACCAGCCGCCGCATGGTTGTTCGGATCAGGCCTTATCGCTCTGATCGGACTAACTCAACGCAGAACGGTATAATAACGACAAATAAACGAACGACGGCCTCGGGCCGTCGTTTTATGTTGCGCAAGGCCAGAGAGCATCTGAACTTACAGACTATTTTCTGAAATGAATCAGAATTGCCTTAATCTATCGGCATCTACATTTATTTTTACGTGTTGCGAAACCAATCAAACCAAGCAGACCAGATCCAAATAGCCATACTGCTGCCGGAACAGGGACAGAGCTTATGTCTCGTACAAGTGCACTCCCTAAATAGGTTTGAATATGATCGGGATTTCCATAGGCATTAATACGATCAGTACCACTCGTTGCCTCAGCGTTTCCCTCTTCAGTATTGCCGCTACCTGGAACCCACAGCAAACCGGTCCCTATATCTGCGGTATAAAAGTAGCCAAACTGACCATTAATATCATTGATACCCCAAATATCCGCATTCCAAAGACTCATTAGATTGCTTACTGCAGTAACATTTGACGCTGTTCCCCCGGACCCTACATCAACATCTGGTATCCCCGCGTTAGTAAACAGGGTAAGTACACTGGCGCGCGTCGCGTAACTGAATCCTGCGTAAAGCCCCCCAAGCTCTGCAGATACCTGATTAAAGGACTGGCCTGCAGTCTGATTTAAAGCCAACCACTCCAAACCGGAATCAGTATCCTGCATGATTGATCCAACGCCAAAAACTGGGTCGTCAACGACGACCAGTGTTGCATTTGTTGAATAAGAGAAAAGGCTAATAACGCATGCGCTAAAAGCTGCCAGTAAACGTGATTTATTCATCATAATACTCCGTTAACCCATGATAGTTTAAACTTTACTTATAAAGAACCTCTGATCAACTCATGAAACTCTATCTTGCAATCTGAATCATTCAGAATTAATCAGAGGTTCCATAATTATCACTGCAGGTTTACAAATAAAAAACATGCAATATCTGTGCCCTCTTTATTAAATCAATAACTTATAAGCTATTAGTGTCTTTAATTGTAAAATTTAACGGCACCGAACACCATGTAACTGCACTGCTGTACAGCTCAATGAGACCTATTTATTAGTAAATACAGTGACATAGCGGGTTAATACTCACTGTAAACAAATCTAACAGTAAATTTAAGGGTATTAGGTATCCAGGATATCGGGGCTTGCCAGGCTGGAGATACAGCAGACCTGTCAGGGCCGTAATTTTATCGATGTTAATAACACCAACCTTCGTATTACTACATTCTTTTAATACCAGAAAAACCTGTAACCGGAAAATCAGTATTCAGACCGTTTGCCTGTACCTCCAACTTGTTACTTTATACTGCAGCTTTACTATATCAATAAAAACAACTGAAACGGATGACAGTGATGCGTATAAAAAAAACCTTGTTAAAACATCAAATTTATTAAATTATCAGCCCTCGCTCAAGTATACTTTCACCGAAATATGTACCCGTAATTTCTTTAGCCATAGACAAAAGTTGAGACAATAAACATGAAAATAATACTACTGCCGCTATTTGGATTATTATTAATTATCAATGGTTGTAGCACTATGTCTGCATCGGATAAAGAACAGCAGCGTAAACAGCTTGATGTTATGGCTGGCGGCACCATTACACGCCTGATCAAACAGTTCCCTGATTTATTATCCGAGATTGAAGATGCTCCGGGTTATATGGTTGCCCGTATTACACCGCCGGCTAATGCTGGTGAAGGCGTACTAATTGCCAATGGCTCTGAACAACGGCATTATTTCACCATTGGCAGACTTGAAATGGGTAGCGGCTGGGGAACCCGTTCATTTAAAATATTACTGCTATTAAAAACCCGTGAAATGCTGGATGATTTCAACGATGCTATGCAGAAAAACAAATCAGATACTGTCACTGACAAACAGCTGTCTGCTGCCACCGGTAATGAATATACTGTGTATGTAATGTCCGGCAGTGGAGTTGCAGTCACTGCGGCCGTGAAAATAAAAGATATTAAAATAAATGATACCTTAAGCGAGCACTAGCGCTCTGCTTTGGTTAATAACATTCCTTATCATTTTATTGCCAGTCAATAATGTTTAACCATAAAAAGCAGCCTTCTGTTCAAGCTGAAATTTATAACCAATAAAATACAGCTCCCGGAATGGCTTATTCGACTGATCATAATAGTAGCGTTGCCGACGGTTAGTTGTTTTGCTTATTACACGCTTGATTTTCTGTAGGAAAAGAAAAGCAGTATTGTGCTACTGGTCATAATCTCCTATCCTCTTGCGCTAATTGGTCTTGTCGGCCTTTTCCGGGCGCTGACAGCAACAACGTATAATAAACTGGCAATATCTTTCTGGGGATTGTGTATTGTTATATCTGCCATAATAATTATCCTGGTAAGGACATAAAGGACGGGGAAACAGATAGCATCCAGGCCTTCATGTTGTACCAAAAATCGTACCGAAAAAAAACTGACGATTACTCACTCTGGCTTTCCAGTACTTTAATCTTATTCGGCTTTTAATCTTCTTGATTGACCCACATCAATATTATTATCTTCACTATCGGCAAACTTGTATTAGTGTAATTCAATAAGCGGAAGGTGAACAAATGATTTCTATAAATGAGTTTATGACGTCAGAGCCTTATACATTACGTGAGATTGACTCATTGAATGACGCAAGGAAAATCATGACCGAAAAACATATACGTCACATCCCGATTACAGACCAGGACAAACATTTGCTTGGTCTGGTCACTCAGCGGGACATTCTTGCAGCAACGGTACCTGAATCAAAACAACAGACCAGAAGCGCACCGGACAAAGGTGACACCGATATCAAATTGTCGGATATTATGAATCGAAACATTAGCGTCATTCATCAAACTGATTCTTTACGCCATGCAGCAATGTATCTGCAATCACACAAGTATGGATGCTTGCCGGTACTCTCGGCCAATCGTCTGGTCGGGATTATTACTGACAGTGATTTTATCGACATTGCTATCAATTTACTTGAGCAGGTAGAAATAAACGAAGATGAAGCAGGACTTGAACTTGAACTTGAGCTTGGCATCAAAGATGATATGAGCGAACTAAAGCACCGGCATACTGAAACGGTCGGCTAAACCTTCTCTGCCTCATCCACAAAAATCAGCGCCCGCATTATTGTGCGGGCGCTGTATTGTGCACTCTATTAAACACTGCCGGATAAGCTGTGGCAACACCGGCAACGGCAATATAAACCCCGTTAACACTACGAATTATTCCCGAAAAAACAAAGCTTTCTTGATCCACCTCAATATTCTAATTTATTAACATTGGATGACAACAAATCCGCCTTCCACCCTTGATGTAAGTCAATCACATTTGAACACCACAGGTTTACTTTCTTTGTGTCGAATTACAAATCAAGTTCATACTTACTGGAGGAACAGAAATGTTATCCCGAAAACTCATAAGTGCCGTGTTAACCATGTCTGCACTGTCACTCGCTACAAATATAGTCTATGCCAAATCTACTTCAGAAACTGAGACAGCTTATGAAGGTGCGCCCAGCGGAATCGATCCGAGTAACACGCAAAATATGATTACCTCTGACGGTCCGGCCATGACCGTTGAAGATTTCAACCACAGTAAAAAGATTTTTTTCGAACGTTGTGCAGGCTGCCATGGTGTACTACGCAAAGGGGCTACCGGCAAGCCATTAACAACTGATATTACCCGTGCTCGCGGTGATGCAGCACTGCAGGCATTTATTACCTACGGTTCGCCTGCCGGAATGCCGAACTGGGGGACCTCAGGTGATTTAACGAAAGAAGAAATTGCGCTGATGGCTAAATATCTTCAGCATGAACCACCCACTCCTCCTGAATGGGGCATGAAAGAAATGAAAGCCAGCTGGAAAGTATTTATTCCAGTGAAAGACCGGCCGAAGAAAAAACTGAACAACTACAACATTGACAACATCTTCTCGGTAACGCTACGTGATGCCGGCCAGATTGCCATTATTGATGGTGATAGCAAAAAAATAATCAATGTTATCGATACCGGTTATGCTGTGCATATTTCACGCATGTCGTCATCAGGACGTTACCTGTATGTTATCGGTCGTGATGCAAAAATAAATTTAATCGACCTGTGGATGAAGTCACCGGACAATGTTGCCACCATCAAAGTTGGCCTGGAAGCACGTTCAGTCGAAACCTCAAAGTATAAAGGATACGAAGATAAATATGCCATTGCCGGTTCTTACTGGCCACCGCAATACACCATCATGGATGGCTTTACTCTGGAACCTAAACAAATTGTATCCACTCGCGGCATGACTGTCGATACGCATGAATATCACCCCGAACCCCGGGTTGCTGCCATTGTGGCATCTCATCAACATCCTGAATTTATCGTTAACGTAAAAGAAACCGGTAAAATTCTGCTGGTCAATTATGAAGACATCGATAACCTTTCAGTAACCACTATTCCTGCTGCACGTTTTCTGCATGATGGCGGCTGGGACAGTACCCACCGTTACTTCCTGACAGCAGCCAACAAGTCAAACAAAATAGCTGTCATTGACTCTAAAAAAAGAAAACTGGTGGCCCTGATTGATGTCACTAAAATCCCGCATCCTGGTCGTGGTGCTAACTTCATTCATCCCAAATATGGTCCGGTATGGGCAACCAGTGCACTGGGCAATGACAACATAACACTGATTGGTACCGACCCGGTTAAGCACAAAAAAAATGCCTGGAAGGTTGTTGAAACCCTGCACGGTATGGGTGGCGGATCACTGTTTATCAAAACACATCCAAAATCAACAAACCTCTGGGTAGATGCACCGCTTAATCCTGACACTCGCTTCAGCCAGTCAATTGCCGTTTTTGATATCAACAAGCTTGATAAAGGCTTCAAGATATTACCCATCGCAGAATGGGCAGACCTGGGTGAGGGTGTTAAACGTGTTGTTCAGCCTTAATACAATAAAGCCGGTGATGAAGTCTGGTTTTCTGTATGGAACGGCAAAACAGAAGAGTCGGCTCTTGTTGTTGTTGACGACAAAACACGCAAGCTGAAAAAAGTAATCAAGGACAAACGCCTGATAACACCAACCGGCAAGTTTAACGTTCACAACACAGTGTACGACATTTACTAAGCAGACACTGCGGACAGGTTTTTTAGCCTGACCTGTCCGCAGATAACTTCAACATAATATTATTTAATGAACAGGAAGGCAGACTGAATGAAAAAAACCGGTTTTGTTTCACTTGTCGGTGCAGGCCCGGGCGATGCCGAGCTGCTAACCATTAAAGCACTGCGTTTATTACAAACCGCAGATGTTGTTGTTTATGACCGGCTGGTATCCAGTGAAATACTCGAACTAATTCCAACAGGCATTAGCCGTATCGCTGTTGGCAAAACCAGCGGCCATCATTGTGTCCCTCAATTACAGATAAATGAAATCATTATTAACCTGGCTAAATCCGGGCGTCGTATTGTGCGGCTTAAAGGCGGTGATCCCTGCATTTTCGGTCGTGGCAGTGAAGAGGCTTTAGTATTAAAAAAACACCATATTAATTTTGAAATCGTGCCCGGCATTACTGCTGCTTCCGGCTGCAGTGCCTACAGCGGCATCCCGTTAACCCATCGTGGTTTGAGCCGCAGGGTTCAGTTTATTACCGGTCATTTTAACGATGATCAGCCACTTGATTTGAACTGGCAGTCAATTGCCGACCCCGACTGCACTCTGGTCATCTACATGGGGCTGGCAAATCTGCCACAACTTGCACGATCATTAATGGCAGCAGGACTACCTGCCAGCACACCTGCTGCAGCCGTACAAAACGGTACTACGATTTCACAGCAATGTGTTATTTCCCCGTTAGCGCAAATAAATGATGCCGTTCAACAGGCACAGATGAAAGCACCGGTCATGATTATTATTGGAAAAGTAGTTTCACTGGCCGATGAACTCGACTGGTTTCAGCAAAGCATTAATGAGGAATGCTATGAGAACAATGCTGTTGGTCATTAATCTGCTGCTATACCCGCTTGCAGCCACAGCCGGGGATACTGAAGTACCCGCCGCCCGGCAGTATGAGCTATTGTATTTTCTCAAGCATGACTGTGGTTCATGTCATGGCATGACCTTAAAAGGCGGCCTGGGCCCACCACTTCTACCGGAAAACCTGACAGGTAAACCAAAACAATACCTGGTAACAACCATTATGGAAGGACGGGAAAACACCGCCATGCCAGCATGGAAAAGCTTGCTTAACAAAGATGAGGCCTGCTGGCTCAGCGAACAATTACAGAACGGTCGGATTTTAAAAACAGAAATCACCGAAGGTAATAAATAATGCCCATGAAACACTTACTGTTGTTAATCCTGCCTTTAACGATACTGCTATCGTCAAATATCAACGCCCGTGGAACCGGCGACCTCGGCATCGTCATCGAACGTGCTGACGGCAGTGTTCAGTTAGTCGAAACCAGTAACAACACCATCCTGGGCAGGATTGAAGGTCTGGGTGATTTATCACATGCTTCTGCTGTGTACTCACGAGATGAACAGTTTGCCTATATCTTCGGGCGAGATGGCGGCCTGTCAAAAATCGATATCATCAATAAAAAACTGGTTAAACGCATCAAACAGTCCGGCAACAGTATTGGCGGTGCTATTTCACAGGACGGCAGACTGGTCGCTGTCTCTAATTACAAACCCGGCGGGGTAAAAATATTTGATGCTGACAGCCTGGCGCTGGTGGCTGACATTCCCGCGACTTACGGTAATCAGGGCTTGCGTTCAAAAGTGATCGGTCTGGTTGATGCTCCCGGACAAAAGTTCGTTTTCAGTCTATGGGATGCCGGTGAAATATGGGTGGCCGATTTATCCAGCACAGAAAAACCAGTCATCCGAAAGTTTAAGAATATCGGAAAAAATCCCTACGATGCGCTGATTACCCCGGATGGCCGCTATTACATTGCCGGCCTGTTTGGTGAGGACGGTATGGTATTACTCGACCTGTGGAATCCTGATGCCGGCAGCAAGCGAATTCTGGATGGCTATGGCAAAGGTGAAAAAAAACTGCCGGTTTATAAAATGCCGCATCTTGAAGGCTGGGCCATCGCCGGTAACCGGGCATTTGTACCGTCAGTCGGACACCATGAAGTGCTGGTCATCAATACCCTGGACTGGTCTGAAGCCGGCCGCATCAAGGTACATGGACAACCGGTGTTTGTCATGGACCGTCCCGATGGCCGTCATGTGTGGGTGAATTTTGCTGTACCGGATAACGATACACTACAGATCATTGACACCGAATCCTTAACCCTGATAAAAACCCTGAAGCCCGGTAAGGGTGTCCTGCATATGGAGTTTGAACCCCGTGGTGAAGAAGTCTGGGCTTCGATACGTGATGAAGATCGCATTGTCGTCTTTGATACCGAAACCTTCGAACCGCTCACCAGCATTAAAGCAAAAAAACCCAGTGGTATTTTTTTTACCGTCCGCGCACACCGTACCGGTTTATAGGTATAAATCATGAAACATTCAAATCATAAATTTTCACAACTGGAGCAACACCTGTTAAATGACTTTCAACGTGATATGTCATTATCAGCAACCCCCTATGCCGATATGGCAAACAAACTTAATGTCAGTGAAGACGATGTTTCTCAGGCATTAACATCATTCCAGGAACGGGGTGTCATCAGTCGAATTGGCCCGGTATTCAGACCAAACAGAATCGGAGTCAGCACGCTGGCCGCAATGTCAGTTCCACCACAGCAGCTGGAATGTGTTGCCCGCATTATCAGTGCCTTCCCGGAAGTTAATCACAACTATGAACGCGAGCACGAATACAACCTGTGGTTTGTTGTTACCGCATCCAGTGAAGAACATCTTGATATTGTGCTGAATGAAATCGAACAGCATGCAGAGTGCCCGTTACTGTCACTACCGATGCTGGATGATTACTTTATTGATCTGGGTTTCAAACTCAAGTGGGCCAACTAAAAATGTTAAACAAGAGCAACAGTGCAGAATTAAACCAGCAGGTTGTGCAGTTATCAACAGAAGACCGGGCGTTAATAAAAATAGTGGAACGTGGACTGCCGATTGTCAGCCGCCCCTATGCAAAAATTGCCGAACAACTCAATACCAGTGAACAGGATATTATTTTACGCCTGCAGCACTTTTTTGATATTGGTGTCATCAAACGTTACGGCGTGGTCGTGCGCCACCGGGAGCTGGGATATACCGCCAATGGTATGGTGGTATGGAACATCCCGGATGATCGTGTTGATGAACTCGGTAGCTGTATCGGCAACTATGACTGCGTCACGCTCAGTTATCGTCGCCCTCGCCGGCTGCCTGACTGGTCATATAATTTATTCACCATGGTGCATGGGCGCAACCGTGAGGAAGTAACAATAAAGGTGGCAGAGATTGTTGAGAAATGCGGTCTGCATAATATTGAACACCGCATTTTATTCAGTAAACGGCGCTTCAAGCAACGTGGCGCGAGTTATACTGAAAAGCATTATCCCGCACAGAAAAACAAAAAATCTTCAACGCTTCACCTGATCAGATAAATACTTTTATGCAGCTATCAAACTTACAAACGGCTTTTATCAATAACTACCAGGGTAACCTACCTTTACTGGAGCGGCCTTTTTTAACCATGGCAAAACAACTCAGCTGTTCTGAAGATCAGCTGCTGGCAACAGTTAAGGCAATGCAGGAAAACAAGCTGATAACACGTTTCGGTCCGTTATATGACAGCAGCCGTCTTGGTGGCGGCTTGACACTGGCAGCGATGTCAGTGCCGGAAAACAGATATGAAGCAGTCACACATCTGCTTAACACTTACCCGGAAGTGGCTCACAATTACAAACGTAAACACAAACTCAATATGTGGTTTGTACTGGCGACAGAAACCCCGGTGGAAATCATACAGCTTGTCTCCCGTATTGAGAAAAATACAGGGCTTACTGTTTATAATTTTCCGAAACAACAGGAGTTTTATATCGGCCTCTGGCTGCACCTTTCCAGTGACGGTAAAGTCACAACCATACCGGTACCGGCTGCGGATTATCAGTGTACCAATACAGACAGTATTAAACTTGATGATATAGACAGAAAACTGGTCGCCGTTACCCAGAGTGGCTTACCCGTTAACCACACACCTTATCAAAGCATAGCAGAGACTACAGGTATCAGTCAGCATGATGTTATCCAGCGTTTAAAAAACATGCTGTCCTGTGGCATCATTCGCAGGATAGGAGCAGTACCTGATCATTATCAATTTGGGCTGACGGTTAACGGCATGACGGTATGGGATATAAAGGACAAAAAAGTATCTGCCCTGGGGGAAACCATAGGCCAGCTTGATTTTGTCAGTCACTGTTATCAACGGCCACGCCATCCATGCGTATGGCATTACAATCTTTTTGCCATGGTACATGGAACCAGCCAAAAGGAAGTGAATAATAAAGTAAAACAGATAAAAGGTTTACTGAAAAAAAACTGCAGAGCACATGAGATTCTGTACAGTTCAGCCATCCTGAAAAAAACCGGACTACGGTATGTAGCCTGAATAACAATCTACACAGCACACAGGTTTATTATGTTTCGATTAAGTCAGTACTTACAAGCAGTAAACGAGCAGTCACAGAATAAAACATCTCGTGCTGTTTACGGGCAACATGCATCCGGAATTAAAGTGGCTGGACCGGTAGTCATCTGGAATTTAATACGACGCTGCAACCTGACCTGTAAACATTGTTATGCAACTTCAGCAGATAAAGATTTTCCCGGTGAATTAAATACCGCCGAAGTCTTTCAGGTCATGCAGAACTTAAAACAGTTTTCTGTGCCGGTACTTATTTTGTCAGGGGGGGAACCGTTAATGCGGCCTGATATTTTTGAAATTTCCCGGCATGCTAAAAACATGGGCTTTTATGTTGGCCTGTCAACCAACGGCACATTGATTACTGAAAAAAATATCGACAGGATAAAAAGGGCTGCATACCATTATGTCGGCATCAGTATTGATGGCATGAAAGAAACTCATGACAGGTTCCGCCGCAAACAGGGAGCCTTTGATGAAGCCTTAAACGCAATACGCCTGTGTCGTGAAGCGGGTATTAAAGTGGGCCTGCGTTTTACCCTGACCCGGGACAACCAGCACGACCTGCCGGCTTTACTGCAATTAATGGATGATGAGAATATCAATAAATTCTACCTTTCACACCTTAACTATGCCGGCCGTGGCAATAAAAATCGCGCTGATGATTTACATCACCGCATGACACGCGATGCTATGGAGCTTTTATTCAACACCTGCTGGAACGATATATTACATGGTAAAACACGTGAATTTGTTACCGGCAACAATGATGCTGATGGTGTTTTCCTGCTGCTATGGGCGCGAAAAAATCTTCCCGAACATGCACTGCAAATAGAACGCATGTTGACCCGCTGGGGTGGCAATGCCAGCGGTGTTAATATTTCCAATATCGATAACACCGGTAATGTTCACCCCGATACCATGTGGTGGGACTACACCATCGGCAATATCAAACAACGTCCGTTTTCTGAAATATGGATGGACACCTCTGATCCGTTAATGGCCGGTCTCAAACAGAAAAAACGTCCCGTTGAAGGGCGTTGCGCCGACTGCCATTATCTTGACCTGTGCGGTGGCAACTCGCGCACACGCGCCTGGTCTCTAAGCGGTAATTTCTGGGCTGAAGATCCCGGCTGCTATCTGAGCAATGCCGAGATAGGTGTTGCTGACAATATTCATCGTTTACAACTAACACCATGGCAACGAAAAAAAACTATTGAAAAAACGTCACCCGCCGCATGTTAAGCCGAAACTTATTTATTGTTTTTGTTCTGTTTCCCTTATATGCAAATGCCAATGCAAATGCAGATAATGATTCAACAGTGGATGCGCTGTATCAGCAACACTGTGCCGGTTGCCACGGGGCGGACCGACTCGGACGCATGGGACCTGCCCTGCTACCGGAAAACCTGAAACGCCTGCGTAAAAACAGGGCTGTCAAGGTTATCAGTGATGGTCGCATTGCCACCCAAATGCCAGCCTTCAGCGACAGCTTAACGACTGAAAATATTCAGGCTCTGGCCGGATTGATCTATACCCCTTTACCGGAAATACCGGTCTGGGATCAAGACCGGATTAACGCCAGCCACATTATTATCAAACCCGAATACACCCATGGCAATGCCAGCAGCCTAAAACCGGTGTACGACGCTGATCCGTTAAATCTTTTTCTGGTGGTCGAAAGTGGCGATCATCATGTCACCGTACTGGACGGTGATAAAATGGAAGCCATCAAACGTTTTAAATCCCGCTTTGCGTTGCATGGCGGCCCCAAATATTCTTCTGACGGACGTTTTGTTTATTTTGCTTCCCGTGATGGCTGGATCAGCAAATTTGATATGTATACACTGGAAACGGTGGCGGAAATTCGAGCGGGCATCAACACCCGCAATGCGGCAGTCTCTGCTGATGACCGTTATGTCATGGTCGGCAATTATCTGCCGAACAACCTGGTAATTCTGGATGCGACAGATCTTAGCCTGATAAAAATTATTCCGGTAATTGATGACAAAGGCAACAGCTCACGTGTCAGTGCCGTTTATACCGCCCCGCCTCGTAACAGCTTTATTGTTGCGCTGAAAGATCTTAAACAGGTATGGGAAATAAATTATACTGATAACCCGCCGGTGATTTATCGTGGCTATGTACATGATTACAAAATGGGTGAAGGTCTGGCCGAACAAGGCCGCTTTCCTGTCCGTCGTATTGCGCTCAATGATTATCTGGATGACTTTTTCTTCGACCAGTCTTATGAAAATCTGATCGGTGCCTCCCGCAACAGCAACAATGGCCAGGTCATCAATCTGATTGTCGGCAGAAAAATTGCCGACATCGATCTTCCCGGTATGCCGCATCTGGGTTCTGGCATTACCTGGAAATACAAGGATACCAGAATTCTGGCAACACCCAATCTCAGAGAAGGCATCATTAGTTTTATTGATATAAACACCTGGAAGACCATTAAAAAAATCAACACCGATGGCCCGGGGTTTTTTATGCGCAGCCACGAAAACTCACCTTATGCCTGGGTTGATGTCTTTATCGGCCCGCATAAAGATGAAATGCACATTATTGATAAAAACACACTTGAGATTGTTAAAACCCTGAAGCCGGTCCCCGGAAAAACCTCCGGTCACATCGAATTTAATCGTGACGGCAGTCGGGCCTTGCTCAGCATATGGGAAATGGACGGCGAAGTGATTGTCTACGACAGTCAGTCACTGGAAATCATCAAGCGTCTGCCAATGAGTAAACCCGTTGGCAAATATAATGTTTACAATAAAATCCATCGTTCCGAAGGTACCAGCCATTAAGCCGGTTTTTCATATTATTCAGCATACTCACCGTTTAAGGTGACCGCTGTTTGTATTGATAGTTTCCAGTCTTTCAGCCAAGCTTGACCTAAGTCATTTACCCGAGCGCAGGATACAAGCAAACTCCTTTTAACCTTAAAACGGGAGGATCCTGGTATGTCTCAAACATTTACAAAATCGATGGCGCGCAACATCTTTTACGGTGGCAGCGTGTTTTTCTTTTTACTCTTTCTCGCACTCACCTTTGACTCAATGTCAGCATTACCGAAACGTGATAACAGTGAAAACATCACCGAACAGGTCGCGCTGGGCAAAAAAGTATGGGAGACAAACAACTGTATTGGTTGCCACACACTGCTGGGTGAAGGCGCTTATTTTGCACCGGAACTGGGTAATGTCTACATCCGTTTCGGTAACAGTACCGAAGCGATTAAGGCCTTTATCAAAAGCCGTCCGGTCGAAGGTATACCCGGTCGTCGCAGCATGCCACAGTTCAACCTGTCAGAGGAAGAACTGGATGCCATTGCTGAATTCCTGAAATATGCATCAGGCATCAATACCAGTAACTGGCCACCTAATATTCAGGGTTAAGAGGAGATTCCAATCATGAAATATCAATCACAAGCCGTTGCCAAGCCCTATTTTATTGCTGCCATCGGATTATTTGTCGGCCAGATTCTGTTTGGTCTGATCATGGGATTACAGTATGTCGTCGGTGACTTTCTGTTTCCCGAAATTCCTTTTAACGTTGCCCGCATGGTGCACACCAACCTGCTGATTGTCTGGATTCTGTTTGGTTTCATGGGAGCAGCGTATTACCTGATACCGGAAGAATCCGAATGTGAGCTGCACAGCCCTAAACTGGCCATCCTCATGTTCTGGGTGTTTCTGGTAGCCGGCGCACTCACCATTCTCGGTTATCTGCTGGTGCCGTATTCTACGCTGGCAGAAATTACCGGTAACAGTCTGCTGCCAACCATGGGGCGAGAGTTTCTCGAACAGCCGACCATTACCAAGATCGGTATTGTTATTGTCGCCCTTGCCTTCCTGTTCAACATCGGCATGACTGTCCTGAAAGGCCGTAAAACAGTTATTACACTGGTACTGCTGATCGGACTGGCCGGACTGGCTATTTTCTTCCTGTTCTCTTTCTACAATCCCGACAATCTGGTAAAAGACAAATACTACTGGTGGTTTGTTGTCCATCTATGGGTTGAAGGTGTCTGGGAACTGATCCTGGGTTCTATCCTTGCGTTTGTTCTTATCAAAACCACCGGCGTTGACCGTGAAGTGATTGAAAAATGGTTGTATGTCATCATTGCGCTGGCATTAATTACCGGCATTATCGGTACCGGCCATCACTTCTACTGGATCGGCACCCCTGAATACTGGCAGTGGTGGGGATCAATCTTCTCTGCCCTGGAACCTCTGCCATTCTTTATGATGACGGTATTTGCCTTTAACATGGTCAACCAGCGTCGTCGTAACCATCCCAATCAGGCCGCCGTATTGTGGGCATTAGGAACCTCTGTCATGGCCTTTCTGGGCGCAGGTGTATGGGGCTTTATGCACACGCTGGCACCGGTAAACTATTACACCCACGGCACACAAATTACCGCAGCACACGGCCACATGGCTTTTTATGGTGCCTACGCGATGATTGTCATGACCATTATTTCCTACGCCATGCCTATGCTGAATGGCCGCACGGCTGCCAATAGCGGCAAATCCCAGGTTGTGGAAATGTGGTCATTCTGGCTGATGACCGTATCCATGGTCTTCATTACGTTGTTCCTGACCGGTGCCGGTATATTACAAACCTATATGCAGCGTTATACCGATGTCCCGGAACCGTTTATGGTTGTTCAGGAAAAACTTGAACTGTTCTACTGGATGCGTGAAGTCGCAGGTGTCGTCTTCCTCATCGGTCTGGTTCTGTACATTGTTAGTTTCTTTGTTGGCGGTGATGAACCTGAACAGGCCTGAGCCGCGTGCAATGAACACACAAACAGCATATTTAAATGGGCAGGGAAGCTCATCTTGTGCGATTATCCTGTTACTGAAGCATACCGGATAAGATGATGGATATGAGCACAACGCGAAAAGCAACTTAAGACGACCATCGGCAGAACAACGAACTTCCCTACTACCGGGCAAGTGGCGGCGAAATTGAACTGTTCGAACAGGCCTTTCATAATCAGCTGCCCATGCTGATCAAGGGACCGACCGGATGTGGCAAGACCCGCTTCATTCAACACATGGCTGCCCGTCTGGGTCGCCCCCTTTATACCGTTGCCTGCCATGACGACCTGACCGCATCCGATCTCGTCGGTCGACATCTGATTGGCGACCACGGTACCTACTGGAGTGACGGTCCGCTCAGCAGAGCCGTACGTGACGGTGCCATCTGTTATCTCGATGAAGTTGTCGAAGCACGCAAAGACACCACCGTTGTGCTGCATCCATTAACCGATGACCGGCGTATTCTACCCATAGAGCGCACCGGTGAAACATTATCAGCACCCGATAACTTTATGCTGGTCGTTTCCTATAACCCCGGTTACCAGAACCTGCTTAAAGGCATGAAACCCAGCACACGGCAGCGCTTTATCGGCCTGAGTTTTGATTTTCCACAGGCTGACATCGAAGTGGAAATACTGATGGGGGAAACCGGTGTAAAATATGAGATGGCAAAGCGCCTGGTAACACTGGCCAATGCCTTGCGAGCGCTTAAGGAACACGATCTGGAAGAAGCCGCATCTACCCGCTTGCTGGTTTATGCCGCCACCCTGATCAACAGCGGTATGGCCATTCAGCAGGCCTGTCATGCAGCGCTGATAGAGCCGCTGACCGATGATGAAGAAACCATTAATGCACTGGTCGAGGTCGTCAATGCAACACTCGGTTGATTATAACAACACAGAAAAAAGCCAGAAGCCAGCGCCACCGGGGCAAGGTTTTGCAATTATGGTGGAGTCACTGTATATCGCCAACCTGCTCATCCTGCCGGTTATTTCTTTTATCATACTGGTTTATCTGTTTTTACAAAAACACGGTGAGCTGCCGACTCTGGCCAAATCCCATCTTGAACAAACCATCTCTGCCGGACTGTGGATTGCGCTTATGTTTCTGCTCGGCGGCGTCACTATTATGATCATGCGATTAAATGGTATAGAAGATATTACCCTGTGGCTAATCGTCATTATTACATTCACCCTGTTACATGCCACCATGGTTTTATTCGGCATTGTAGGTTTATCCAAAGCCCTGTCCGGAAAATGCTGGCCCTATCCTCTGGTTGGCAAGTCCATACCCTATGGCTGCAACTGTGATAACACATCAAACTAAGCATTATGTAACATAATGCCGCAACAGTGCTGCTCAGCATAATCACGCTAACACTAATGATTAATTTTTGAAAAAAACAAGCATGAAACCACTACCTGTAAAAGTCCGGAGCTACGAAAAAAATACAGGTAAAACCGGTGTTCAACAATGGCGTGCACTCACCCAGACTGGTTTTTTTATACTGTTTATTGTTGCCCCGCCGCTGAATATTTTTCGTTATGATATGACACTGGGACACTTTATCATCCTCGGTTATGACTGGACCTTGCAGATTGATGCCCTGCAAACAGATAACAGTACAGCTGCTTTCAGAGTACTGACCCTGGGCCTGCTGCCAGTGTTCAGCGTGGCAACCGGTTTTCTTTATATCGCCTGGCGCTGGGGACGGATTTATTGCGGCTGGTTATGCCCGCATTATTCGGTCATTGAAATCATCAATAAACTAATGATACGGGCCAGTGGCAAACCCAGTATCTGGGAAAAAAACAGGCTGCCGCAACAACAGAGTGATCAAACACAATTAATACCGAATCCGATTTACTGGTTACCAACTTTCATCACGGCTGTCAGCTTTGCTTTTATCTGGGCCATTAGTCTGCTCAGTTACCTGCAGCCGCCGTTTGAAATATACAGCAACCTTGTCAATGCGGAACTGACACGAAATCAAAGCCTGTTCATTGCGGTTGCCACCCTGGTTTTATCTATCGAATTTTTATTTGCCCGCCATTTGTTCTGCCGCTTTGGCTGTGCTGTCTGCTTATTCCAGAGCCTTGCCTGGATGGCGAATAAACAGGCCATGGTTATTTCATTTGATAACACACGCTCGGCAGCCTGCAAAGACTGCAACAATGCCTGTGACAATGCCTGCCCTATGCGTTTAAAACCACGGACCATAAAACGTAAAATGTTCACCTGTACCGAATGTGGCGAATGCATCTCTGCCTGCACCCGGGTACAGCAATTCAACAAAGACCATAGTCTGTTGCACTGGGTACAGGGTGAAGCCGCCGCCCGAATATCTGATCCACCGATGAGTGCCTCACAGGTAAAACCTGTCAGCGTCACTACCGGCAACAGGAGACAATAAAGATGGAAGAACAGGTTGGCGAGCTATGGCATAAACTGATTACCCGGGCAGCGGATAATCAATATCCGGCCGCGGCTGTATTTCTGCATGACCTGCAAAAAAGTCTTGCCATTTATTTCCGCGCGCTGGGTGGAGACAGCGGCCTGCAAATTGAAATTGCCGACAGCACACGTAATCTTGCCCGCCGCAACCTGCTACAACGACTTGCCGGCAGCAATGCAAAAATTCAGCTGGCATGGCGTGATGAACGTTCTTTAAAACTGCCAGCCAGTATTGCCTGGTTTGAAAACAGCTCACTTAATACCGACCTTTATTACTGGCTCGCCAGCCTTGCTGCAGTACAGGATTCTGTCGAAAACAGTCTGCCTGATAGCAACTGGTTCAGCCTGAACCAGCGCATGACACTGACCGCTTTTTCCCGATTCCCGGGAATAAAGCCACGTTATCAGCGGTTGTTGCAGGCGCATATAAAACAGCGGTCCGATCCTGCAAAAATGAAGCCGCTGGATGCCGGGATAGAGCTTGCCATTCAAAAAGCACTGACTTCACCCGGCAGTGTACAGCTGGTGACAGGTGCAAAATTACCACCACAGGCAGTACCACTATGGCTGCATCCGGATCCCCCGCTTAGCGCTGACACTCAAATTCCTGATGACGACTCAGTGCCGGCACAAAGCGGACAGTCACGGGAAATTGAAGAGCTTGGTCATCGCCAGGCGGAAAGAGTTGAAAAGCCCGAATCGGAACGTGGTTTAATTACCGTACGCATGGAAAATATTTTTACCATGGGAGAATTTGTCAATGTGGACCGGGGCTCTGAAGATGAAGACGATATTGACCGGGCAGAAGATGTTGCTCGTGACCTTGATAAATTATCGGTGGCACATAATGGCAAAGCGTCAAAAACCCGGCTCAAGTTTGACCTGGATTTACCCTCTGCGGCGGCTGATGATGCCGTTCTCGACAGTGGAATTTTATTACCGGAATGGGACTGGAAAAAACAAAAGTTATTAGCCAACCGTTGCCGGGTAATACAAATGCAGGCTGAAAATACTGCACCTTGTGCTCTGCCGCCACACCTGAGCCGGACCGCAAAACGTTTACGCAATCAGTTTCAGGCCATGACACCGGCACGCACATGGCATCACGCACAGATGGATGGACAGGATATCGACCTTGACGCCTATATTAAATACCTCTCTGACCGTGCTGCCGGGCAACAGGTTACGGCAGAAAAGCTGTACCGTGAAATGTGCAGCGGTGCCCGGGATCTTGCCTGTATGCTGCTCGCTGACCTGTCATTGTCCACCGATGCATATATCAATGATCATCAGCGTATTATTGATGTGATCCGTGACAGTCTATACCTGTTCGCGGAAAGTCTGCATGCTACCGGTGACCGCTTTTCAATACTGGGCTTTTCTACACGTCGGCGGGATCCGATCAGAGTTCATAACATAAAAGCCTTTAATGAAACCTATAATGGTGCTATCCGTGGCCGTATTGCCGCCATAAAACCGGGGTATTACACCCGCCTGGGTGCCGGCATCCGTCATGCCAGTCAACTGCTGATGAACGAGGGTAATGGCCGACGCCTGTTATTAATACTCACCGACGGAAAACCCAATGATCTTGACCAGTACGAAGGCCGTTATGGTATTGAAGATACACGCCAGGCAGTCATCTCTGCCAAACAGTCAGGCCTGCTGCCCTTCTGCATAACCATCGATAAAAAAGCGAATGATTACCTGCCTCACCTTTTTGGTAAAAACAATTATGCGGTGATTCATCAGCCGGAAAAACTGCCAAAAGCCCTGCCTCGTTTATACAGTCAGCTAACCCGCTAAATTCACAAATAAAATTCACGACTGTCCCGTTAATGCTGAAAGAGATGAGTTACCGGCGCTTGCTGAGACCGCATGCCGCATGATAGCTGCATGCGAACGCACATGGATGGGTTTATCACGTGTCACAGCAAACACAAAAGTCACTCATCAATATGATTCAGCTTGTGTTCATGGCATACTTCACCTTACATAAAAATCAAAAACAGACTTATGCCTCAAAAAAATATCAGCCGGATTAAAGAAAACCTGAAACAGCACCATCTGTTTTCCAGATTGACAGAGTTGCAGCTCGATAGAGTTTATCAGCACTGTCAGTTACACAAGCTGGACGATGGTCAGATATTATTTAACCAGACGGAAGAAGTCACTGCTTTTTATATGGTACTTAAAGGCAAAATGAAACTTTTTCGTTTATCTCCCGATGGCCAGGAAAAAATAATAGAAATCATCAAGTCTGGAGAAGTTTTTGCTGAAGCACTGATGTTCAGCGACCAGACCGACTACCCGGTAAGTTCGGCAGCCCTCTCAGCCACCGAAGTGATCAGCATCGATGCAAAGCATTTCAAAAACATGTTGTGGGACTCAACGGATACCTGCCTGTTATTACTCGGTGACATGAGCTTTCGTTTAAGAAAACTGATCAATGAAATTGACACCTTAACACTGCATAGCGGAACCTGCCGTGTTGCATCCTACCTGGTTCAGGAAATTTCGGAAGATAAAAATGAATTTGAACTGGATATGGCAAAAAATATTATTGCGGCAAGGCTATCGATAAAACCCGAAACATTTTCCCGTATCATCAAAAGGCTTAAAAACCAGGGCATACTGAGTATCAATGGCAACAGTGTTATTATTCATGACCTTGAGGCCTTAAAAGAACAGAGCATCATTTAACCGTCAGCTACACCGCCAGCTCTGCATAACTTTCAGCAAAGGCTGCAATGGCGCTATCCAGATCCTGTTTGCTATGCACTGCTGAAATCTGCGTGCGTATTCTGGCTTTACCCTTCGCCACCACCGGAAAGAAAAAACCGATGGCATACACGCCGCGTTCAAGCAACTTTTGCGACATTCTCTGTGCCAGAACCGCATCACCTAACATTACCGGCACGATGGGATGATCACCTTCATCAACAGCAAACCCCGCAGCCTGCATACCCTGTCGAAAATAACGTGTGTTTTTTTCCAGCTGGTCACGCAGTTCGGTAGAGTCAGAAAGCATCTGCAGCACTTTAAGACTGGCAGCACAAATTGCCGGTGCCACCGTATTTGAAAACAGATACGGGCGGGAACGTTGCCGCAACATGTCAATAATTTCAGAACGGCCCGAGGTATAACCACCGGAGGCACCGCCAAGAGCTTTACCGAAAGTGCCGGTAATAATATCAACACGATCCATCACCCCGCAGTATTCATGAATACCGCGACCGGTTTTGCCCATAAAGCCAACCGCATGGCAATCATCATGATGTACCATGGCATCATACTTATCCGCCAGATCACAAATTTTATCCAGTTGAGCAATGGTGCCGTCCATTGAAAATACGCCGTCAGTAGTAATTAATATTCGGCGCGCACCGGCCGCTTTTGCTTCTTTTAATTTCAGTTCAAGGTCAGACATGTCATTATTTTTATATCGATAGCGTGCAGCCTTGCATAAACGCACACCATCAATAATGGAAGCATGGTTAAGTTCGTCAGAAATAACAGCATCCTCTTTGCCCAGAATGGTTTCAAACAAGCCGGTATTGGCATCAAAACAGGCCGCATAAAGAATGGTAGCCTGCATCCCTAAAAATTCACTGACTTTATCCTCCAGGGTTTTATGGATAGTCTGTGTACCACAGATAAAACGCACCGATGAAAGCCCGAAGCCCCAGTGATCATAACTGTCCTTCGCGGCCTGTATCACATCAGGGTGATTAGCCAGCCCCAGATAATTATTGGCGCACATATTAATAACCTCACTGCCATCTGCAAGGGTAATATCGTTATTCTGCGGCGAAGCAATGATACGTTCGGTTTTCCATAAACCCGCATCTTTAATTTCAGCCAGATCTTTAGTTATACTTTCTTTTGCGCTTTTAAAACTCATGATTAACTCTGTGTGTTATACATTATCCAGCCAGTTAAGAATGACTTTTCCCGATTGACCGGAATTCATTACATCAAATCCCTGCTGGAAATCGCTATAGTGAAAACGATGGGTAATAATTTTTTCCAGCGGGATACCGCTTTGCACCATCATTGTTCCTTTATACCAGGTTTCAAAAATTTCACGGCCATAGATGCCTTTTATAAACAGGCCTTTAAAAACCACCTGATTCCAGTCGATGCCGGTACCATCCGGCATAATAGCAAGCATGGCAATACTGCCGCCATTAATCATCTTGCTTAACATATCTTTAAAGGCATGCGGTGAACCTGACATTTCAAGGCCAACATCAAAGCCTTCAAAAATACCAAGATCACACATAAAGTCTTTAGTAATCGGACCGTCATTAACATTTAAAGGAATCGCTTTTGGCACTATCTCTTTAACCAGATCAAGTCGATACTGGTTCAGATCGGTAATCACAATATTACGGGCTCCACAATGTGCGGCTACCATTGCTGCCATAATACCGATAGGACCGGCACCGGTAATCAGCACATCTTCGCCCACCATATTAAATGACAGAGCGGTATGTACTGCATTACCAAAAGGATCAAAACAGGCCAAAAGATCGGTCGACATGGCACGGCTGGGTTTATAAACATTTTTAGCCGGAATTGATAAATATTCGGCAAACGCACCGGTACGATTAACCCCGACACCAATGGTGTTCGGACACAGATGGCGACGACCGGCCAGACAGTTACGACAGCGTTCACACACAATGTGCCCTTCACCTGAAACGATATCACCGATTTTCAGGCCGCTGACATTTGACCCCATCTCCACAATTTCACCGGCAAATTCATGACCGATGGTCATCGGTACCGGTATGGTTTTTTGCGCCCAGTCGTCCCAGTTATAAATATGAATATCAGTACCGCAAATGGCGGTTTTATGTGTTTTGATTAAAACATCGTTGTTACCCGTTTCCGGAACAGGAACATCCTGCATCCATATACCCTGTTTAGCATGGCTTTTTACCAGAGCTTTCATTGTTTTCATATTGTTGACCAGTACTTAATATTGTTAGTTAAATATAACAGAAAATATTAGCGTAACATCTGTTGCTGACGTTTATTAGCAACACCGATACGGGCAACTTTATCTTTACGATGAGAAATAACCGACTCAAAAGATGCTTTTTCATTGCAACGCTGATAGTCCAGCTGCATTTTTTTCAGCAGCAGCGGCTTACTTATATCCTCTCGGGTTTCTAGATTTTCATAAATCAGAAAAAACAAACGTTTCAGGGAAATTTTCCAGGTACGGCCACTGCTTTGATAAAGGCTGTCGCTTAACTGCATAAAATAGTTAAAAGGGGAATCGCTTACAATCAAAGGCAGAGTGTTTTTAAAACGCCCGGAATTGGCAATCATATCCCAGAAACGTGCAAAACGGTTCACCCGCTGCATACCTGTAAAATCAATATCCCGTGTCGTTAAAATATTATAGGGTGCTTGCGGATTATAACGTAACTGATATTGCTCATTATGGCGATTAAGCGGCACCCCGCGCAAGCGCTTTAATATACCTAACTGGATTTCATGCGGGTTCAGGCTTGCTAACTGATCAAAACTTCGGGCAAAATTTTCCAGAGTATCGGAAGGCAGGCCAAAAATCAGGTCAGCGTGAATATATGCATTGCTGGCTTCACGCAACCACTGTAAATTTTCACAGGTTTTTTTATTGTTCTGTTTTCGGCTGATTAAAGCCTGTATATTTTCATCAAACGTCTGCACTCCGATTTCAAACTGTAAAACATGTTCAGGAAATCTGCTGATAACGGCTTTTAATTTATCCGCCAGATTATCGGGAACAACTTCAAAGTGCAGATACAGGTTTTCAGTCATGCGCTCAAGAAAAAACTCAAGGATAGCGACACTGCTGCTGACTTTCAGGTTAAAGGTCCGGTCAATAAATTTAAAATTTCGCGCACCACGCTGATACAATCTGTCCACCTCCTCAAGAAACAGACCCAGTTCAAACGGCTTTGATGTTTTATCCAGCGAAGACAGACAAAACTCGCATTTAAACGGGCAACCCCGTGAAGCTTCCACATAGATCAAACGGTTTTTTATGTCATCATCGCTGTAATACCGGTATGGCAGTTTCAGTTGATCCAGTGCTAATTCATGGCTTTGAATATAACGCTCAACAGGTTTGTTGCCAGACAACAATAACTGACATAATTCACGAAAACTTTTTTCTGCTGCCCCCATAACAATGTAATCAGCCAGCTCAGCTACCGCTGGCATGTCCTCTATAAAACTGACCTCAGGACCGCCTAATACAATAATGGTTTGTGGTGACACCTGTTTTAACAGTGCGATCGTTTGACTAACTTCGGATATATTCCAGATATAAACACCAAAACCGATTATTTCCGGCTGAAACGTTAACAGTTTTTCTGCAATATCAATGGGGCGCTGCTGAATGGTGAATTCTTCAATACAGGCAGAGGACTGTAACTGACCCAGATTGGCATACAGATAACGCAGACCAAATGCGGTATGCATATAGCGTGAATTCAATGTGGTTAGTACAACCTGCCTGGCCGGTGCCGTTTTCATAAACTGCATTATAACAGTTGCCAGCCTTATTCCCGAAAAACACCGACCCAGCTGCAAAATTATAAGTTCAATGACCGACAGTGAGTCTTAAGAGAAGTTGTAAGTTTAAAAGCTTTAAAAGCTTTAAAAGCTTTAAAAACTTTAAAAACAATGGTCCGCGAATAACGCAAAAGACGCGAAAAAAGCGCGAAGAAGAGCAAATAACAAATTAAATTATTTATTGTTTGCGCGTAGCGTACAAATAAAAATGTCTTTTGCGTTATTCGCGGACTCATTCAGGGGTCGGAGTCATTTTAATAACCAACACAGCATAACAACTGGTAAGTAGTTAAAGATGACTCCGACCCCGGTGGTTCAATTTTTGACTTGCTACTTACAACTTAAAGCTTCTCTTCCTGGCCGATCTGAGTTATTTCAAGTTAAACAATAAACTTGCCCTTCTCACGCAGGTGGTTCTCCATCAACTCGATTTCGCGGGCGCCGGAATAATAGATATTTTCATCAACGGTGTAATCCAGACTCATATTACGGTTTTCATAATCCACCTTGTTTAATATACTTTTTACCGCATTAAGGTGTGCCTTGTGTTTTTCATTACTGCGGATCACGGCCCAGGGGCTGGTATGGCTGTGCGTGCGTTTCAGCATCTGGTATTTCATCTCGGTGAACTCGTCCCATCGTTCCTGCATCTGTACATCAATTTCTGACAGCTTCCATTTTTTCAGCTCATTGGTTTCGCGGTCATTAAACCGCTGCGACTGCACTTTTTTGGACACTGAAAAATAAATCTTGTGAAAAACAATACCGTGTTCGACCAGATCATCTTCAAACTGTGTCACGGTTTTCATAAAAGTGGAATACTGCTGCTGGGTACAGAAGTTAAAGATCGGCTCGACCATGGCACGGTTATACCAGCTTCGGTCAAACAGTACGATTTCACCACCACGCGGAAACTGCTCAACATAACGCTGGAAATACCACTGACTCAACTGTACGTTTGACGGTTTTCCCAGGGCGACGACACGGTAATGTTTTTCATTCATGTAACGGGTAATGCGACGGATACTGCCACCCTTACCCGCCGCATCACGGCCTTCGATAAGAATTATCATTTTTTGCTGATGTTTTTCCAGGTGTTCCTGTAATTTAATCAGTTCGGCCTGATACGGTCTTAATGACAGATCATCCTGGTAGCGGTTATAACGACGAAAAACCTTCTGTTTAAAATCTTCATCACCTTGCTCAAATTCGGCTAAAAATTTCTGATATTCCATTTTTCTCTTCGTTTTATTGGTTTACACAAATGTGATAATACAGCTAAATGCCTTCATTTTTGCTGATACAGTGCAAAATAAGCACTATTCGTGGATATTAAGCATTGATTTTATTGCTTTCAGCGGCTGAAAACAGGAAAATACGCGGCTGAATTTTATCACATGTAGTCCTGCCTATGCCGGATCAACATGTTACCTTTTTATTACACTTTCGAGGAAATCTCATGAAACTAATCTTATTGGGCGCACCGGGTGCTGGCAAGGGCACAGTTGCTAAATTACTGACTAAAATGGACGGTTCTGTTCAAATTTCTACTGGTGACATTTTACGTGGCGCCGTTGCCGCTGGCACCGAGCTGGGCAAACAGGCAGAAGCTGCCATGAAAGCCGGTGATCTGGTCTCTGATGATTTAATCATGGGTATTATGGAAGAACGCCTTAAAGAAGATGACTGTAAAGCCGGTTATCTGTTAGATGGTTTCCCCCGCACCATTCCACAGGCTGAAGCACTGAAAGTATTACTGGATAAAATGGGTGAAAAACTGGACTGTGCGGTTGAAATTGATGTTCCCCGTGACGTTATTCTTGACCGCTTAACCACACGCCGTACCTGTACCGGTTGTGGTGAAATCTATAACGTTAAGTCGAATCCACCAAAAGTTGAAGGCGTTTGTGACAAGTGCGGTGAGCCCGTAGTACAGCGTGACGATGAAACTGAAGAAGCAATCAGCAACCGCCTGAATGTTTATAACGATCAAACTGCACCATTAGTCGGCTTCTACAAAAACGAAGGCCTGCTGCTGTCAGTCAATGCAACATCTTCTGATGCTGTGATCAATGCCATTAAAGAAAAATTAGCGTAAATAATTTTTTCTGCTAAAAATAAAAAAGCCCGGATGTTTTCACATCCGGGCTTTTTTATTTATTCTAAAAACGGTATTAAGTGTTGTATAGAATTCAGCTATACAGGCAACTATTTCGCCAGCAGTTTTCTCAGTAAGTCCATCCTGCTGTTGACCTTTTCCTCGGGTATAAAACGCTGAGGATGATCGATGACATAGATACCTTCTTTAGCGGCTTCTTTACGCAAGAACCACAGACCTTTCTGTCCGCGATGAAAGAATATATCATCGCTCTTGCGCATGCTACCGGCTAACCGGGGCAACTGTATATAGATAACTTCCTGCTGATTACCCTTTAAAGTGTTCTCGACATCCAGCACACCAAGATGCAGGATTTCGCCATCCACTTTCAGGCTCACATCAGCGCCACCTATATAAACAGCATTAACAATCAGCGATGAAGCCTCAACCAACTCTGCATCTGACATGCCAGCCCACATCGCCTGAACGCTTCCTGCACCGCTCAGTGCGAGAAACAGAAGAAGCAGTCGACTGCTGAAGCGTACATGAGAAACAGCATCAAGGGATGGCAACATAGCCACCCCCGATGTGATTGAATTGCACTATAGCTATAATCTTATACGCGGCTTTTTCTACGACCGAAAAATCCAAGTGCGCCTAAACCAGAAAGCAGAAGATAAGCGGCAGCAGGTACAGGTACTGCAGTACCATAAATAGACTGAATACCAGCAATATCGTCCAGACCAAGAGCTGTTTGACCACTGTAGTATGGCTACATAATGGAATTAACATCAGTACTGTGGCCCAGACCTAAAGAATGTCCCAGCTCATGAACCAGTACGGCGCTCAGGTCAAAACCACCGGTTCCCCAGTTTTCATCCTTATCAAGATGCACATCACCGGTGATGGTGCCACCGGCACCAAAAATCGCTTCAGTACCCGGCTGATAAGCATGTGCCAGTACGTTACTTGAGCCGTCGATATAAATTGCACCAATTCGGATATCACCCAGTTGACCACCAACTAATTCAGAAGCACCCATGCCAACATTACCATCGGCTACCTGACCAAGATTACTAAAACCGGAAACGCTTGCCCAGGCATTCAAGGCATTATCAACCATAGCCTCAACAGCATTCTGCGTAAAACCCAGTGAGGTAATATCAGAGGTTGCAGCGTTACTATGTGAATCAAAACCAGAAGCATCAGACAGACCGGCACCCATGATACTCCAGGTTGCACCACCTTCAGCCGGGAAACCACCAACTCTGGCAGTGTTTGCGCCTGGATCCCATGCGGTTGGTGTCGTGAAATAGGTGTACTCATCACTTTGCGGGCCATTAGGGTTCAGATAACCAGCATTCGCTGTGGTTACCATTGCAGACATTAATACGCCGACTGATAGTACTGTCGAACATAGGCTTTTACATTTAAGCATTGTTTTCTCCATGTTTATCTTAATTCATTTATACGTTATTGTGACGAAACGTTATTCGCAAAAAATACTATGCAACATACAAGCCAAAATAATAAACTTTATATATATCAACCATATACAAAAACATTAGCAATCACTAATTTAATTACATGTAAAAAATACTGACAACAATAATGACAAATTAACTTCTTTCAATCAATACCTGCCCTTATTAGAAAA
The DNA here is from genome assembly GCA_024277705.1 of Gammaproteobacteria bacterium. Lineage (GTDB taxonomy): Bacteria > Pseudomonadota > Gammaproteobacteria > SZUA-229 > SZUA-229. The sequence goes on from JAJRUQ010000174.1 coordinate 41,396, forward strand.
TATAAGCGGTTAAACCGGCTAACAGGCCACTTCACACCGGGAGCCGTGCTCTTTTTACACAGCATATCCGGTCGACAACCCCCACCGGTCAGCCTTTAGACCAAAAACAGAAAAATGTATCCATTATCTTAAGCTGCCACAGTGACAAAACATAACAAGAACTGGCATCATGTAAATAAAGCTGACACCTGAGATCAGCAGCAAATGTGCTTTAAAAATTAAAACTTCGTTAAATCAAAAACTTACGATCAAAAAACAAAGAAAGAAAATTCGACATCGTGGTAATCTGAAACTCGCTCAAATAAATCAACCATCTCTGCCATCAACTCTTGCAGTCAACAGCATCGGTGCATAAAGCACAACAAAAATAGTAAAGGCAAGCATCCATAACAACTGCGATATGGCTACCCAGTAAACGTATAATTCCATACTGAATAACGGGAAAATCACACGAAAAACAACACCGAGAACAAGCGCAGCAAAACTCCAGAAAACCATGGCAGGCGGTTCAAAGACACTGCGCCCGGTATGTCCCAAAGCAACACGCGACATCATACCGATGGTCAGTAAACCGATACCACCGGCAGTAAAGGCATGTACCGATAAAAACGGAGAAATACCAGCCGTTATTGATAACACTTTTAACACAAACCCCAGAATAAAACAGGCATAGGCAAGCAGCAGTATCCATACCAGTGGTTTACTCCATATTTTTCTACTATACCAGCCGGCTAATCGTAAGCCGTGTAATAAAGCCAGAAGCGCTGCAAGCACGGCAGTCAACTGATCATTACCGGTAAACACATCACTTATCCACAAAGCCAGTAACAGTACCAGGCTGGAGTTATCAACCCAGGCACGATTTTTTAGCGCTACATCACCATCAACACCGTTTTTAATAAACATCGGCACAACCCGGCGCATCATGACAAAAATCAATGCGATAATCATGTACAGAGCAGAATACAGTCCCCACTGTACACCATCAGCAATAATCTCAAGAAGGCCAAGGTAAAAAACAATATTGCAAAGCATCAATAAAAATAATTTAGAAATAATACCAATCTGTTTATATTGTTTCACTTTCAATACAGGACGTAAGCAAGCCAGTGCCAGAAACAATAAAAAAGCCACATCAACCAGTGCAACAATGACTACCGGTATCATCAACCCCGTCAGTGGTAATAAACGTGCAAATAACCAGAGAAAAAATAGAAAGGCCAGTGCTTTACCACGCAGCACCTCTTCTCCTGTCCAGTTTTTGATTGCTGTCAGCAAAAATCCGGCAACAACAGCCATCACATAGCCAAAAATCATTTCATGTGCGTGCCACAGCACTGGTGATATTCCCAGAAAGGTAAAGTCGACAGAAAAAACAAAACTGGCCATCCAGACAAGCATGGCTACAATAGAAAAAATACCCGCTGCTAAAAAGAAAGGTCTGAAACCCAAGCGTAAAACAGGAAGGCCGAAGTCCTTCGGTTTTGCATCAACAATTTCCCCTTCAATATTTAACATCTAATGCTAACTCCTTGTTTAATTGTTTCATTCATCTACCCGTTATGCCACGATGCTGACTGCGCACCTGTTTAATTAATATGCAAATATTACACATCAACATACCAGCAAAAACCCCACCTGAAGGTGGATTATCATCATTATTCTGATTATTTAATCACTCTTTGACTTACATCATGATTAGACAACCGTAAACTTATGAATATGGACCCGCACATTAGCCCAATGCAGTGCCAAAGACTTAATCCCGTTCAGCTCGAGCCCCAGGAATCATGAAAACATCAAACAAAACAGATAATGTCCACCCGGTTTTTCCAGCAGCCCTTTCGTTACCATTAAAAATACTGCCCGCTTTCATACATAGCAACGTTTTAGTCGCCAGCCTGAACAAAATATTTGCCAATGAATTAAAACAGGGTGAACTGGATTTTCTACAGGGAAAAACTGTCCATATTTCCATTGAAGATGCCGGCATAACTTACCGTTTCACTTTAAGCGGGAATAAACTGATTGCTGCAGATAAAAATGAATTAGCCGATCTGACTTTACAGGGAACATTATATAACTATTTATTACTGGCCAGTCGCCAGGAGGATACCGACACTCTATTTTTCAGCCGGCGTCTGCATATGCAGGGGGACACCGAGCTGGGACTGTATGTCAAAAACTTTCTCGATGGTCTTGATATGGAGTCCCATAAAATATCAGCTCATCTTGAATCTGTACTGCAGAAGAGTCTACCCGTGTATAAGCGATTGTTTGGCAAACGAAAACCAGTAGCCTGATATTCTGTTTTGCCTTTTAAGCAGCCATAAAACAATAAGTAAATAATACAAATTCTTCCAGCAATAAATTATTATCCTATAATAAAGCAATGCCAATGAGGTAATAGCGCCTCACTTGCATTGCTTTAGCCCGCATTTCATATAATAAGCAAGGATTATGAATGATTTGAAACAGGATATTCTCAAACATTTTCTGACCCCCGTGCTGTCCCTGCTGTTTCTGGCATTTATCCGCTGGCAGTATGGTGTCATCCTGTTTCACACACTGGCAGAACTGTTTTCCGTTGCTGTTGGTATTATTATGATGGTCATCGTCTGGAATACCCGGCGCTTCACTCACAATGATTTTCTGGTCTACCTTGGCACAGGCTATTTCTGGATAGCAGTACTGGACAGCTGGCACACTTTTACCCTCAAAGAAATGCCTTTCTTTGATATCAACAACTCGGGAGTAACATTACACTTCTGGATTTATACACGTATTCTTGAAGCGCTACTACTGTTAACCGCACTGATATTTCTAAAAAGAAAACTGAATGCCCGATTAATGGCCAGCTGCTGTGCAGCATTGACACTACTGATTGTCTGGGCCTCACTGTCATTAAAACAACCGGTAATGATTACCAGCGAAGGACTGACAGCGTTTAAAGTGAATGCAGAATACCTGATAATATTTCTACTTGCTGCCACCTTTTTCGCCTACATAAAACAAAGAGAGTACCTGGCTCCCAAAGTCCTGCTTTATGTACTCATTTCACTGGTATTAACCATTTTTGCCGAATTATCCTTTACCCTGTATGACAACTTTGAAGGTATGGCATTTGTCATTGGCCATCTGTTTAAATTTCTCTCCTTCTGGATGATATATCTGGCGATTGTACGAACAACGTTAATAGAACCCTTTAGTGTACTGGCAAAAAATTCAAGTAGTTATGTCGCCATTCCCCACCCCGCCATTGTGGTCGACAGCCGCGGAACCATCTCACAGCTTAACCGTGCGGCTGAAAAATACAGCGGGAAAGCATCTCACCAGCTCATTCATAAACCTGTACATGATTTTTTTCACCCCAGTACACTCTCTGAAAAAAATTGCGAATTATGTATTGCTATTAAACAGGGACGTGCCCTGAAAAACCATATTGTACTATTTCCGGAAAAAAGACAGTGGTTTCTGGCATCACTGGCACCGATACAGCTTAATGATAAAAACAGCGGTATGGTGCTGTCATTAACGGATATTACCGAACGTAAAAATATAGAAAAAGAACTGCTTTTATTAAAAGAAAAAACGGAAGCCAATGAACGTAAGTTTAAAGCGATAACCAATCAGTCCAGCGAAGGTATCACCGTTGCCGACCCCGCAGGTAACTATACTTTTGTCAATGATACTTTTTGTAAAATGATGGGCTACTCGGAACAGGAACTTCTGCAAATGACTGTTTTTGATATGAAAGCACCTGAGCAGGATACCTCATCATTCGATCGTTCGAAAAGCAGTGAAGAAGGTTTACCGGTGCAGGTATTATTGCAACGCAAAGACGGTAGCACTTTCATCTCCGAAGTTATTGGAAAAAGAATTGAAATACACGGTGATGATCAGGTGCTAGGCACTATCCGGGATATAACACAGCAGGTAAATGCTGATAAAAAACTTAAAAAGAGTGAAAAAAATCTGGCAGAAGCACAACAGGTAGCACAACTGGGGTGCTGGGAGCTTGACATAACAAAAAATGAACTTAGCTGGTCAGCAGAAATATTCCGTATTTTTGAAATAGACCCGGATAAATTCACCGCATCTTACGAAGCTTTTATAGCAGCGGTACATCCGGAAGACCGGGCGCTGGTTAAAAAAGCCTATACCGATTCCTTAAATAGCGGCCAACCATATAATATTGAACACCGCCTGTTGATGAAGGATGGCAGAATCAAGCATGTCAACGAACGATGTGAGACCAGCTATGATGAAAACAACAAACCGGTAAGATCCATTGGCACCGTGCTTGATATTACCGTTCGCAAACAACAGGAAGAACATATTTTACATCAGGCACATTTTGATGCGCTGACCGACCTGCCCAATCGATTTCTGGCACTTGACCGCCTGAATCAACTATTAAACGAAGCAAAACGTAAAAATGAAAAAGTGGCTGTACTATTTCTGGATCTGGATGACTTTAAAAAAGTTAACGACACATTGGGTCATGAAATGGGAGACAAGCTTCTAATAGAAGCTGCCGAACGACTGCGCAGCGTATCACGAAGCGGAGATACCGTCGGTCGCCTGGGCGGTGATGAATTTATTATGCTGCTCAGTGGCCTCAAAAATACCACCGATGCCAGCCCGGTTGCAGAAAATCTACTCAATCAATTTAAAGACTCATTTAAAATTGATGACCGGGAGCTTATTCTGACCATGAGTATTGGCATCTCTGTATTTCCTGATGATGCTCATGAAACAACTGAACTTTTGCGTAACGCCGATTCCGCAATGTATCATGCCAAAGAACTGGGGCGAAACACCTATTCATACTTTACCTCCGCCATGAATCTGGAAGTATCAAGACGACTGGCACTGGAAGAGCAGATACATGGCGCACTCCACCGGAATGAATTCAGCGTGCTCTACCAGCCACAGGTCATTATCAACAGTAGAAAAATATTTGCTGTCGAAGCTCTGGCACGCTGGAACAATCCGGTACTGGGCCAGGTTTCACCCGAGGAATTTATTCCCATCGCGGAACAGACCGGATTAATTACAGCGCTCGGGCAGTTCGTATTAACCCGGGCGCTAAACACTACTGCCCGATGGCAACAGGAATTAAATGAAAAAATCCGTATCGCCGTCAACCTGTCTCCCCGCCAGTTCCGTGACCCTGAACTGGTTAACTTTATCGAACAAGCACTGAAGCAGGCTAACGTATCAGCTCAGTTGCTGGAACTGGAAATTACAGAAGGTGTTTTGATGAACGGACATAAGCAGGTAGCTGAAGCACTGACAACATTAAACAAGCAGGGAATAAATATTGCCATGGATGACTTCGGTGTAGGGTATTCATCACTCAGTTATCTTCGTCAATACCCTTTTGATGTATTAAAAATTGATCGCAGCTTCATTCACGATATAACAGAAGATATTAAAGACCGTGAACTGATCAGTGCAGCTGTAGCAATGGCGCATAGCCTGAAACTCAAAGTTGTTGCTGAAGGTATTGAAACCGAAGAACAACTCGCCTATTTAAAACAGCTTGCTTGTGACTATGGCCAGGGTTATCTTTTTAGTCAACCGGTGAGTGCAGACGAAATTACTAAATTATTAAAACAACAACGATTATCTGATTAGATTTCTGCAGATACCGCAAAACAAATAACGACCGGTAAACAAAGATTTGTATATTCGATTATGCTGTACTTATGGTGTGGCTTTCAGGCGGTGAAATACATCCATGCCGTCATAAATACTAAAAACAGCAGAAATGTCACCATCCCAACAACAAAATCACTCGCTTCTTTAGTCCGCTGATTCTGTTTATTCTTCTGGTCGTGAGCAGTCCCCTGCTTAATATCATCATTCTGCTTCATGCTAGTACTTGTCTGTTCATTAATTAATCGTATAAGTCTCTGCGGCTGAAGTCTACAGTAGCGGGCAGAAAAGTTAAAAACTTTCAGCCTTCGCAGCTTTAAACAATCTCTTTCGGCCTGATCAAATCCTGCAACCGGCATTGCCCACCACGGTTTAATGCCTCGACTGAAGTAACACTAAAACAGGCCGCCGCGCAGGTTGTCATTAATTTCCCGCCAGGCGACATTGGCGGTGGTTCAGCAGCAAGATAACTCACCAGATAGTCCATACCGGGATTATGCGCAAGCAGCAGCAAACGTTCATCAGGTTTCGCATAGTCCACAATAATGTCACACAAGGTTTCTCTGTCTGCCAGATAAAGTTCTTTATCAACCACAAGCTGTGGTTCAGTACGCTGAAAACATTTCAGCAGTAACATAGCCGTCTGTTGTGTACGCTGCGCCGGCGAAACAATCATCTTATCCGGAACAATACTTTTCTGCTGCATCCAGGCAGCCATACACTCTGCATCCCGTACGCCGCGCTCATTCAATGGACGATCTATATCCGCAGTATGGCTGTGCCAGTCAGCTTTGGCATGCCGCATCAGCATTAACTCAAACATTCAGGTACCGGCGATACGCTGATAATAACGCATTCTATACAATAAACGTTTATGCTCATCATCCTCTTCAAACCCTGAACGATCATGCAAAACATTGTTGCTGATCAAGCCCTGGCCGGACTGCAATGTCCCCCGGTATATATAGGGTGAGTCGGTATGCAGATAATCGTGCAATAACGCCACCGCTTCATCAACCAGCGGACTTTTTTTCCATTCAATACTACGTGTTCTGGCGGTATAACGCATATGAAGATCCCCCGCTGCTGAAACAGAGAATACCGGACCGTATCGATCCGGCCGGATAACTTCACCATCTTTACTGATATTAGCCGGAATCATCATCACATCCGGCTGCATTAAAACACGAATATAATCCGGGTTTTGCTGGCGCAGACGAATATATATAATTTCATGGTCCAGTAAAGCATTCTCCCCGCCACTGGCTGCTGGAGTAACACAATGTAAAAAAAGTGCATTAATCTGATGCTCCAGAGTATTGTAGTAACCATCCGTGTGCCAGTGAATAGATCTGTTTGTGTAGGGAATATATTCACCACGCCATTCATCGTTAGCGACTCTTAGTGCAGTAATACCGTCATCTGCCCCGCGATTATCATCGGGTATATACAGTTCAAATTGCCGGGCCAGTTGATCAGGAATAGCTTTATCGGGATTGTCACCGGTATTGCCAGCATAGATGGCCATATTGGTTTTTTTAAGCAGAGCATGAATGGCTTTGTATTCCGCGGCAGTCAACTTTCCCGGATCATTAACTTCAACAATAATATCTTCAATATTCTGCGGATAACGATCCATTTTATCTTCAAGCCATGCATGATAAGCCGTATCATTATCCAGTATAAAGGGACTGCCTGAAGGATATTTATCACTGCTGTTAATGACTGTCTGTGTTGAATTCATCACGCATAACCCTGCTGTTTGTTTATTGTTGTCATATCCATACCTGCCTGGTCATGCCAGTAACCATCACACTCACCTGTCATAATAAATGCCTGCAACAACCTTTCCGCTTCATCACCACCTGTTTTTCCATGCAGACAGTTATCAAAAACTTCAATGATCTGTTCGGTATTTTTTGACTGCGGACTGATACGTAGTACATCAATTTCAAGTTTTTTAAAATCGTCAATATCACGGATCAAATTCTGTGTTTTGGCAGACTGTGTCTGTATGCCGTTAAGTACCAGAAAACTTTCATCCTCCCGTGTTTTTAACATCAAACCATCGGCATAATCCAGACAGCGAAACTGACAGTCATCTTTTGCCAAATTGTGTGCCCGTGCAGTAAAACACCGGGCCGAGTATGCCAGCGGCAAGCGACCAAAAACAAAAACTTCTGTTTCAACATCCAGTGACCGGTTCTGATGTAATTCGGTTAATGTCTGTTTTGACAGTTCCACAGGCAAGGTCCAGCGTTTCAAACCGGAACGCACCAGCACCTCAAGGGTACGTGAATTATAAATATTAACCGCCGGCCCGGTAACAAATGATTTATTGCCTGACATTAACTGTACCGCAGCCATATCGTTGGCTTCAACCATATACTGTTCATTACGACAGATTTTTGTCAGCGCACTCAGTTCTGAACTGGCTTCCAGCAGGGTCAATGTCGACAACACCACCTGTTTACCCGCTGCTGTTAACAAGTCAGCCAGCTGCAACCAGTCATCCGGCCTCAACAGGCGTCGTTTTGAACAGACGGTTTCCCCCAGATAAACAATATCGACCGCAGTACCGGCAATCGATTCGTAAAATGTAAACACATCGTCACGTGACCAGTAATAAAGCAGTGGACCGAGTGAAAGTTTAGGTAGTTTTGTTGTCATTAATGCACTCTGAAAATGTGTTTTATGTTTTATGTTTTATGTTATTAAACTTATAACTTATAATCTATAATCTGTAACAAACCCGAGATCACTGCCAGGGCCGGTGATAAGCACCCAGTGTAGTCTGAGAGCCTTCTGAAACTTTTTCCAGTGCTGCCAGCCAGTCAGGCTGTGCCTGAAAACTGTCCGGTGACTGTTCACACAGATCAATTGCCTGACGCCATACTTTCGTTACCTGTGCCACATAAGCCGGGCTACGCTGACGGCCTTCAATTTTTATCGCGGCCACACCGACCGCCTGTAATTGCGGCAGCAGTTCCAATGTATTCAGACTGGTGGGTTCTTCAATAGCATAATAGGTGTTACCGGCAACATGAAAGCGTCCCTTGCACAAGGTTGGATAGCCTGCCGATTCACCTTCGGCATGTTTATCAATCAGAATATTGTTCAGCCTGGTTTCAAGCCCGTCCGGCGTTTCGTTCCAGCTCACCGCATTGGCCGGTGAACAGGCACCAAACGTATTGGGCGATCTGCCGGTGACATAGGAAGATAATATACAGCGCCCCTCCACCATCACACACAGGCTGCCGAAACCAAAAACTTCAATAGGAACCGGGCTGCTCTGAGCCACCTGCTTTACCTGTTTAAGCGACAGTACACGCGGTAAAACCACACGTTGAATAGCAAAATTCCGGTGATAAAAATTAATCGCTTCGGCACTGGTTGCCGAACCCTGTACCGACAGATGCAGACGCAGATCCGGCCAGCGCTGACGGGCATAATCCATCACCCCGATGTCTGCCAGTATCAGAGCATCCACAGCCATCTCCGCAGCATGGTCAACCGACCGTTGCCAGCGTTTCCAGCCGGAAGGTTGTGGAAAAGTGTTAATGGCAACAAAAACTTTTGTACCACGATCATGTGCATACTGAATGCCCTGCATTGCACGCCTGTCATCAAAATTCAGACCGGCAAAATGACGGGCATTGGTATCGTCTTTAAAGCCCATATACACTGCACTGGCACCGTTATCAACCGCAGCTTTCAGTGAGGGTAGATTACCCGCAGGACATACAAGTTCCATAATTTATTCGCTCTTAAATTTTTACAAACCGGCAGTAAACAAAACTTTGTATATGACCATCCGGAGTTTCATGTTTTTCTAATTTTGTTTCTATCAACTGAAAACCTTCCCCCAGGGTAGCCGCCATGGTTTCAGGACTGTAGCGCACGATATCAAGACCACTGCACTTTTCCGGACCATCAAGATTAAAAGTAGCCATTATGGCGTGACCTCCGCCCTTTAATGCATCGTTCATTACCTGCAGATAAGATAAACGATCCTTTTCATCGGTAAGAAAATGAAAAACAGCACGGTCATGCCAAACATCAAATGCTGCTTTCATGCTGAATTTTGTGACATCCTGTTCCAACCATTCAACTGCTTCGGCATGTGACCCAAGGCGGGCTTTGGCCTGTGCAATGGCGCTATGCGCAATATCAAGCACTGATATATTCTGATAACCTGCAACCAGCAAAAAATCAACCAGTGTTGAAGCGCCACCACCCACATCAATAATAAACGCGGACTTTTCAACCCCTGTCGCTTTGATCAGATCAATTGAACACTCGGGGCATTGTTGATACCAGCTGACTGCTGTTGATTTTTTATCCGAATAAATATGTTCCCAGTGATCTTTGCGGATAAAGTCAGCCTGTTTAAGTTCTGCCTCGCCTGTTTTTTTATTTGTCATGAAGATAAATTCTCATACGACTGAAAATGCCAGATTTTCTGAAACCGGTAAAAATACTGTTTCGTTTTCGGCTTGACTGTTACCAGCCATGTTTTCCTGTCTGGCCAGTGCGGCTGTTATCGCATTCAGTACCAGCCATTTTTTTGAACACCACTCAGGTGCCAGCAAAACCTTCGATGATGCGGTTCCGGTAAGACGATGAAAAATTACTTCATCAGGTGTTTGTTGAATCAGCTGCACCACATCACTGACGTAGTCATTCATGGTCAGGGGCTGGTATTCTCCTCGCCGCCACTCATTTGCCAGTTGTGTTCCTTTCACCACATGCAGCGGATGAAACTTGAGCCCGTCAACACCAAGCTCTAACACACGCTGCAGCGATGCCAGATGATGTTCGCTGGATTCACCCGGCAGGCCCAGAATAAGATGTGTACAAACCTTGATTCCACGACTGCGTGCTTTCAATACGGCCTGTTTATATTCAGCAAAACCATGGCCTCTATTAACACGTTTCAGCGTTTCATCAAACGCAGACTGCAAACCGAGATCCAGCCAGACTTCATAACCCTGCTGCTGATAATCAAGCAGTAAATCAAGAACTTCATCCGGCACACAGTCAGGCCGGGTGCCAATATCCAGGCCGATAACATCAGCTTGTTTCAATGCTTCACCATATAGCTGGCTGAGCTCACGAACATCTGCATAGGTATTGGTGTAAGCCTGAAAATAAGCAATATATTTTTTCGCACCGGTACGTTTTCTGATCACCTGGCGGCCGGATTCAATCTGCTCAGCAATGTTATTCGGTCTGCGCCCGTTCGGACTGAAGGAAACGTTATTGCAAAAGGTGCAGCCTCCACGACCGATACTACCGTCACGGTTTGGACAGGTAAAACCGGCATCGATAGCAATCTTGTGTACGCGTTCACCGTAACGCGCCAGCATCGCCTGACCAAAAGTATTTACATATTGCGAAAGAATCATTTAAAACACAGAATATCAAAAGTCTGTCATTTTCTATGAATACAGTAAAAAATTAATGATCTATGTCAATCGAGGACTTTATTTATATAAATAAGGGCACGGCTGTACCATTAACGATGAGAAGCATGAATGGCGGTCAGTTGTTGTGAACGGATGTGGCATTCGAGAGCACCTGGATGTGTTAACAGCGTGTCACCCGCTATATTTAAAGAAATCTGTTTTTCGAAGCTAGGGTAACTCTGAATAAGTCAGCAATTCTGGCATAATAAAGACAAATCAACAAACAATCAGAAAGGCAGGCAAATGGCGGAACAATTATCTTTCTCAGAAGCGGAATATAATCTGAAGAAGCGTAAAACACGACGGTAAAAGTTTCTTGAACAGATGGAAGCCTTGCTTCCATGGAAGCGGCTGGAAAAGAAAATACGCCCCTATTACGCCAAAGCTGGAAATGGACGCAAACCCTACCCGCTGAGTGTCATGTTACGCGTACACTGCATGCAATTATTTTATAACCTCAGTGATCAGGCAATGGAAGATGCTTTAT
>JAJRUQ010000175.1 GCA_024277705.1 Gammaproteobacteria bacterium
AGTGTGCCTGCAATACTGGAACAGGTTAAAAACACCCTGAATTTCGGTATAAAACGGGCACATCGTTAACTTTTTTATGATAGTATTAATCGAGATACAGTGTGAGACTAAAAAACATTAATTATTCAGAGTATCCATAAGCTTTGTTTTGTCGGGCAGTGCCCGATCTGTGTTTCTACCATTAATTATTGTTTTGTTTTTTTCGCGTCTTTTGCGTTCTCGATAACTGCTCCTGCGTTATTCTATTTACGGGCGTCCTGCCCTAATTCGCGGACTAACGTTTTTAACTGCCTACTGCAAACGGCCAACGTCTCTTTATGGCCGAAAATCGTCTTCCCAACAGACATGAGGACCGGTCAAACAACACGCCTATAAATCAAACACATCACCGCTATGCAGCTGCTGAATTTCCCGCTCAGGCATGGCGGCAATACATTGTGCCATTATCTCCTGTTCGGCTCCAGGCTTGAGGTGGGATATATATATTCGGGTTTTATGCTTCAACTTTGCTATGTCATCTGCCAGTAGTTTCGGGCAGTAATGAAAGGCAACTTTAGCCAGTTCCAGATCTTTATCGGCAAACGCCGATTCGACAAAAAACAGATCCAGTGAATCATGTTTATTCAAACTTACCCATAAATTTTCATTACTGGTGGTATCCCCGCTAAAGGCAAATGATTTACCCGCCGCTTCTATACGATAGGCAACACCGGGCACGGAATGATTAACGCTTATCATTTCTATTTTACGGCCATCTAACTCAAACGTTGTCGCCGCCTGCATGACCTCCAGTTTTAATACCGCATTGGTTTTATGTGGCAATACGGTAAAGTCCGGCCAGATCGTCCAGTTGAAAATATGTTGCCGGAGCGCTTCGATGGTTTTTTCCTGCGCATGCACAATTAACGGCTGTCCGATTAAATCATCAAACAGGGTATCCGCCAACAAGGGGATGGAGGCAATATGATCAAGATGTGAATGAGTAATAAAAATATGACGAATGCCACGCATTTCATCAAGTGACAGGTGACATACACCGGTGCCGGCATCAATCAATATGTCATCATCGACTAAGAATGAGCTTGTTGCTGCATTCTGATTGATCCCGCCACTACAACCTAATACCCGCACTTTCATTCTAGACTCACTTATACTTCCTCTTTATATTCAGGGACCGGAGTCATTATTGTCTAACGACTTTGCTCTATAACCACTGGCGACTGCAAAAATGACTCTGCCCCCTATTCTCCAATATAAATACAACAAGTACCCGTCGCTTGATGATAATTATCTTTGCTAGTGCTAACATGCACGTGAGATAGTTAATATACATTGTAGAAACAGATATTTTGTGAACAGGTTCACACTTTAAGTTGTCTCACTTGCACCTGTTTTGGCAAGCCCATGCTTATCCAAACTTATGTTTTTTATAGATAATAGTCAACTTTTTATTCAAACATGCCCAATAATCCAGTATGAATAATTACATTTTTATTTACAGTGCCATTATTCTTTATTTTGCCTGTTCATCACTGTTATTTTTTCGTCTGCGAAATCACGCAAGAAATATTGGAGAAAAAACAGCCGGCCTTTCAAAAAAACAGATTCTGTTAATCGGATTCGCGGCCTTGTGCCTGCACACCCTGAACTTATACAGCACGCTGAATATTGGCAGCAGTATTAACCTGGGGTTTTACAATGCCTTTTCCATCGTCAGCGTGTTTATTACTCTGTTTACTCTGGTGGCAACATGGCGCCACCCGGTGGACATCATGGCGGTTGTGATTCTGCCTATGGCAGCACTCACCATGTTACTGGATATCAATAACAGCTCTGTCCACCTGCTACCCACTGCAAGTTCCAAAGAGCTGTTCTTTCACATTTTTACCTCTATCATTGCATACAGCCTGCTCGCCCTGGCGGCATTGCAGGCAATTTTGTTATCGATTCAAAATAATTTTTTACATAAACACCAGCCCGGGAAAATTCTTAAAATAATGCCACCATTAAAAAATATGGAAGCGCTGTTATTTGAAATGATTACCGTCGGTTTTATTGCCTTGACGATCTCGCTCGGCACAGGCTTACTGTTTCTGGAAAATATGTTTGCCCAGTCACTGGTACACAAAACAGTATTGTCAATTATTGCCTGGTTTGTTTTCCTCACCCTGCTTATCGGTCGCTGGAAGCTGGGCTGGCGTGGCCGCACCGCGATTCACTGGACATTAAGTGGTTTTGCCAGTTTGATGCTGGCCTACTTTGGCAGCAAGTTTGTGCTGGAAATACTGTTATCGTAACTTTAACTAAAAGGGTTCGGAGTCATTTTCACAATGGTCAGCAACACGAGCTAAGGGGTCGGAGTCATTTTTCTCAACAGCTATGTCATACAATTCATTCAGTTCTTAAAAATGACTCCGACCCCGGTATATGGTTAAAAGCACACCGGATAAAAATAACTCCGACCGCTAACGTTCCCATAATTCAGCCTTTATACTATTAAACGAGAGTACACTTCTTGAACGAACTATCAACAGCACTGCTGTTTGGCATCCTGGGTATCCTGATCATTCTTTCAGGCTTTTTTTCCGGCTCAGAAACCGCATTGATGACACTGAACCGCTATCGCCTGAAAAGCCTTGCAGACAAAGGCCATAAAGGAGCCACTCTTGCGATTAAGTTGCTGGAGCGCCCTGACCGTCTACTGGGTTTGATTTTACTGGGCAATAATATTGTCAACATATTTGCTGCTACCATCGCCACCGTCATCGCATTACGTCTTTATGGTGAGATAGGTATCGCCGTGGCGCCGGTGGTGCTGGCATTTGTTATTCTGGTCTTTGCTGAAGTAACGCCGAAAACACTGGCAGCACTCAAACCGGAAAGACTGGCATTTCCCTCGGCCTTTGTTTATACCCTCATTGCCACGCCACTTTATCCTTTTGTCTGGCTGGTCAACATTTTTTCAAATGCACTTTTGCGTTTAGTTGGTATCCACCCTGACAACGAAGCCTCCCAGGAACTGAGTGCTGATGAACTGCGTGCGGTGGTGGTTGAAGCCGAACATTTTATGCCGCAGGCTCACTCCGATATGCTGCTTGGCATTCTTGATCTCGAGCAGGTCAGTGTCGAGGACATTATGATTCCACGAAATGAGATTACCGGCATTGATTTAAATGATAACTGGAATGACATCGTTCATCAAATCACCCACAGCCAGCGCACCCGGGTTCCGGTTTTTCATGACAGCATTGATAATACCGTTGGAGTTTTACATTTACGCAAAGTACTCAACCTGTTTGCCCGGAATGAACTGAGTATCGACTCGCTGAAAAACCTGATTGTACCGGCCTATTTCATTCCCGCCGGCACCGCTCTTACCCGTCAGTTACTGAATTTTCAGAGTAACCGTCGCCGTTCGGGTCTGGTGGTTGATGAATATGGCAGTATTCAGGGACTGGTTACACTGGAAGACATTCTGGAAGAGATTGTGGGACAGTTCACCACCGATTCACCAACCAGAAAACTCGGCATCCATCAGCAAAAAGATGGCAGTTACCTGATTGATGGCACCACGCATATTCGCGATATTAACCGCGCCCTTGACTGGTCGCTTCCCGCCAAAGGACCGAAAACACTGAACGGTTTAATTCTTGAATTTATGGAAATCATTCCGCAAACCGGTACCAGTTTGATGATAGATAATTACACAATTGAAATCATGCGTTCCTCTAACAGTGCGGTACAAACCGCTAAAGTGGTGAATACCGAAAAGCCCCCTGGGGACTATGAAAACACAAACGAAAAGGATAACGTTTAAGGAATAAGCATTATGGCAAAAGCTAAAGTTCAATATGCCTGCACCTCCTGCGGTGCCAGTCATTCCAAATGGGCAGGCCAGTGCAGCGACTGTGGCGAGTGGAATACCATGAGCGAAACCATCACCGCTATTACCACTAACAACCGGCAGGGATTTGCCGGCAAAAAAGGCAACGCGCAAATTCAGGCCTTAAAAGACATTCAGATGCAGGCGGAAATGCGCACAGCAACCCGCATCAGTGAACTGGACCGGGTGCTTGGCGGCGGCCTGGTGCATGGCTCGGTAACCCTGATCGGTGGCGACCCCGGCATCGGAAAATCGACCCTGCTAACCCAGACACTGGCCAGCCTGAGCCGATCACTGCCCTGTCTGTATGTCACCGGTGAAGAGTCTCTGCAGCAAATCAGCATGCGCGCCCATCGCCTGGGACTGGAAGACCGCGGACTGCAATTATTATCCGAAACCTGTGTGGAAAACATCATCACTCTGGCCAGTGAACAGAACCCCAAAGTGATTGTTATTGATTCAATACAGACCATCTACACCGAAGCCCTGCAATCGGCACCCGGCGCGGTGGCACAGGTGCGTGAAAGCGCGGCACAACTGGTACGCTTTGCCAAACAAACCGGTACTGCTTTATTCCTGGTGGGTCATGTCACCAAGGAAGGCACCCTCGCCGGGCCACGGGTACTGGAACACATGGTTGATACAGTACTGTATTTTGAAGGTGACCCCGGTGAGCGTTATCGCATGATTCGCGCTATTAAAAACCGCTTTGGCGCGGTAAATGAACTGGGTATTTTCGCCATGACCGAAGAAGGTTTAAAAACCGTCAGCAACCCGTCTGCTATTTTTTTATCGCGCCATGAAGAACCGGTGGCCGGCAGCATTATTACCGTAACCCGCGAAGGCAGCCGGCCTCTGTTAATTGAATTACAGGCACTGGTGGATGAAAGTCACAGCAATAATCCCCGTCGCGTCTGCCTCGGCCTCGACCCTAACCGTTTAAACATGTTACTTGCGGTGATGCATCGTCACGCCGGCATCGCTATGTTTGATCAGGATGTATTTATTAATATTGTCGGTGGTGTACGACTGACCGAAACCTCTGCTGACACCGCTTTAATACTTGCTGCCTTATCCAGTTTTCGCGACAAGCCACTGCCAAATAATATTTTTACCTTTGGTGAAGTCGGTCTGGCCGGTGAAATCCGTCCGGTTCCAAACGGCCAGGAGCGCTTGCGCGAAGCCGCCAAGCATGGCTTCAAACTGGCCATCATCCCCAAAGCTAACCTGCCGCGCAAAGGTGAAGCCATCAATGGACTGGATATCATTGCGGTGCAGCGGGTAAGCGAGCTAATTGATACGGCTATTAATTTATAAACCGGATACTCGTCAGCGAACAACGCAAAAGACACAAAATACCTGAGGGGTCGGAGTCATTTTGCTCTAAACGAGATGTTTTGAATAACTTCAGCTGTTAAAAATGACTCCGACCCCGGGTGGCTATCTGTTTTTTCGCGTCTTTTGCGTTGTTCGCGGACTAAAAAACGTTTTTAACGCCTTCACTGCCAACAGAACTATATTTAGTCTCAAATAGTTTGCTAAAATACGCCATGGCTAAAAAAAAACCCGATTTTGAAAAAGCATTAACTGAGCTGGAATCTCTGGTCGACGATATGGAACAGGGAAAACTCAGTCTCGAAGACTCTCTGAAACGCTTCGAAAAAGGCATTGCATTAAGCACTGAGTGCCAGCAGGCACTGCAAAATGCCGAGCTGAAAATAAAAGAACTGGTCGAACAAAATGGCAAGCTGCTCGAACAGGACATCAACCTGGACGATTAATGCCAAAACACAAATTTCAAACCCGACTGGACGCCTACCAGAAACGTGTAAACACGGCGTTAAATAAATACCTGCCTGCAGACGACCCACCGGAACACAACCTGGCTCAGGCTATCCGCTATTCCGTTATCAGCGGTGGCAAACGCATTCGACCGGCAATGGTATACGCCGCCGGTGAAGCCATGGGAGTGGCGACCGATTTAATGGATATACCTGCCTGTGCCGTTGAAATGATTCATGCCTATTCTCTTATCCATGATGATTTACCGGCCATGGATGATGATGACCTGCGCCGTGGCCAGCCGACCTGCCACAAAGCTTTTGATGAAGCGACCGCCATCCTGGCTGGTGATGCCTTACAGGCACTGGCCTATGAGATTCTGGCAAAAGACGATCATAAAGAACTCACCCCGCAACACCGCATCAAAATGTTAAGTCTGTTAACAGAAGCCAGTGGCGCACACGGTATGGCTGGCGGTCAGGCGGTTGATCTGGCATCGGTAGGTAAAATACTCACCCTGGAACAACTGGAACATATGCACCAGTTAAAAACTGGCGCACTGATTCGTGCCAGTATTTTACTGGGCGGCATGTGCCAGCAGGATATCAGTCAGCAACAGATGGAAATACTCAATAATTATTCCCTGTGTATCGGTTTATCTTTTCAGATACAGGATGATATTCTCGATGTCATTGGCGACACCGCCACACTGGGCAAACCACAGGGATCCGATGAAGAACAGGGGAAACCCACATTTCCGGCCATTATCGGGCTGGAAGAATCACAGCAGCTGGCACTTGAACAACACCGGCTGGCATTAAAAACACTTGAACCTTTGGGCGAAAAAGCCGATAGTTTACGTGAGCTTTCGGCTTATATTGTTGAACGGCGATATTAAAGTATTACCTTAACTAATTAAAACTATGCCCTTTACCCACGCAAACTGGTCATTACTGGAGTCAATAAACTCTCCCGCTGACGTGCGCAAACTAAACAATTTGCAACTTAAAGAGCTGGCTCGTCAATTACGCGAATTTTTACTCGACAGCGTTTCTTCCACCGGTGGCCACCTGTCGGCAGGCCTGGGTACCGTAGAATTAACCGTTGCCCTGCATTATGTGTTCAACACCCCGTATGACCGTCTGGTATGGGATGTCGGCCATCAGACCTACCCCCACAAAATCCTCACCGGGCGCCGGAAAAAAATGGCCGGTTTACGACAAAAAGGCGGCATTGCCGGCTTTCCTAAACGTGATGAAAGTGAATACGACGCCTTTGGCACCGGTCATTCCAGCACCTCCATTGCAGCCGCGCTGGGCATGAGTTTTGCTGCCAGACAAAACAAGGAAGACCGGCATTGCGTTGCCATTATCGGTGATGGCGCGATGACCGCCGGCATGGCATTTGAAGCCCTGAATCATGCCGGTGACAGCGATGCCAATCTACTGGTGATACTCAATGACAATGACATGTCGATTTCTCCCAATGTCGGCGCACTGTCCAATCACCTGACGCGGCTGTTATCCGGTGATCTGTTTTCCACCATACGTGAGGGCGGAAAAATGGTTCTGGGTAATATTCCGCCGGCGCTGGAACTAGCCAGACGCACCGAAGAACACGTAAAAGGCATGATTGTACCGGGCACTCTGTTTGAAGAACTAGGTTTTAACTATTTCGGGCCGGTCGATGGCCACGACCTTGATACCCTGATTCCCGTGCTGCACAATATCAATCATCAAACCGGACCCCGCCTGCTGCACATAAAAACCAAAAAAGGCAAAGGTTACTTTCCTGCCGAAAACGCACCGGGCAAATATCATGGGGTCAATGCCTTTGACTTAAGCACCGGTAAATCCAGTGCGGCTGTCGATAGCAGCAAACCACCGACATACACTGAAATTTTCAGCCAGTGGCTTTGTAAAATGGCCAGCAAAGATGAACGTCTGGTTGGCATTACCCCGGCCATGCGAGAAGGCTCTGGACTGGTGGAGTTTTCTCGGCGTTTTCCAAAACGTTATTTTGATGTTGGCATCGCCGAGCAGCACGCGGTAACGCTGGCAGCAGGCATGGCCTGTGATGGCCTTAAGCCCGTGGTTGCTATTTATTCAACTTTTTTACAGCGCGCCTATGACCAGCTGATTCACGATGTCGCAATACAAAATCTGCCGGTTTTATTTGCCATTGACCGTGCCGGCATTGTCGGTGCCGATGGCCCCACTCACACCGGTGCCTATGACATCAGTTTTTTACGCTGTATTCCTAATATGGTGATCATGACACCGGCCGACGAAAGCGAATGCCGTGGTTTATTAACCACCGCCTTTTTACATGACGGGCCCAGTGCTGTCCGTTACCCGCGTGGCCAGGCAGCGGTGAGCAACAATACAAACGATGAACTCAATGCTCTGCCTTTTGGCCAGGCACAGCAGGTACGCCATTGCAGTAAAACAAAAAATCATAAAGTTGCGCTGCTTGTTTTTGGCAGCTTACTGGCCACCAGCCTGGACGTGGCCGAAGAAATTGACGCCAGTGTCTACAGCATGCGTTTCGTTAAACCACTCGATCAGAACATGCTTAAGTATGCAGCCAAACACTATGACCTGCTGGTAACTATCGAAGATAATGCCATCGCCGGTGGGGCCGGCAGTGCTGTTGCCGAATATTTCAACAGTATGAATATCAAAACTGATTTATTACATATCGGCTTTCCTGATGTGTTAATTAACCACGGCAAGCCTGAAGAATTACTGGCCGACTGGAAGCTCGATAAAACCGGTATCTTGCACAGCATACAGACAAGAATAAAGAATACATCGGTGAATAAGTGAATGCGCCCTTAAGGAATTGCTTATATAGCGCGAAAGGGTTAAAATCCTACTGTTTTACTCAAGTATTATTCAGGTAGTTTAGAAATGGCCGCACGCTATCAGCTGAAAGTAGTGACCGAGTTTGCTTCAGCCCACACTCTACGGGGATATCCCGGTGCATGCAGTCGCATGCATGGTCATAACTGGAAGGTCGAACTGGAGGCTGTTGCTACCCGACTTGATGATATCGGCATGGGCATCGACTTTAAAATAATGAAAAATGCCGCCAATGAAGTTGGCGATGAACTGGACCATCGCTACCTGAATGATCTGGAACCATTTAAAGAATTAAATCCGACAGCGGAAAACATTGCTGCTTATATGTATCAGCAGATTTCTGCCAAAATTAACAGTGACAGCATTAAGGTAACAGCGCTTACTTTATGGGAAACAGAACGCGCCTGCGTTCGCTACAGTGAAGAGAATGAATAATGACCGACACCCTTGAAAAAACAGCGCTGGATAGAAAAGGCCGAAAAACCAGCAGCCTGCCCGATGTACAGAATTCCCAGGATACGCGTGCAATTGCCATCAATAAAGTAGGCATCAAAGATATTCGCCACCCGGTTCAGGTAAAAGACCGTACCGGACAAATCCAGCACACCATTGCAAACTTCAACATGTATGTTGATTTACCGCATGAATTCAAAGGCACTCACATGTCACGTTTTGTTGAAATCCTCAACAATCATGAATGGGAAATAACGGTCGATTCATTCAAATCCATGTTAACCGAAATGACCAGCCGTCTGGATGCAGAGTGCGGTCATATCGAAATGAGCTTCGATTTCTTTATTAATAAGACAGCACCGGCATCGGGTGTACAAAGCCTGCTGGATTACGCGGTTACCTTTATCGGCGAACGCAGAGCCAACAAAAACATTATCAATATTAAAGTAGTGGTGCCGGTCACCAGCTTATGTCCCTGCTCGAAAAAAATATCCGACCGTGGCGCACATAACCAGCGCTCACATGTCACCGTCAATGTAGAAACGGAGGACTTTATCTGGATTGAAGAAATCATCGACCTGGTTGAATCACAGGCTTCCTGTGAATTATACGGTCTGTTAAAACGCCCGGATGAAAAAATAGTCACCGAACGCGCCTATGATAATCCCAAGTTTGTCGAAGATATGGTAAGAGATATTGCGCATCAGCTAAACATCGATGGACGCATACTCGCCTATACCGTCGAATCAGAAAATTTTGAGTCCATCCATAACCACTCAGCTTATGCTTTAATAGAAAAAAACTATTAATCAGCGCATTTCAATGAAAAAAGAAGCCGGAAATTTCCGGCTTTTTTTATATTCTCATTATTTATACAACTGTCATTAAAACTTACAGTTTTATCTGGCAAGTCCATTACACTTGCCTTAATAGTTATTAAGTATTTGTTTTACATATGTTTTTTACTTATGGCATATAGTTTGCATAATACTTGATATAACAACTGTATATTTTTATCACTAAATGACTATCCGCTGGGAGATTAACAATGCATAAAACACTATCAAACATAACACTGGCAGGTTCATTATTCTTTGCCATGACAACGTCTGCTTCTGCCAGCCTGTTTGATTTTAATACGACTAACCTCGGGGTAACAGGCGGTACATATACATCAGCCAGCATGACGGTTAACAGCATCACTGTTAACATTTCAGCCTACACCATTGACAACGATGGCCTGGGAACCATCAACAGTAAAACCCAGATAACAGCTGCGGACAGTGGTGTTTATGTCAGTTCATCCGGCAACAACCTTGGCGTTGTCAGTTCGGCAGGTGAAGGCCATAACATGGACGGTGGTGATGGTTCACGTGACAGTGATCCCGATGAAGGTCTGCTGTTTGTTTTCAGCCAGCCGGTGACTCTGGATTATATTAATTTTGATTCTTTCTACGATCTAGACGGCGATGATTTCAATCTGACCGTTGACAATCAGCTGGTCCTGCTCGACTATAATGCAAATGATACATCACCTAATGTCATCAATGTACCGGGGCAGTTTGATGAGTACAATTTTACCGGTATTTCCGGTACTGAATTTTTGTTCTGGGCAGACGGCAACAGTGATTCTTTCCGCATCGACCGCATGAGAGTTTCTGCCGTACCGTTGCCAGCCGCTTTCTGGCTGATGGCTTCCGGCCTGCTTGGAGTAATCGGTTTCAGCAAAAAGTCGCTCATTAAAAGCTGATAAAAATCACAGAATCATTACTGTTTAACAATAAAAAAGCTTCTGAAATCAGAAGCTTTTTTATTGACAAAGTCTATCTCAGGTAACGCCTAGAACGGAATGTCATCATCAAAACCATCATCAACCACTGCCGCTGCAGGCTGTTGCTGTGGTGCAGTGTTTTGTTGCTGCGGTGCTGACTGTGCTGGTGCAAAACCACTTTCACCACGACTGTCCAGCATTTGCATGGTACCGCCGATATCAACAACCACCTCCGTGGTATAGCGATCCTGACCGTCCTGCCCCTGCCACTTGCGGGTTTGCAGTTTGCCTTCTACATAAATTTTTGAACCTTTTTTCAGATACTGACCAACAATTTCTGCCAGCTTGCCAAAGAACACAACACGATGCCATTCTGTTTTTTCCTTTTTTTCACCAGAGCTTTTATCGTTCCATGTTTCTGAGGTAGCCAGTGTGATGTTTGCCACTGCATTACCATTCGGCATATATTTAACTTCCGGATCCTTGCCCAGATTACCGAGTAAAATTACTTTATTTAAGCCACGTTGTGCCATTTTCTCTCACCTTATATATATCGTCGTATTAATATTTAGTTTATCGTTAAATGTCCGGCCTGCATCAGTTTTCAGCATGATCCGGACTTGCTAACGATAACAATTTTTCTTCATCAAGGATATGCTTATTCACTTTTAAATAAGCCACCCGCCCCGGCTGATTTTTTTCATCGATCAGGGCAACCTCAACCACACCGGCAATCGCCAGTAACTGCTGTTCACTGACATTTTCCACATTCAACAGATAGGTGGTTAGATACTCCGGTTTTTTCATGGTGATGGCCAGCACTAGCCAGACCAGCAATACGCCTAATGCCGTAATGAACACACCATGGACGCCAAGGTACTGGTGCGCCAGTCCACCCAGACTGCCACCGGCAAAAGCGCCTAAAAACTGGCTACTGGAATAAACCCCCATGGCGGTACCTTTTTGTGTGGCCGGTGCTGTTTTAGCTATCAGCGAAGGCAGGGAGGCTTCCAGCAGGTTAAAACCGGTAAAAAAGATTATCAGTGCAACAATGGTTAACCACAGTGGCTGACTGCTTAAGAACACAACGGTGGCCACCATTAAACCGGCAATGGCACCCACAAACACCGGTTTCATCGCCTGTTTTTTTTCTGCCACAATAATAAATGGCACCATCAGTATCAGCGAAGCGGCAAACACCGGTAAATATATCTGCCAGTGGTGACTTGCATCAATCTTCAATTCATCATGCAAGATTAATGGCAGCACCAGAAAAATACTCATCAGAACAAAGTGCAAGGCCAGAATGCCAAAATCCAGGCGCAATAATTGTGTGTTTTTCAGTACGCTGAGCAGTGACTGCGTTTCAACTTCAGCATCCCGGTGAAAATAACTTTTCGCCGGATCAGGTACAAACAAAAATAAAATAGCAATACCAACCAGTGCCAGCACTGCCGTGCCGTAAAAAATGCCACTGATACCAATCCAGCTGTTGATAACCGGTCCCAGTACCATTGACAGCGCAAACGAAGCACCGATACTGATGCCAATCAGTGCCATCATTTTGGTGCGGTGTTCTTCCCGCGACAGGTCAGCAGCGAGCGCCATCAGCGCGGCGGCAATCGCCCCGCCACCCTGTATCGCCCGGCCAAGAATAATACCCTCAATACTGTCAGCGTTACCCGCAATCATGGAACCGGCAGCAAAAATCAGCAAGCCGATAAAAATGACCGGTTTACGGCCGATACGGTCCGACCACATACCAAACGGAATCTGCAGCACTGCCTGTGTCAGGCCATATATGCCCAGCGCCAGCCCCATAAGAAAAGGTGTGGCTCCCGGCAAATGTTCCGCATATAAAGCAAACACCGGCAGAATCATAAACAGACCCAGCATACGAAAGGCATAGATTGTGGCCAGCGATATGGCCGCACTGCGTTCCTGAGCAGCAAGATTATTCGATACAGGATGATTCATTGCTAGAAATTATTAAAAATAAACGGAAGGGCTATTGCCGAAAATGTTAAAAACCGGCATTCTAGCAGATTGCCAACGTTACACCCCTAAAAGTTATGGATACCATTCAAATTCGCGGTGCGCGCACCCATAACCTCAAAAACATTGACCTGGATATCCCTCGCGACAAACTCATTGTCATTACCGGTTTATCCGGTTCCGGAAAATCGTCACTGGCCTTTGACACGATCTTTGCCGAAGGCCAGAGACGCTATGTGCAGTCTCTTTCCACTTATGCCCGCCAGTTTCTGTCGATGATGGAAAAACCGGATGTTGATACCATTGAGGGTCTGTCACCGGCAATATCGATTGAACAGAAAACAACGTCACACAACCCGCGCTCGACGGTCGGTACTATCACCGAAATTTATGATTACCTTCGCTTGCTGTACGCCCGTGCCGGCACCCCGAGATGCCCCGAGCACGATACAGAATTACAGGCACAAACCATCAGCCAGATGGTCGACCAGGTACTGGCACTGCCGGAGGGCAGCCGGCTGATGTTACTGGCACCGGTCATCCGTGACCGCAAAGGCGAACACCTGAATTTATTCAATGACTTCAAGCAACAGGGCTTCATTCGTGTCCGGGTTGATGGCCTGGTAATGGAACTCGACGATGTTCCGGAGCTTGATGCCAAAAAGAAACATACCATCGAACTGGTGGTCGACCGCTTCAAGGTCAGGGATGACATCAAAACCCGTCTTGCTGAATCGTTTGAAACCGCCCTGTTACTGGCCAATGATATCGCTATCATCGCCTGGATGGATAAACCGGAGCCGGATGATGCCGGGAAGGCAGACCTGATTTTTTCTGCAAAATTTGCCTGCCCGCATTGCGGCTACAACCTGCAGGAACTGGAGCCCCGATTATTCTCTTTCAACAACCCGGCCGGGGCCTGTCCCGAATGTGAAGGCATTGGCCATAATAATTTCTTTGACCCGGAACGTGTGATCAGCCCCCATCTAAGCCTGGCCGGTGGCGCCATACGCGGCTGGGATCGACGCAATGCTTATTATTTCAGCATACTGCAATCACTGGCCAAACATTATAATTTTGATATTGAAATAGCGTTTCAGGAATTACCGGAAAAAACCCGCAAATTATTACTGTATGGCAGTGGCACAGAAAAAATAACCTTTAACTATCCAGGACATGCCGGCCGCAGAGGCAAGCAACGCACACACGCTTTTGAAGGTGTGCTGCACACCATGGAGCGGCGCTACCGGGAAACCGAATCCAGTCTGGTACGTGAGGAACTGGCAAAGTTTTTATCGGTTCAGCCCTGCCCCGAGTGCAAGGGGACGCGGCTGAATGAAGCGGCCCGCCATGTTTTCATTCAGGATAAAACACTGGCCGAAATCACTGCCATGCCCATCGAACAGTCATTTGAATTTTTTGATCAGCTAAAACTGGTCGGCCATCGCGGCGAGATTGCAAAAAAAATAAATCGTGAAATTTCTACCCGTTTACATTTTCTGGTCAATGTCGGGCTGGAATATCTGACACTGGACCGCAGTTCTGACACCTTGTCCGGTGGAGAATCACAACGCATCCGCCTGGCAAGCCAGATCGGTGCCGGACTGGTCGGGGTGATGTATATTCTGGATGAACCATCTATCGGACTGCACCAGCGCGATAATGACAGGTTGATCAAAACACTGAATCACCTGCGTGATATCGGTAATACTGTGATCGTGGTCGAGCATGATGAAGATGCTATTTTATGTGCTGATCATGTCATCGATATCGGTCCCGGGGCCGGCGTTCACGGCGGTGAGATAATCGCCTCCGGGACTCCCGATGACATCAAAAACAATAAAAACTCACTGACCGGCTTGTATCTTTCCGGTGACAGGCAGATAAAAATACCGCAAAGCCGCACACCGCACAGTGGCGATATCTTCAGCATTCACAATGCCAGCGGCAATAATCTGAACAATGTCAGTATCGACATACCGGTTGGTCTGTTTACCTGTATTACCGGGGTATCCGGCTCAGGTAAATCAACACTGATAAACGATACCCTGTACCCGATACTGGCAAAATCCATCAATAACAATTCCATGTCCGCTGCTACACACGAATCCTATTGCGGTGCAGAACATTTTGATAAAGTTGTGGATATCGACCAGTCCCCTATCGGACGTACACCACGCTCCAACCCCGCGACCTATACCGGTCTGTTTACCCCTATCCGTGAACTGTTTTCAGCAACACAGGAATCACGCTCACGCGGCTACAAGCCTGGGCGTTTCAGCTTCAATGTAAAAGGTGGACGTTGTGAAGCCTGCCAGGGTGATGGTGTTATTAAAGTCGAAATGCACTTTTTACCCGATGTATATGTCGACTGCGATGTTTGTAAAACCCGGCGTTACAATCGCGAAACACTGGAGATAAAATACAAAGGAAAAACTATTCATCAGGTACTGGAGATGACCATTGAAGATGCAGCGGTTTTCTTTGATGCGATACCGGTACTTAAAAGAAAACTGCAAACACTGATAGATGTCGGTCTGGGTTACATAACACTGGGACAACGTGCCACAACACTGTCAGGTGGTGAGGCTCAACGCATCAAACTGTCGAAAGAGCTGTCGAAACGTGATACCGGAAAAACCGCCTACATTCTGGACGAGCCAACAACAGGCCTGCACTTCTATGATGTCGAGCAACTACTGGATGTGCTGATCCGTCTACGCGATCACGGCAATACTATCATCGTCATCGAGCATAATCTCGATATTATCAAGATGGCTGACTGGATCATAGACCTTGGGCCTGAAGGCGGTTACAAGGGAGGTAATATTATTGCTACCGGCACACCGGAGCAGGTTGCCGAAGTTAGCGGTTCCTATACCGGCATTTACTTAAAACGACTTTTAAACACAAAAGGCTAAGCGAGCCACAGCTATTACTGTTCAATTCAGCTATATTTAATGGATGTTATTATTACAAAAGCTACTTGAAAAAACAGGCTTGAGCTTGCTGTTTACGTCACCGGTTGATGATGAAGAGCTACGCCAGCAGACGCTGGTTAAAATAAACCATATTATCAGCAGCCTTGGCACAAACATCGATACTGACATCGAATCCGAAAAACTGGGGTTCTACCCGCATCCTGAAAACGAGCGTGCGCTTAACGAAAATGCTGACTCACTGGGTTACGTTCGTTACATCCTGTGCGACGAAGATGGCAAGCGGCTAGAAATCCCGCAGTTAAATCTGGTCTCGTGTAATTGCATCAAAATGACGGAGGCATACCGTTTGCTTAAGTCACATATTAATAATGCCGGTTATGACATCGAATTAAAAGAGATTGCTATCGACAGCCAGGGGATAGAAGCTTATCAGGATATCGACGAACATCTGGATGAATATATGCGCTACTTTGTTATCCATATTTCAGGCTGGTGATCACCTTCCTGATGAGGTGTTTAACTACTACGGTTAGTAATAGCACCTGTTTAAAACCAAAGTACTATCAAGTCACCTGAAATGGATACTTGCAGCTGCGAAGGCTCCGCTACTGCATGGTGCTGCGAAATATTGATATTGATGCCTGCAGCAATAAACACACATAAAAAATGCCGGTATAAACCGGCATTTTGAACAGGACTATATCAAGCGTTGATTATTCAACTGCTTCCGCATCAACCGGACGGTCAACCAGTTCAATATAAGCCATCGGTGCAGCATCACCAGAACGGAAGCCACATTTTAAAATACGAGTGTAACCGCCAGGACGGTCTTTATAGCGCGGTGCTAGCTCACTGAATAATTTACCGACGATTGCTTTATCACGTAATTTTGAAAAAGCGGTACGGCGTGTGGCGACAGAGTCTGTTTTTGCCAGCGTAATTAAAGGCTCGGCAACTCGACGTAGTTCTTTTGCTTTCGGCAGTGTCGTTTTAATAATTCCATGTTCAAACAGAGAATTAGTCATATTGCTAAACATCGCTTTACGATGGCTGCTGTTACGATTTAGCTTGCGGCCAGATTTATGATGACGCATGATTATTAACCTTTATACTTTACTGATTCTGCTATTGCAAAATCTCTTATGTTACTGAGCTGATGTTTGTTAGCCGCCAGTTATAAACTGGCTTCTTCTTTCTCACGAATGGAAGCTGGTGGCCAGTTTTCCAACTGTATACCCAGTGATAACCCGTGTGAGGCAAGAACATCTTTTATTTCTGTTAAAGACTTCTTGCCCAGGTTTGGCGTTCTTAACAACTCAACTTCAGTGCGTTGAATCAGGTCGCCAATGTAATATATATTCTCTGCTTTCAAACAGTTCGCGGAACGCACTGTCAGTTCCAGTTCATCAACCGGACGCAATAAAATCGGATCGATATCAGCTTCTTCATCTTCAGCAACTTCGTCTTCCATACTTTGCAGATTAACAAATGATGAAAGCTGAGCCTGTAAAATGGTCGCTGCTGTACGAATCGCTTCTTCCGGGTCAACTGTGCCGTTGGTTTGCAAATCGATAATCAGTTTGTCCAGATTGGTACTTTGGGCAACACGTGCATTTTCAACATTATATGAAACGCGACGAATAGGACTGAATGAAGCATCCAGCTGCAGACTGCCAATGGTTGCTGTCTCGGCATCGATATTGCGTTTGTTAGACGGCTGATAACCACGACCTTTTACCACTTTCATGGTGATGTTCAGTTTGCCGTCACTGTTAACATTCGCGATAACATGATCAGGATTGACGATTTCAACATCATGACCGGTTTCGATGTCACCGGCAGTAACAACACCAGCGCCTGTTTTGCTGATAGTGATTGTCTGTTCTTCGTTTGCGTGCATGATTAAAGCAACACCTTTCAGGTTCAACAGGATTTCTAATACGTCTTCCTGTACACCTTCTAATGTACTGTATTCGTGTACAACATTTTCGATCTGTGCTTCAATGATGGCACTGCCTTCAATTGAGGACAGTAAGATTCTACGCAGGGCATTACCCAGAGTATGAC
The DNA here is from genome assembly GCA_024277705.1 of Gammaproteobacteria bacterium. GTDB lineage: Bacteria > Pseudomonadota > Gammaproteobacteria > SZUA-229 > SZUA-229. Next base: position 17,758 of record JAJRUQ010000175.1, read on the forward strand.
CAAAACCACGTTCCAGTGGTTCAAGGGCCACTTTTGCGTGTGTTTCACTAAACGACTGTACGTTAATAGTGCGTGGTGTAAGTAGTTCATCAGTTGCTGACATGCGGTATATGCTCCCCTACTTGGAGTAAAGTTCGACGATTAACTGTTCGTTGATGTCAGCTGATAAATCAGCACGTTCAGGAACATTTTTATACACAGCTTCGAGTTTAGAATCGTCCAGACTGATCCAGTCGACGATACCATTCTGTTTAGCCAGATTCATTGAGTCTGCAATACGTGTTTGTTTCTTCGATTTTTCACGAATTGAAATAACATCGTTGGCTTTTACCTGATAAGAAGGAATATTAACCACTATGTTATTAACCAGTACTGATTTATGATTAACCATCTGTCTTGCTTCAGCACGTGTTGAGCCAAAACCGGAGCGGTAAACTACATTGTCCAGACGGCGTTCCAGCAGTTGCAACAGGTTTTCACCCGTTGAGCCTTTTATACGTGCAGCTTCTTTATAATAGTTACGGAACTGCTTTTCCAGTACGCCATAAATACGACGTACTTTCTGCTTTTCACGAAGCTGTAGTGCATAGTCAGATAAACGTGTGCGACGGGCACCATGTTGACCGGGTACCTGATCTAACTTACATTTACTGTCTAGCGGCCGTAAGGAAGATTTAAGTTCTAAATCTACGCCTTCACGACGACTGAGTTTACATTTAGGTCCAATATATTTAGCCATAATAATCTCTTGTAATGATGCCTATACGCGACGACGTTTAGGTGGACGACAGCCGTTATGTGGAATAGGTGTTACATCGGAAATGTTTGTAATTTTGAAACCGATGTTATTAAGTGAACGAATAGCAGATTCACGACCGGGGCCAGGTCCGCGAACCAGAACTTCGAGGCTTTTCATACCATAATCTTTTGCACGGGTACCGGCACGCTCCGCTGCAATCTGCGCAGCAAACGGTGTACTTTTACGAGAACCACGAAAACCGGAACCACCAGATGTTGCCCAGGATAAGGTATTACCCTGACGGTCAGTAATGGTGATAATAGTGTTGTTAAAGGTTGCATATACATGTGCAACACCATCAACCACGGTACGTTTTATTTTCTTCTTTGTTTCAGGCTTCGCCATATGAATGCTCTATATTCTATTAAATCAGATTAATGTCTATCGTTTTTTACTATTTGCTGCTATTACCTTGTAATAGGACGACGTGGTCCTTTACGGGTACGTGCATTTGTTTTTGTCCGTTGTCCACGTAGTGGTAAACCACGACGATGACGGATTCCCCGGTAACAGCCCAGATCCATCAAGCGTTTAATACTCATTGAAACTTCACGGCGTAAATCACCTTCAACTGAGTATTTACCAACCTCAGTACGCAGTGTTTCCAGCTGCTCTTCAGAGAGTTCGCCAATTCTTGCATCTTCCGCTATACCGGTTGATGCGCAAATTTGTTGAGCACGGGTTTGACCTATACCATAGATATGTCTTAAGCCAATTACCGTGTGCTTATTTTGTGGAATATTTATACCTGCAATACGAGCCATTTTTGTTACCGTGGTGTTGTTACCATATATTTGCGACAAAGCGCGTGATTTTACTAATAATAAGGGCCTAAATCAATAGGAGTTCTGCAACCAGCCATCGCGGTTAAGCAAAGACCTGATTACTGATTTATCCTTGACGCTGTTTATGACGAGGGTCTGTACAGATAACTCTGACAACACCACTGCGTTTTACAATCTTGCAGTTCCGACACATTTTTTTTACTGATGCACGTACTTTCATTTTCTCAACCCTGTTTCAAATATCTAATACTAGTTAACTGTTTAAACTTCAAGCTGTTATGTAACCGCAGTTATCGTTTATAACCGTCAAGATTAGCTTTTTTCATAATACCTTCATACTGGTGCGACATCAGGTGCGACTGTATCTGCGCCATGAAATCCATTACTACAACAACGATAATCAATAATGATGTGCCGCCGAAGTAAAAGGGTACGTTCCAGTACAAAATCAAAAATTCCGGTAATAAACACACTGAGGTGATATATAACGCACCGACAAAAGTCAGTCGTGTCATTACCTTGTCTATATATTTAGCTGTTTGCTCACCTGGACGTATGCCGGGAACAAATGCACCACTGCGTTTCAGATTATCTGCTGTATCACGTGCATTAAACTGTAATGCGGTATAAAAGAAGCAGAAAAATATAATCGCCACAGCGAATAAAATTATGTATATCGGTTGTCCCGGCGATATCTTCGCTGCGATATCAGACAACCACTCCATGCCTTCTGTCTGCCCGGTCCAGCTTGCCATAGTTGCCGGAAACAGAATTATACTTGAAGCAAAAATAGGCGGAATAACACCTGCCATGTTAAGTTTTAACGGCAGATGACTGCTTTGCGCCTGATACATACGGCGCCCCTGTTGCTTTTTCGCATAATTAACCGTAATGCGACGCTGCCCTCTTTCGATAAAGACAACAAATGCAGTCACCGAAACGGCCAGTATAAATAACACGATGATTGCCAGTGTGTGTAACTCACCGGTTCTTACCAGTTCCAGAGTACCACCAACCGCAGCAGGTAGTCCTGCAACAATACCGCCAAATATCAATATGGAAATACCATTACCGATACCACGTTCAGTTATCTGTTCACCTAGCCACATCAGGAACATCGTGCCGGTTACCAGGGTAACTGCCGAGGTGAAGACAAAGCTCATTCCCGGATTCATTACCAATGGTGCAGCGCCGACAGACTGACCCTGCAGGGCAAACGATATACCGACTGACTGAAAGCTGGCCAGTACCAGGGTGAAGTAGCGTGTGTACATCGCAATTTTACGACGACCAGGCTCACCCTCTTTTTTAAGCTGCTCCAGTGACGGTACGGTTACTGCAAGCAACTGCATAATAATCGATGCCGAAATATAAGGCATAATACCGAGTGCAAACAGAGACATACGACCCAGCGCACCACCGGAGAACATATTAAATACACCTAATATGCTACCTTTTTGCTGATCAAACAATGTTGACAACACGGTAGGATCTATACCAGGTACCGGTATAAACGTACCTATGCGGAATACAATTAATGCACCCAGAACAAACAGAATGCGTTGTTTTAATTCCGAAAGATTACCTTTATCCGCCATTTATTTCGCTCGTCTAATGTCTACAATTGATGCTATAACTGAATGCTTGATCAGGATCTGAATCCTTATGCAACATCCTCAATTTTTCCGCCAGCAGCTTCAATCGCTTTGCGAGCACCCGGTGTTACTTTAATACCTTTCAAATTAACTGCTTTGTTAATTTCACCGGAATCAATGACTTTTACTTTTTTGGTCACCGCTGGCACCAGGTCAGCAGCTATCAATGCAGCGATGTCTATTGTTTCACTGTTTGCTTTCAGCAGTTCATTCAAACGAACTTCAGCACTTGATTTAGCTGAGCGTGAGTTAAAACCAACTTTAGGCAGACGACGCTGTAAAGGCATTTGACCACCTTCAAAACCTACTTTAGTAAAACCACCGGAACGAGATTTCTGTCCTTTATGGCCACGGCCACATGTTTTACCCAGGCCTGAACCAATGCCACGGCCAACACGTTTTGCATTTTTCTTGCTTCCCGCTGCAGGCTTAAGAGTATTTAAGCTCATCGCCATGCTGTTTGATGTATTGGCGCTCATTACGACGTCTCCTCAACATTGACCATGTAATAAATTTTATTAATCATGCCGCGATTTTCAGGTGTATCCTGAACTGTAACAGTATGATGCGTACGTAATAAGCCTAAGCCGCGTGCGCAAGCTTTATGTGCCTTTAATCGACCTATCGTACTTTTTGTTAACGTAACTTTTAATTCTTTAGCCATGAGCCTTATTACCTAAATTAACTAGCTGAAAATATAGCCGGAGATTAACCCAGTATTTCTTCAATTTTTTTACCGCGCTTGGCAGCAACATACTCGGGTGATGACATCGTTGTCAGCCCGTTAATTGTTGCACGTACAACATTAACCGGATTACGTGTGCCATTGATTTTTGCCAGCACATTTTTTACGCCAACCGCCTCAAATACAGCACGCATTGCACCGCCGGCAATAATACCGGTACCTTCAGATGCAGGTTGCATATAAACATTAGCCGCACCATGAATCCCCGTTGTCGGATGCTGCAAGGTATCACCTTTAAGCGGGATCTTTTTCATGTTTTTACGTGCTTTATCCATAGCTTTCTGAATAGCCAGTGGCACTTCTTTTGCTTTACCGTAACCGAAGCCTATGGTGCCGTTGCCATCACCAACAACTGTCAGTGCAGTAAAACCAAACTGACGACCACCTTTAACTACTTTTGCCACGCGGTTTACAGCAACTAACTTCTCAATGAAATCATCTTTATTATTTGCTGAATTATCTTGTTGTGCCATGCTTAAACCCTTGTTTAATCTTTAATGGTTATTTTAAAAATACAAAACCGTTATCTATTACTATGGAAATTTCTGTTACTAGAATTCCAGTCCACCCTCACGAGCGGCTTCTGCTAATGCTTTAACACGACCATGATAGCGGAAGCCTGAACGATCAAAAGCCACGGAAGTAACACCTGCAGATTTTGATTTTTCAGCAATGACTTTACCTACCAGTGATGCTGCTTCTGTATTGCCTGTATATTTTGCATCACCGGCAATATCTTTTTGTACAGTAGATGCAGCGGCAATAACCGTGCTGCCATCAGGACTGACAACCTGCGCATATATATGGCGAGGTGTACGGTGTATCGTTAAACGATGTGCACCCAGTTCACTGATTTTAGCCCGTGTTCTTTTTGCACGACGCATTCTGTTTGCTTTTTTAGATATCATGTTTGTTGCCTTGTTCGTGTTCAGTAGTTTTATTAGCGTGCTAATAAAATCACTATAATTTTTTCAGCTACTATTTCTTCTTGGCTTCTTTACGTATTACATGCTCATCGGCATATCTGACACCTTTGCCTTTATACGGCTCAGGTGGACGATAAGCTCTGATTTCAGCACACACCTGACCAACTTTCTGTTTATCAGCGCCTTTAACATTAATTTCTGTCTGGCTGGGTGTTTCAATAGTAATACCTTCAGGAATTGCATATTTAACAGGATGCGAAAAGCCCAGTGATAAATCAAGTACTTTACCCTGCATCTGCGCCCTGTAACCTACACCGATCAGTTGCAGCTTCTTACTGAAGCCCTGGCTTACACCGATAACCATGTTATCTACCAGTGAACGCATAGTACCGGTCATCGCCATGGTGCTTTTAGAGTCATCATTTGGCGTGAATTTAAGTGTATTGTCTTCCTGCTTAACACTTACTGTTTCATGTATATCCAGCGACAGGTTTCCTTCTTTACCTTTTGCTGAAATTGTCTGACCACTGATGGTAACTTCAACACCAGATACTAGTTCAACAGGTTTTTTAGCAATACGAGACATTGTTATACTCTATAATAAATAATTAAATCTAAACGATTATGCTGCTTCTAGGAAACAGTACAAATAATTTCACCACCACGACCGGAAGCACGTGCTTCTTTATCAGTCATTACACCCGCAGATGTAGAGACGATGGCGATACCCAAACCATTTAAAATTGTTGGTATGCTGTCCTTGTTCTTGTATATACGTAAACCTGGACGACTTACACGTTTCAGTTCGTCAATAACCGGACGACCTTCATAATATTTCAAGGTAACCGTCAAGCTGGGCTTGGCTGCATCATCAGCTGAAAAATCAGTGATATAACCTTCTTCTTTAAGTACTTTTGCAATAGCCAGCTTCAGTCTGGACGATGGCATAGTTACATCAACTTTAGATGCTGCTTGCGCGTTACGAACGCGTGTTAGCATATCTGCTATAGGATCTGACATCATAATGAAATACCTCTACCAACTAGCCTTAACCAGGCCAGGAATATCGCCACGCATTGCGGCTTCACGTAATTTATTGCGACATAAACCGAATTTACGGAATACACCATGTGGACGACCTGTTATACGACAACGGTTGCGACCACGAGAACGACTGGAATCTCTGGGCAGGGTTTGCAGTTGCTTCTGCGCTTCCATCTTTTCATCAAAACTTGCATTCTGATCAATCAGTACAGCTTTATATTTTGCACGTTTCTCAACATACTGCTTTACCAGGCGAGTCCGTTTGTGCTCGCGAGCTATCATTGATTTTTTAGCCATTCTATTTACTACCCTGCTTGGTTTCACCCTGCTTATTTATATTTTTAAAGGGGAAGTTAAATTCTTTTAACAAAGCCAGACCACTTTCATTGTCACGTGCTGTTGTTGTAATACAGATATCCATACCTCGTATCACATCAATCTTTTCGTACTCAATTTCAGGGAAAATAATCTGCTCTTTAATACCCATGTTGTAATTACCGCGACCATCAAATGATTTTGGATTCAAACCACGGAAATCACGAACACGAGTAATTGAAATACTGATCAGACGATCAAGGAACTCATACATCTGTTCACGACGTAAAGTTACCTTACAACCGATTGGATATCCGTCACGAACCTTAAATGAAGCTACTGATTTACGTGCCAGGGTTGTTACAGGCTTTTGACCGGTAATTTTTTCCATATCACCCAAAGCATTCTGCAACACCTTTTTATCACCAATTGCTTCACCTAAACCCATATTTAAGGTGATTTTAGTAATACGCGGTACATCCATAACATTTTTATATGCACCTGTTGCCATTAAATTCTTAACAACTGTATCACGATAATATTCTTGTAATCTTGACATGACCTTTACCTGTAACGACGCTAGACGTCTACGACTTCGTCGTTTGATTTGAAGTAACGTACTTTGCGACCGTCTTCTAAAACTTTAAAACCTACACGATCACCTTTATTGGTCATCGGGTTAAACAGCATTACATTAGAAATAGCCATTGGCATTTCTTTTTCTATAATTCCGCCGTCTATACCCGCCATTGGATTAGGCTTAGTGTGTTTTTTGACCATATTCACTGCTTCTACCAGAATAGTGTCATCGGTAACTGAAAGTACAGTTCCCTGACGCCCCTTATCTTTTCCAGCAATGACGATGACTTCGTCACCTTTTTTAATTCGTTTCATTCTCTTTTGCCTATATATAAAACTGATACTAAACCAGTGCTTATAAAACTTCGGGTGCCAATGATACAATTTTCATGAACTTTTCATTACGTAGTTCACGTGTAACCGGGCCAAATATACGTGTGCCAACAGGCTGCAGGTTTGCATTCAAAATAACAGCTGCGTTGGTATCAAAACGAATAGTTGAACCATCAGAACGGCGTATACCTTTTCTGGTGCGTACAACAACAGCGTTATAGACATCGCCTTTTTTAACTTTTCCGCGGGGAATAGCATCTTTAATACTAACTTTAATGACATCACCAACGCGCGCATAACGACGATGTGATCCACCCAGCACTTTAATACACATCATGCTGCGAGCACCGCTGTTATCAGCAGCATTCAAAATGGTTTGCATTTGTATCATGGTATTTTACCTTGCCTGTTTCCGAGCTTTATAGCTGAGCAGCTTTTTCAACAATTTTTACGAGTTTCCAGGACTTTGTCTTGGACATTGGACGACACTCTTCAACCAGAATTGTATCGCCTTTATTACATTCATTAGTTTCATCATGAATATGCAACTTGGTTGAACGTTTAATAAACTTTCCGTAGATAGGATGCTTAATACGACGTTCAATCATAATTGTTGCAGACTTGTTACCGGCATTGCTGGTAACCACGCCCTGTACTGTTCGCTTTGCGGCCGGGGTCGCTGTATTTGCTGCTGCTTCTGCATTAGCCATTATGATTCACCTTTGTTCTTAGTCGCACTCATTTCAGTCAGTACAGTTTTAATACGCGCAATATCATGGCGCACCATGCTGAAACGATGAATTTTTGGCGTATTGCCTGAACCCATTTGCATACGCAGATTAAACTGTTCACGACGTAAATTTAATAATTCAGTATTCAAGTCTTTTTCAGACATATTTCTATATTCTTGAGCAGAAGCCATTACATCACCGCACGAATTACAAAAGTTGTTTTAATTGGTAATTTATTTGCTGCCAGTCGAAACGCCTCACGTGCGAGTTCTTCCGAGACACCTTCCATTTCATACAAAACGGTACCAGGCTGCACTTTGGAACACCAGTAATCAACATTACCCTTTCCTTTACCCATACGCACTTCAAGTGGTTTGCTTGAAATAGGCACATCAGGAAAAACCCGTATCCAGATTTTACCGTTACGTTTCACTTTACGTGTCATGGCACGACGAGCAGCTTCAATCTGACGGGCAGACACGCGGCCACGTTCAGTTGCTTTTAAGCCAAATTCTCCAAAGCTGACTTTGTTGCCAGATTGTGCAAGACCACGATTCTTGCCTTTGAACATTTTGCGAAATTTTGTACGCTTTGGTTGTAACACGTTTCTTATCCTCTAGTAATATCGATGATCGGGCTATTTACCCGCACCAACGCTGGCGCCTGCCCCGGCAGTTTTATGGGCAGCGTCTTTGCTATTAAGGTCTTTATACAGATCAAAAACTTCACCTTTGTAGATCCATACTTTAATACCTAAAATACCGTAGGTTGTTAATGCTTCATGGGTACCGTAATCAATATCAGCACGCAAGGTATGTAAAGGCACACGACCTTCATGATACATTTCACTGCGGGCAATTTCTGCACCGTTCAAGCGACCACCGATCTTGATTTTGATACCCTGCGCACCCATGCGCATGGTATTTTGAATAGCACGTTTCATTGCACGCCGGAACATCACACGACGTTCCAGTTGCTGTGCAATACTTTCGGCAACCAGTTTCGCATCCAGCTCGGGCTTACGAATTTCTTCGATATTCACCTTCACATTATTAATATGCAAACCGATTATCTTAGATACTTATCTGCGCAGTATTTCGATGTCTGCACCTTTTTTACCGATAACCACACCAGGACGAGCGGTGTGAATTGTAATATTGGCAGATCCGGTAGGACGCTCAATCTGAATACGACTCACATTGGCATTCGCCAGTTTTTTGCGTAAGTATTCACGTACATTTATATCTGCATTCAAAAGATCCGGGAAGTCTGCCGTTGATGCGTACCACTTTGCATTCCAATCAGCTGAAATTCCTAAACGTATACCTACTGGATGTACTTTTTGACCCATTATTATCTCTCTTTACCGTCCGACTTATTGATCAGACACACAAACCGTAATATGGCTTGTACGTTTTAAAATTCTATTTGCACGGCCTTTGGCACGTGGCTGAATACGCTTCATTGTCGGGCCTTCATCAACAAATACTTTTGCTACTTTCAGCTCATCAATGTCAGCACCTTCGTTGTGCTCAGCATTTGCAATGGCAGACTCCAGTACTTTTTTCATTAAATCGGATGACTTTGTTACACCGAAATTTAATGCATCTAATGCTTTATCGACTGGTAAACCACGAATCTGATCCGCAATCAAACGGCACTTCTGCGGTGATATACGCGCGAATCTATGTTTTGCAATAACTTCCACAATAATTACCTTTATTTTTAACTATGGTTATTTAGCTTTTTTGTTGGCCGTATGACCTTTATAAGTACGGGTCAGAGCAAACTCACCCAACTTATGACCAACCATATTTTCATTGACTAAAACAGGTATATGCTGTCGACCGTTATGCACAGCGATAGTCAGACCTACCATTTCAGGGAAAATTGTTGAGCGACGCGACCAGGTCTTGATTGGCTTGCGATCTTTTGCTTCAACAGCTTTGTTCACTTTATTGATCAGATGATGATCAATAAACGGACCTTTTTTTAATGAACGTGGCACTTAGAATTCCTCAGTTATTTAGCTGCTATGTTATTAGCTGTTTATTTATTTCTGCGACGTACAATCATGTTATCTGTACGTTTATTACTACGTGTTCTGTAACCCTTGGTAGGCATGCCCCATGGCGAAACAGGATGACGACCACCGGAAGTACGACCTTCACCACCACCATGCGGATGATCAACCGGATTCATTACCACACCACGAACCGTCGGGCGAACACCACGCCAGCGTGACGCACCCGCCTTACCCAGTGAACGTAAAGAATGCTCCGAGTTACCAACTTCACCAATTGTGGCACGGCAATCAGTATGTATTTTACGCATCTCACCTGAGCGTAAACGCAGGGTTGCATACATACCTTCACGAGCAAGCAGCTGTGCGGTAGTACCGGCACTGCGTGCGATTTGCGCGCCTTTGCCCGGTTTCATCTCAATACAATGAATCTGTGAACCCACCGGAATATTAGCTATCGGCAATGTGTTGCCAGTGCGAATCGGCGCGTCCGGACCTGACTGCAGCATATCGCCGGCAGCCACACCTTTTGGTGCAATGATATAACTTTTAACACCATCCTTATAAACCAGCAGCGCGATATTTGCGGTACGGTTCGGATCATATTCAATACGCTCAACACGTGCCGGAATACCATCTTTATCACGTTTGAAATCAATAATACGGTAACGCTGCTTGTGACCACCACCGATATGACGGGTACTGATGCGACCCGCATTATTTCGACCACCTGACTTGCTTTTACTTTCAGTCAGCGCGCGAACCGGTGTGCCTTTATGCAGATCTTTATTAACTACCTTGACGACAAATCGGCGTCCAGGTGACGTTGGTTTAGTTTTTACTATTGCCATGACTCTTACTTAATCCAATGATCTATAAACAAAGACAATTAATTAATTCGCACCAGCGAAATCAATATCATTATCAGGCATTAAGGTAACGTAAGCCTTACGCAGGTCAGAACGCTTACCTAAACGACCGCCAAAACGCTTGCTTTTACCCTTAATATTTAAAATACGCACTTTCTCTACCTTCACCTTAAACATGCCTTCAACAGCCTGTTTAACTTCTGATTTTGTAGCCGTAGACAGAACTTTAAACACGTGCTGATTATGCTCATCAGCCAGTAAAGAACCTTTCTCGGAGACATGCGGAGAAACCAGTATCTGATGCATTCTTTCCTGATTCATTATTTAGTCTCCTCTGTAACAGCATCACCAAGCGCGTCTTCTATTGCGCGAACCGCACCCACTGTTACCACAACATGGTCATAACGAAGCAGATTAACAGGATTCATACCAGCAACATCAGTTATTTCAACATGCGGCAGATTACGCGCAGACAGATACAGGCTTTCATCACCGGTCTCTGTCACAATCAAGGTTTTACTAACACCCATGTCAGCAAGCTTAACCGCCATCTGCTTTGTTTTTGGCGCATCTACGGTAATATCCTCAACAACAAGCAGACGCTGCTGACGATTAAGTTCTGACAGAATAGAACGCAAACCCGCTCTATACATTTTTTTATTCAGCTTTTGCGTGTAATCACGCGGCTGAGCTGCAAAGGTGGCACCGCCACTGCGCCACAATGGACCGCGACTGGTACCGGCACGGGCACGACCCGTTCCCTTTTGACGCCATGGTTTTGCACCACCGCCACTGACTGCTGAGCGATTCTTCTGTGCAACAGTACCGGCACGACCACCAGCCTGATACGCAATCACTAACTGATGAATCAGACTTTCTTTGTATTCAAGACCAAACACTGCATCAGATACAGCGATTGTTTCTTTACTATTATGTATTTGCAGATCCACGATTTAAATCTCTTTATGTATAATCTTTATATAAGTTGCTTTACCGGGGTAAAGCGCTTACCTGGTTTTTACTGCCGGCTTTATAATCACATCACCGCCTTTAGAACCGGGAACCGAGCCTTTAACAAGCAACAGGCCGCGCTCAGTATCAACACGAATCAGCTCAAGCGACTGTATGGTACGCTGCACATTACCCATGTGACCGGACATTTTTTTACCCTTGATCACGCGACCAGGTGTTTGACACATACCAATCGAACCATTTGAACGATGCGATATTGAGTTACCGTGCGTAGCATCCTGCATACTGAAATTATGACGCTTGATACCACCCTGAAAGCCTTTACCGATAGTTGTACCGGTAACATCGATTTTCTGACCAACTTCAAACATTTCAAGAGAAACTTCTCCGCCGACAGTCAGCTCAGCAGCCTCATCACCGTCAACACGAAATTCCCACAAGCCCCGGCCCGCTTCAACACTCGCTTTGGCAAAGTGACCCGCCATCGGCTTGTTTACACGCGATGCTTTTTTCGCACCTGTCGCTACCTGAATAGCCTGATAACCATCAGTTTCTTCCGTTTTAATCTGGGTAATACGGTTAGACGCCACTTCAATCACACTAACTGGAATAGATAAACCATCCTCAGTGAACACGCGCGTCATACCCGCTTTTCTACCAACAACACCAATAGTCATGTCAAAACCCACTAATAAGAAACCAGTTACCGGGATATTTAAAAATATCCAGGGTAAGCCGGTCGTACAATCACAAAAATGTGATCATTAAAATTAAATTTTTATACCGAATTCACTGAATCTGCACCGTTGATGCTGCAGATATCAAATCAAACGCTGTCGTTTGCTGTTTTCGCAGTTTCCATGATCCAGAATCATGCAGAACAAGGACTTACGATAATCTGGTACTTTGCGCCGTAACTTTTAATAACAAATCAGTACAGACTGTTATTAGCCAGGCAGCAAAGCCGGCTATTATAAACAGTTTTATTTATAAGTTAAAGGACTAATTCAACTTAAAACAAAAAAATTTATATAACCACCGGTTTATTGCACCGGTAAACCGGCTAGTTCAACTTAATCTGTACATCAACGCCGGCTGATAAATCAAGCTTCATTAATGCATCAACTGTTTTGTCAGTCGGATCAATGATATCCATCATGCGTTTGTGCGTACGAATTTCATACTGGTCACGTGCATCTTTGTTCACATGCGGCGAAATAAGAATCGTAAAACGCTCTTTTTTCGTCGGCAGTGGAATAGGACCCTTAACGTGAGCACCGGTACGTTTAGCCGTTTCAACAATCTCACTGGCTGATTTATCAATCAGGTGATGATCGAATGCTTTTAAACGGATTCTTATGTGTTGATTAGCCATAATTTTCTCTTTTACTTTAATA
>JAJRUQ010000176.1 GCA_024277705.1 Gammaproteobacteria bacterium
ATTTGATGGCGCTTTAATTGTCGTTTTATCACCACTTCCCCCTCATCATTCACCCCATGCAGTTGAAATACATTTTTTGCTAAATCTATGCCCATTACGGCCACTTGTTTTGTGCTATTCTTTTTCACGGATACCGTCCTCTTTGTTTAGTTGATTGTTCAAATACAACTATGGCACATTGCGATGCCGATTAAAAAGTGGGCGGTGTCCATATCATCTGAACAAGTCTGGACTCAAGATGCGTATTCACGACTTGTTCAGAGGCTCCCTAACAAAAAACAATCGTAGTTCTTTGTAGGGCGGGCATTGCCCGCCGTTTTCTTTGCATCTAAACAACATTTTGTCGGGCAGTGCCCGACCTACGGTGATACCCCTGAATATAGACTTCAGGTATTTGAATAATATGACGCCATCGCTGGCAATGAACTATTGAATAGCGATTTCCGGGTCTTTACCAATAGAAAACTGATGATAATCTTCAGGTATTTTAAATTTATCCGAATTTACAGAAACTTTATTATACGTTGTTAGTATTTTAGAACGATCATTACTATGCCATTCCTGTATCGGCAGACCTTTTTCATAATACGCGCCTGAGTTATAAATTTGATCTGCATAAAAACAACTGGTTTGCATCTCTGTGATTTTATTGTCAGTCATTTTTACCTGCTGTCCCGATACTACCTTCTGATAGTTTTGCAATATAGCTGTCACTTCAGGAAGCAAACCTTCCACCAGTTGTATCTCGGTGCATGTTTCTTCCTTGTCGACCACACCTGCACCGGCATTAACAAACACACGATAGTTAAAAACATGTTTGCCTGAAACGGTTGGCGCATCGGCCAGCTGCAGGTATTCAATACTGGCTTTTGCCGGTGAATTTTTTTCAGAGAATTCGTGCTGTTTGATAACCAGGATGGAACGATCCTGATGACCGACACTGTAAATGACTTTTTCCTTATCATCGTAAATGATGAAACCACTGCTCTCGCCGGTCTCATCAATACGAATATAACGATCAGAGACCAGCATGGTTATCTCATAATCATCCGTTCCCGGTTCACGTTCGATATAGGTTAGTTGATATACTTCCTCGGTGTTTTTGGCCTGCTTGCTATTGCTATTCGCCACTGCCTGAAAAGAACACAGCGACACTGCAAACAATACAAATAAATTAAATAATAAATTTTTTTTCATCGTTAGATAACTCACTAAAAAATTTTGTTACACAATTTTCGGCCGCACTAAGCAGATTAAAAACGATTTAACAACGCCCGCATCTCTTCATGACTGAAGCCTGCCTCAATCCGCGCTTCGGTTTCAAAGGGACCGAATTTAGCACCCTGCATATATTCTTCGATTAACTGAATAAATGTTTCATCCGCATCCAGCCCTCGCTGTTCACACAGAAACTTATACCAGTGCGTGCCGATTTTGACATGGCCGATTTCATCATCAAAAATTTTTTCCAGAGATTTTATTAACGGTACATCCCCGGTTGGCTGTAACTTTTTAATCATGCCCGGTGTCACATCCAGGCCTCTGGCTTCCAGCACACGTGGTACCAGCGCCATCCGCACCAGCACATCAAAATCTGTTTTTACCGCCATTTCCCACAGCCCGTTGTGCGCCGGAAAATCGCCGTAAGCCGCACCATGCGAAACAAGGTAATCTGACAACATGGTGAAGTGCAAAGCTTCTTCTGCCGCCACCCGGCACCAGTCAGTGTAATACTGCCGCGGCATATTCTGAAAACGGTATACTGCATCCAGTGCCAGGTTGATGGCGTTAAATTCGATGTGCGTAATAGCATGCACCAGCGTCAAACGCCCTTTCAGACTGGAAAAATTTCGTCTCGGCACATCTTTTGGATCGACCAGCTCAGGTTTCTCCGGCCGCCCTGCAACCGGCAATGGCTTTATATCGACCATCGCATCGAGATTTAATTCCCCCGCCAGCCAGCGTTTCTGTAACGTTTTTGTCGCAGCGACCTTTTGCTGCGGATCGTCGATCAACAGGCAGGTCAGTGACTGTAAAAAAAGATTATCTTTATCATTCATCAAGTCACAGTTTACCAATAAAAAAGGCCTGAAAATCAGGCCTTTTTTGAAGATTTAAAAAAACACTTACAAGGTGATTTTATCTTTGTTTTTCTCCACCGTTTTCGCACCGATGCCATCGACATTTTCCAGATCCTGCACAGATTTGAATTTGCCATTGGTTTGCCGGTATTTCACAATCGCTTTTGCTTTGCTCTCACCAACACCTGTCATAGCAGTGGCGATCTGTTCTGCACTGGCGGTATTGATATTTATTCTGGCAGCCGATTGTGCAGACATGGCTGAAGCTGAGAACAATAAAATAAGTGTGAAAAACAGCGTATGAAATAATTTCATGAGTATCCTCCCTGGATATGTTTTGATTGGAAAAACCAGAGTAATCCAATCAGGCGCGATGCAAAATCAGCCTATGTCGCTAATAATTGTACGTAAAACCTTACAAGGCTCGGCCGCCTGTGTAATCGGCCGGCCGATGACCAGATAGGATGCACCATCCTGCATGGCTTTCTCCGGCGTGACAACGCGCTGCTGATCATCTTTTTTTGCCCCGGAAAATTGTGAGGTGGCCAGACGGATGCCAGGCGTGACCAGACAGAAGTCATCCCCCAGATTCTGCCTTAATACCGGTGCTTCCTGTGCGGAACACACAACACCATCGAGGCCGGCGTTTTTTGTCATCTGTGCCAGCCTTGTCACCATTTTTTGCGGTGTGGTTTTCAGCCCCAGCGCATCGAGTTCAGCCTGGCCGCTGCTGGTCAGCCAGGTAACCGCGATCAATAACGGTGAACCCTGCCCGCTGAGTTCCTGTCTTGCCGCAGCCATCATTTTTTCGCCACCAAGGGCATGCACGTTCAACATCCAGACACCGAGGTCAGCAGCGGCGGCACAGGCTTTGGCAACGGTGTGGGGAATATCGTGGTATTTCAGATCAAGAAATACGTCGAAATTTTTATCAACCAGTTGTTTGACCAGCGTCGGACCGCAGCGGGTAAACAGCTCTTTACCGACTTTGAGGCGACATAAGGATGGTTCCAGCTGCTCAACCAGTTGCATGGTTTCACGCTCGGAAGGAAAGTCCAGTGCAACAACGATGGGAGGTGTTTGGATCATATATTTTTATGCCTGCGTTTACCGCGTGGGCACATGGTTTGTGCCCA
>JAJRUQ010000177.1 GCA_024277705.1 Gammaproteobacteria bacterium
TGTTCTGCCATTCGGCTTTTTCCAGAACGCACGCCACCAAGTATTAATGTTTTCATGCAGCCACCGCCTGCAAATCAAGCAGCTTTAATAAACGCTGCGTATCCAGATGTTGCTCGACCATGTCTGCCACTCGATCAATATCCGCTTCACGTTGCGCATGGTAATCATAAGCTTGCTCAACCTTTAAGCCTGCCCATGCCAGTAACGTGGAACAGGCTTGTGAGGACTCAAACAGGCCATGCAGGTATGTTGCAAAAATCCGGTTATCTTCGCTGATAGCGCCGTCTGTGCCTTGCTCTAAATGCAGCGCGGGTTTAGCCAGAGCAGCGCCCCGCGTCACACCCGCATGAATTTCATAACCAGTCACTTCTGCGGCAGACATCGCCAGCCGCCCGCGCACATTGCGTAATTGTTTATCCCGCTCTAATGTTGTTTCCATCTCGAGCAGTGCCAGCCCTGCGGTACTGCCAGGCTCACCTTCTACACCATCTGGATCATGAATCCATTTACCCAGCATTTGAAAACCGCCACAAATACCGATTAATTTACCGCCATAACGCAGGTGGCGTTCTATCGCCGTCACCCAGCCTTTATCATGAAGCCATTGCAGGTCATCACGCACACTTTTGGAACCGGGAAGAATAATCAAATCAGCTGTAGGGATTTTTTCATCCAGCGCGACAAACTGTAAATCAACCTGCGGATGCAAACGCAGCGGATCAAAATCTGTATGGTTACTAATACGCGGTAACACCGGAACGATAATCCGGATCTTATTCTCACTAATATCTGCGGCGGCCGGATGATTTTTCGGCAGCGCATCTTCCGCCTCAAGATGCAGGCCTCGTAAATACGGTAATACACCAATAACAGGAATACCCGTGTATTTTTCCAGCCAGTCGAGCCCGCTTTGCAATAACGACAGGTCACCACGAAAACGGTTGATCACAAAACCTTTAATGCGTACCCGCTCTGTTTCGCTTAATAACTCCAACGTACCGACCAGATGTGCAAAAACACCACCACGATCAATGTCAGCAATCAGAATCACCGGGCAATCAACTTTTTCAGCAAAGCCCATATTAGCAATATCATTCGCGCGCAGATTAATTTCAGCGGGTGAGCCGGCGCCTTCTACGATGATTTTTTCATAACAGGCTGTAAGCCTGGCATGTGACTGCAAAACCGCCGCCGCTGCCACGGATTTGTAATCATGATAATTTTGAGCATCCATGTTACCAATAGCGTGTCCCTGTATAATCACCTGCGCGCCAATATCTGTGTTTGGTTTGAGCAGCACCGGGTTCATATCGGTATGTGCCGCTACCCCGCAGGCATCCGCCTGTACTGCCTGTGCGCGACCAATTTCACCGCCATCAACCGTTACTGCGCTGTTAAGCGCCATATTCTGTGGCTTAAACGGTGCCACGCGCACACCCTGACGAAGCAACCAACGACATAATGCAGTGACCAACAAGCTTTTTCCGGCATCGGATGTTGTGCCCTGCACCATCAAGGTATTGCTTATCATGCGCCAACTTCCTCCGCAAATGCTTTCGTTTTATACCCGGTTTCAGCTTGAGCCTCTGTCAGTTTTGCCAGAACCAGAGCCAGTCGTTGCCAGTCAGATTCACTACCCGGCAAGCCAAAGCGCAGGCTGGATGTATTTGAAAACAGGCGTATCAAAATGCCGCTGGCGGCAAAATATTCATAAATAGAAGTCGCCTGCGGTGTTTTTACCCACTGAAATAAAGCACAGCCGCCATCGGGTTCAAGCGCATGTTGTGCCAATAAATCATATAGACGCACACCATCATTACACAGCCTTTTTCGTGTTGCCTGTTGCCATTGCGTATCTGCCAACGCCGCTTTTGCCAGCCAACGTGTCGGGGCATTGATTGCCCATGGACCGAGTAAATTTTTCAGCTGCGCGAGCAGTTCAGCCTGTGCGCAAACAAATCCCAGCCGTGCGCCTGCCAGACCAAAAAATTTTCCCAGTGAACGTAAAACAATCAGACCGGTGCGTGTACTGTAAAAAGCCAGACTACGCTCGGGTGTGACATCAATAAAGGCTTCATCGACGACCAGCCAGCCGCCACGATCAGCTAACTGCTGATGCCAGCGAAGCAATTGCTGTACGGAAAAATCTGCCCCGGTGGGGTTGTTTGGGTTGATAATAACCAGCACATCCAACTGAAATATAGCGGCATCAATAGCCTCTACAGCGAGCGCAGAAACACGATGTCCCTCACGCTGCCAGGCGTGGGCATGTTCAGCATAACCGGGGGTAAGCACACCAACATTGCAAGAACTGCGCAGTGCCGGCAAAGCCTGAATCGCTGCCTGTGAGCCTGCAACCGGCAAGATAGCCTCTGCCTTATAGTAAAGTTGAGCAGCCCGTTCCAGTCCGTCATCATCTTCGGGCAGACGCGACCAGATTGCAGCCGGAACCTCTGGCACCGGCCAGCTATCTGGATTAATGCCTGTCGAAAGATCCAGCCATTCATCCAATGGAATCCCGCCTTGCGCAGCGGCTAACCGCAAACCACCACCATGTTCAAGCATAAGCCATACCTGCAATCATAAATAATCCAAGCCACAGGCACACCCCATAGCGAACCAGTTTAAGCGCACGCTTTATATCACAGGCTTCAGCTTTAGCCGCCACGCCCAGAAGCGGCCGGTGTCGCCATTCACCCCGGTAACAGGCCGCGCCACCGATAGAAACACCCAGCGCACCGGCACCTGCCGCCATAACCGGCCCGGCATTCGGACTCTCCCAGGCAGTTGCCTGTGTTCGCCAGCAAAATAACGCCTGCTGCGTTTTACCCAGCAGCGCATAGGTCAGCGCCGTTAATCTTGCCGGTAGATAATTTAATACATCGTCAAAACGTGCAGCTGCCCAGCCAAAATCACGATAATGTTTGCTACGATAACCCCACATAGCATCAAGCGTATTGACCAGCCGGTAAAGTATGGCGCCCGGCGCGCCGGCAACAGCAAACCAGAAAAGCGCCGCAAATACAGCATCATTACCATTTTCCAGTACCGACTCCACCGTCGCAGCGACAGGGTCCATCGATGCCGTATCACGGCTGACCATTCGCCCCGCCAGACAACGTGCCAAATCAGTATCCTGGTTCTGCAATGCAGTAATAACCGGCTGCGCATGATCGTGCAGACTTTTATGACCGATACTAAAATACAACATTAATGTAATTAAAAACCAGGAAATATAAGGCAACGCAGATAACAGCATGGCAATAGCCGTAAAAGGTACGACTAATAACATGACAGCAAACAGACCGCGAAACTTCTTGCCTGCAGGCTTTTCATCATCACTACCATAAAGCTTGCGCTCAACAAAATCAGCCAGCCTGCCAAAATAAATCAGCGGATGCCGGTTTCGTGGCTCACCCATTAACCAGTCGAGCAATACAGCGACCACTGCCAATAGCGCGACTGTCATCATTGACTGCTCAATCATGACAAAGACGACTGTGTGACCATTTCAGGGTTAGATAAAAAATAAAAAGGCAAACAAGCCGCTGCCAGCTGTTCTGAGTGAAAGACAGGTGTCGCTGTTATTACTGCATCATCATGATTGAAAGCGAACGCAAAAATAAACAGCGCCAGGCGAAGTATCACAAATCAATTCCTTTTTGCGCCTGCACGCCCGCCCGGTAAGCATGTTTCACATCCTTTAAATCACTTACCGTATCAGCAACTTCGCAAAGTGCCTCAGGGGCACCTCGACCGGTGATCACAACATGCTGCATTAACGGACGCGCTTTCAGGTCTGCCAGTACAGCGTCCAGTTCCAACCAGCAATATTTAAGCGGGTAAGTGAGTTCATCAAGGACGACCAGATCCAGAGAAGGATCATTCAGCATTTCCTTTACCACTGCCCAGCCACGTAGCGCTGTTTCTATGTCACGCTCAAGGTTTTGTGTTTCCCAGGTAAACCCTTCGCCCAGCACATGCCAGACAACATTCGGCTGCTGTCGAAAAAAAAATTCTTCACCGGTATCATTACGACCTTTAATAAATTGCGCCACGCCAACATGCATACCGTGACCCAATGCGCGCGCCACCATACCAAAAGCAGAGCTGGACTTGCCCTTACCATTGCCGGTAAGCACCAGCAACAAACCCTGATCCCTGTCGGCACTTGCAATAGCCGTATCAATAACCTTCTTTTTACGCTGCATTCGACTGCGATGACGCTGCGCCTTTTCATCCGGCTGGGTCATGACACTTTCGCTTGCTTCCGCCCGGTCTGATCAACAATCAAAACAAACGCACTATGTATCAGTGCCGCAACCGCCACATAAATTGCCAGCGACTGTAAGTAGGAAGGGTAATATTTCAATAGCCGACCACCGAATTCAACAAAACTGGTATCGACAAAACGGCCGGAAAAGAAATAGAAGCCGCCGCTGGAAAACAGCTCACACACCATCGAGCCGACGAGCACTGCAAGCGTCAGCGGCATCAGCGTACGCCATTCAAAACGGTATCGCCCGGCATACCAGCGACCACTGAGCCACAGTGCACCGTATGCCGGTAACAGAAAGACATAGGCGCGCGTCAGACAGAAACCGCTGCTTCCACCCCAGGTAAAAGAGGCGTAATCCAGCAGCCATGTCAACGCCAGAAATCCTGGCAGACTCCAGACCGAACGCAGGTAAAAGCCAGCGAGAAAAAATACCGCCCACGATGCGCCCGGCAGGTGCTGAAAAGTGGAAAAGTGCTGCCCTCGGGTCGCACTCATCATTAACAACAAAACAAATCCAATAATGAGCTGATTTCTAATCGATAGCTTTAACATAAGTTACTCTCCCCGTTTAAGGTTAGGGTTGATAACGTAGCGTTACATACAAACTACGCCCTGCCTGATTATAAAAGGCAGCTGTTTCGTAGACCTTATCAAATAAATTTTCAACACGCCCCTGCAACAACCAATCTGCAGCAAAAACATACTCAGCACGTAAATCTAACGTCGTATAACCGCCAAGTTCACGGGTATTCGACAGGTTGTCATAACGTTTACCTTCTGCAAGCAGCGTGGCTCCCAGCCTGTATTTACTGATACTGCGATCGACATCAAATCTAAACGATTTTTCAGCGCGTCGTGGTAATACATTACCATTATTCGCATCCGATGAAAGGTTTTCAGGTTTAAGCAATGTCAAACTGGTTACAAAATTCCACGCTTTAACCTGTGCGTTGAGCATGCCTTCAAAGCCGCGGATACGTGCCTGATTAATATTCGCTGGTGCAAAAATATTCGCATCATATGCAATCAGGTTATCGATACGCGTTTCATAAATATTTGATGACCACTGCCCCCAGTGCGTTTTACCATTAATGCCAAGTTCAGTGCTGCGTGACTGCTCCGGCTCAAGGTTAGCGTTACCAAAACCCGGGTAATAAAGCTCGTTAAAAGTCGGCGCTTTAAAAGCTGTGCCATAAGATGCGGTAACTCGCAAACCACTATGTAACGCATAACCCCAGGCAGCACTGCCGGTGTTATATCCACCGAACTGTTCATTATCATCACGTCGCATAGACAGCTGTATATCCTGTGCGGCTAAAGTGCCTTTATACTGCGCAAACAGCCCTTTATTATCGCGTGAGGTAACCGCATAAGCCGTTGTGCCATCCACGCGATCATTCTGATAATCAACACCGACAGTCAACAGATTATTTTTCGTTATTGAAATGTCGTTCAAAAGAGATACCGTGTCACGCTTGCTTTCAAAAGTCGATTTAAAACTGTTATCTTTAAAATTATCCGATTTATCGATACTTTGCCCCGCCGACAATGACATTTGCCAGATATCTAACGGTGAAAAACGCGCAGAACCACCAAAAACTGACTGCACCGATTCAGATTCATTGACATAACTACCATCAAACTCTGTATTACCTCTGGACTGCAAGGCGTGCATATCAACTTCAAGCCCGCCATCAAACTTATAACCGGCACGCAAAGACCCGGATAGATTTTTATAACCATCATCATCAGGCTCAACGGTAAAACAACCCGCGCCGCCCGGAGAAGGTTTACCGTTACAGGCATTAAAACCATTGGTATTTATACCGCTGGCACTCAGATTAAACCATCCCTGCTCACCACCACCCGAAAGCCCGAGTGATGCATTATATGTATTATAACTACCGCCACCGACACTAAAGAATGGCTTTAACTCACCGCCGCCTTTCCGTGTAAATATCTGAATCACACCACCGATAGCCTCAGATCCGTACAAACTGGACATCGGCCCACGCACAACTTCGATACGCTCAACCTGCTCGATAGGTATATGCTGAAAAGCCGTTGTGCCGAGCGTCGCCGAACCAACTTTTATACCGTCGATGAGAACCAGCACATGATCTGATTCAGTGCCGCGCAGAAAGATAGAGGTGCTTTTTCCTTCACCGCCATTATTAGTAATATTGATACCCGCGGTTCCCTGCAATACATCCTGAATAGATTTCGCCTGTAAACGCTCGATATCATCTCTACTAATAACGGTCATTGCCGCTAACGTATCATCTGCCTTTTCGGCAGTACGTGATGCGGTAATAACGACATTTAGAGGACCAAATTCGCTGGCAAAAGCAGCTTGAGAAAGCAACAGCAGCGCTGCCACAGACATAGAATAGTTTTTCATTATTTTTTCCTAAGCGTGCACGCCCGCACACAAGTTGGTAATTAAAGAACACGCAAAGGGAAAAACGGACAGAAACAGTAAAATCACCTGTCAGTCACAGTATCGCCCTCCGCCATACTGATTAACAACGTCAGGCCGGTCTCCGGGCTAATGATGTGTTTGCGTATAAACGCGCACCTGACTTATCTCCTTCCCATAAACGCTCAGCGCATTCACAGTGGCTCAATAAATCTCACCAATCACCGTTGCGGGGGCAGCGCTGGAATAACCACGTATGGCTCACCAGCTTCCCGATTATCTTACCGTCAGATATCATTTATAAAAACAATATCTGAAAGAAGCACCTGATGTTGAAAATTCTAAATTCAGGCACATATTACCTTACAGATAACGATAAGATAACCTCCCATTTGGGGGTGAACTATTTACCCGAAAAAACACCATATATCACAAACAGATAAATCACTAAAAAGAATAAACCCATGCCCAACCTGAAAGCAGTACGCACCCTTAAACAACATATACAAAATCACATCGTCGGTCAGGAAAAACTGGTCGACCGCCTGCGCATCGCGCTGCTGGCCGATGGCCATTTGCTGGTCGAAGGCGCACCCGGCCTGGCCAAGACCAAGGCTATCAAGGTTTTAAGCGATGGCATCGAAAGTGATTTTCACCGCATCCAGTTTACCCCCGACCTGTTGCCCGCCGACCTCACCGGCACCGAGGTCTACCGGCCGCAGGATGCCAGTTTTCATTTTCAA
>JAJRUQ010000178.1 GCA_024277705.1 Gammaproteobacteria bacterium
CCGGTGATTCACTGTATAAAATTGCGCGAAATATATTTCCACAAAGCACCATAAAACAGGCTCAACTCCGTCATGCGCTGATAAAACAGAACCCGGATGTTTTCAGAAACGGCGCAGGTAATATTTCTGTTGGTGATAAACTACAACTGCCTGAATTTGCCATCCAGCAAAAAAAGGCTAGCGCACCTGTTGTTATAAAACAGCCACCAACAAAAACAGTTCAGCTTAAAACACCCGATCCAACCCGCCAAGCACTATCAGAATCAGTTCAATTTGGAGTAGCCGACCCAACCCACCAGCCACAAACAAAATCAGTTCAAGCTGGGATAACAGACCCAGAAGATGTTGTTGGCAGTGTCATTATTAATATCGGTAGCCTGTCCGCAGAAAACAGAGGGACTGTGCGCAAACTCAGTCGCCGCTCACCGGTCTATAGGGGCGACACTATTTCCACCGGTTCTCTTAGCCTTACACAAATACGCCTGAAAGATGGCGCTCTGCTTGCACTGCGACCACACACCGACTAAAATTGCAGACTACCGATATAACGGCCTGGAAGATGGCAGTGAACAAAGCATTATGGAGTTACTTAAGGGCGGGTTCCGCACCATAACCGGTGCCATCGGGCATAAAAACAAGCAAAACTACAAAATCAGAACCAGTGTTGCGACTATCGGCATACGCGGCACTCACTATTCTTTAATGCTATGTCAGCAAGCCAGTTGTAATAATAAAACGGATGGTGAGGTAGATGATGGTTTGTATGGTGGTGTTGCGGATGGCAGCATTATTATTGAAAATGAAACCGGTACTCACCAATTTAATAATGATCAGTTTTTTAAACTCACTTCAGCAACGTCAATACCCGTTGTCACTCTGGGTCCCCCGCCTATTTTAAGGCACGGTATCGCAAAACATGAAAAAGCGGTAAAACAAAGTGATCAAAAACAAACCGTAAGTAAAAACATTAAGGCTAATGCAAGGCGTCTGGCGGTTATCTTTGAAGCCAACCAGCCCAACCCGATAAAACGCAGACCACCGGTAACACCCGATCAGGATATTCCACCATTACCGGATACATCCCCATTTACTGATATAAAATTAACCCCTGCGCCGAATGGTTCAGCTATGTTGCTGGGGTTTAATGAAAGAGATGCAAGCGGTGCATTTACCGGTACCGCAGCTTCGGTCATTGTCAGCGCAAACAATACCAATCAAATTATTCTCGGGCCTAACCGTACACCGCTTGCAGCCAGAGAAACCTCGATTGACCGTATAACCGGCAATTTGGTGGTACACGAGGCGATGATGAAATCTCCGTCCGGCGTACTCGCAACGCTGGTTCCTTCCAGTGTCGGTGGCGATGCAGCACTGGGTGTTAACTGGGGCCGCTGGAGCGGCGATTTCACAATAACGGAAAATGGCAAGCGCATCGATACAAAAAAAGACTTTCACTATATTTATAGTGAGAATATTACCACTCCGACTCAGCTGGCTAATCTGGGCGGGCTGGGTGCAAATATTTCATATAGCCTGATAAATGGAACACTACCAACTGATGAGCTAGGCAATGTCGCTCAAAGCCAGCCATTTATCAGCATGTCAGTCGATTTTACCCAGCAGCAAATTACTAACTACACTATTTCAGGCATTACTCACCCCAATGGATCAAACTTTCAGGCCGAAGCCAACAATATCCGATTTCAGGATATGAGCCGCGGCTTTGATATAGCTGATATTTCTGTTGGCTGCCTCAGTGGCCCCTGTGTTGGTGAGGCCAGCGTGCTGTTTGTTGGCCCGCAGGCTCAGGGCGCCATCACTGCCTACCACATTGATGAACCGTACGGTTCAGCCACGGTGACAGGTACAGGCCTGCTCACACAGGGCGGAGCTCAGTTTTAGATACCATCAGGGAATAGTAATTTAGGCATAAATCATATATTCTTTGCGCCCCTGTAATACAAGTAGTAGATAGATATGTCATCCATAGCCGAGTTCACCAAATCTGAGATCTGGACCATTGAAAGCACCCTGACAGAGCGCTGGGGCAAGGACAATGGGATAGAGCTGCAATTTGCAGACACAGAAATCCGCCTCTATATGGGTGACAGGGAAACCACTGATTGCCCTGCCGTTATCTGGCAGCATGATGGCTGTAATTTTATTATTTTCAAATCCGCTGTACAAAGCTATCGTTGCCAGTTTTTCTATAAAGGCTACCAGCAGTATGGCACCGGCGTACATGAATATGATGATAGCGGTGACTGTATTATTTCTTTACTACAGGTACAGTCAGACCAGAAGCGCACAGACCAGATAGAAGAAGACGAAAGCGGCGGCAGCCTGCCCCGTGGCACCGAAGCAAAATAACACCCCTGCCCGAGAACATCAGCATCAGGGAGATGTTGCATTTAAAACAAAAAATTTAACGCAAAACACGCAAATAACTGCGGATGCACGCAGCAGAGTTAATTTGGTAGATAAACATAGATTGTTTTACAGAACGGTTCTTCTTTAAAAATCCGAATCTTTATATTCGCAGTTACTCGTTCACGGTTACTCGCGTTTTCTTTTTCTGTCGTGTTTCCTGTCTATGCTGTTTCAGCAGCCACAGAGCACAAAGCCGCCTGACTCAGCCCTTTGTGCAGCTGAAGCCGCACATACCCTAAAACATTAACTTATAATTAATTTCTTATATTGTGCCGCGTTATAACCCTCACTAGGGGCTACATAAATAAGCTTAATTTGTGCCTCTTCCCCGCATGAGTCATTATCTTTTCCCAAAATTAATATGGTTTTTAAGCAATTTAATTTAAAACCGCTTAAAAGCCATAACAGAATTATTTTAACGAGGAAAACTAATGAGCGCTAAAAATGCATTTTATGCACAATCAGGTGGTGTAACAGCGGTTATCAACGCATCAGCTTGTGGTGTAATTGAAACAGCACGTAAACATTCGGATAAAATTGCAAATGTTTATGCCGGTCGTAACGGTATTATCGGCGCACTGGAAGAGGACTTAATTGATACAAACCTTGAGTCTGCAGACGATATTGCTGCACTGAAAAACACACCATCAGGTGGTTTCGGTTCTTGCCGCTTCAAGCTGAAAAGCCTGGAAGACAACAAAGCCGAATACGAACGTTTAATCGAAGTATTCAAAGCACACAATATTGGTTACTTTTTCTACAATGGTGGCGGTGACTCTGCGGATACCTGTTATAAAGTTTCTCAACTGTCAGAAAAAATGGGTTACCCAGTACAGGCTATTCATGTACCTAAAACGGTTGATAACGACCTGCCTATTACTGATAACTGCCCGGGTTTCGGTTCAGTTGCAAAATACATTGCGGTTTCTGCATGAGACGCCTCTTTCGATGTTCGCTCAATGGCAAAAACATCAACCAAAATTTTCGTACTTGAAGTAATGGGTCGTCATGCAGGCTGGATTGCTGCAGCAGGCGGTTTAATTGAAGACGAAGGTATTCCGGTTGTTATCCTGTTTCCTGAAATTGAATTTAATCAGGATAAATTCATGGCTCAGGTTGATGCAAAAGTAAAAGAACACGGTTTCTGCACCATCGTGGTATCTGAAGGCATCCATTACCCGGATGGTAAGTTCCTTGCTGAGCAAGGTACACGTGATAACTTCGGCCATGCTCAACTGGGTGGCGCTGCACCGGTTGTGGCTAACATGATTAAAGATGCACTGGGTTATAAATTCCACTGGGCAGTTGCGGATTACCTGCAACGTGCAGCACGTCACCTGGCTTCTGAGTCTGATGTTGAACAGGCATATGCACTAGGTGAAAAAGCGGTTGAGTTTGCACTGGCTGGTGAAAATTCAATTATGCCAACGGTTGATCGTATTTCTAATGATCCATACGAATGGAAAATTGGTAAAGCGAATCTGGCAGATGTGGCTAACGTTGAAAAAATGATGCCCATGGATTTCATTACTGATGATGGCTTCGGCATTACTCAAAAATGCAAAGACTATCTGACACCACTGATTAAAGGTGAAGCCTATCCCGCTTATAAGGATAACGGCTTACCCGACTATGTAACACTGAAGTTACAGTCAGTTGAGAAAAAACTCGAAAAGTTCGAAATTTAAAAAAACAAACCGGATCAGGTGAAAACCTCCTCCGGTTTTTTTATTTATAAAACAAAAGTATTTGTTCGTTAATGCACACAAAGTTTTATTTTATGTGCCTGCTATGCGTTCATTTACAGATAATAAAGCCTTTAAAAAATGACATTAGAAAAAGCCAGAGAAATGATTACAGATCACGTAGCAATAGCCGGTGGTTACAATCAGACTTCTACAAAAATGATTCTGGGTGAACTTCAAAACGATGAGGGACAACAGGCGGTAGACACGGTTATTCGTGAATTTGGCCTGCAGGAACTCTGGGGGTTTTCACCCGGAACTAAATTTGAAAGAATGTATAAATAAACTACAGAAGCAAAAACAACATACAAAATACTTCTGTATCTATAAATAAAACTTGTAACGGATTGAAATGGCATTGGGCTGATATTGATTAACATCAATATTCCACATTACTTATAAAGCCTATAGTCGTATATCCGATTTCAGTGAGTACCAGATTAAACTGGTTACTAAAAATTTGCTTTCGATGAGCCAGATTCATTTATCTGACTCAAATTTTTTTATCAATAATAAAAGTTGGGGAGTCAGACTTATGTCCACAGGACTATTAATCGCTTTAGTATGTGCTTTGATAGGCATTGCTTACGGCGTTATTTCAATATTTAACATTTTATCCAAGCCTATGGGCAATGAAAAAATGGTGGAAATCGCTAACGCGGTTCAGGAAG
>JAJRUQ010000179.1 GCA_024277705.1 Gammaproteobacteria bacterium
CGTCGTTTGCACACGATTATGGAGCGATTGCTGGAGGATATTTCCTTTACTGCGCCGGATCGACCCGGTGAAAGTGTTGCCATCGATGCTGAGCATGTCAATAACAGTCTGGGCAAGCTGATCGAAAATGAAGATTTGAGTCGTTATATTCTGTAGCGGACAAAATGTTATACAAATAAACTATTGAGAATATTATGCAAAAACCCACCAATATAAACTTACATCAGAAGACCCGAGTGTTAGAGATGGAATATGAAGATGGTACAGTACATAAATTACCATGTGAATATTTGCGTGTATATTCACCTTCTGCAGAAGTGACCGGTCATGGCCCCGGCCAGGAAATCCTGCAGCTTAATAAAGAAGAGGTTACTATTGAGGCAATAGAACCACAGGGAAATTATGCACTGAAGTTTGTTTTTGATGATAAACATGATACCGGTATCTATACCTGGGAGTATTTATATGAACTGGGTGAAAAATACGAAGAAAAGTGGCAGGATTATCTGGACAGGTTAAAACAGGCCGACCATGAACGTCGGAATATCACATAGCCATAGTTTGCCTTATTGACGAATGAAGAGTCTGTTGGTTTTAATTTTTTTGTAGTTGCGGAAAAATATATCATGACAAAAAAAGAAACACATTTTGGTTACAAAACAGTTGACGAAAATGCTAAAGAAGGGATGGTTGCCGGGGTGTTTGATTCTGTAGCCAGCAAATACGATATCATGAACGATGTGATGTCATTTGGTATTCACCGTATCTGGAAAAAAATTGCCATGCAGCACACCGGGCTTAAGGCCGGTGATACGGCACTGGATGTTGCCGGAGGAACCGGTGATCTCACCATGCAGATGTCCAGGCAGGTTGGCCCTTCAGGAAAAATTATTATTTCTGATATTAATGCAGCGATGCTGGAAGAAGGGCGTAAACGTTTACTGGATAAAGGTTTTGCCGGAAATATTGATTTTGTAGAAGCCAACGCTGAGGATTTACCGTTTGATGACAACAGTTTTAACTGTGTAACCATCGCCTTTGGTTTACGCAATGTTACCCATCAGGATAAAGCGCTGCAGTCGATGTACCGGGTGTTAAAACCGGGTGGCCGCTTACTGGTACTGGAGTTTTCAAAACCGATGATGCCGGGTTTGAATAAACTGTATGATTTTTATTCATTCAATATTCTGCCGAAAATGGGAAAACTTATTGCCAATGATGAAGAAAGCTATCGCTATCTGGCAGAATCCATCCGTATGCACCCGGATCAGGAAACATTGAAAGAAATGATGATTGAAGCCGGTTTTGAACGTTGCAGTTATCATAATATGACGGGTGGTATTGTTGCTCTGCATAAAGGATTCAAGCTTTAATATGGTGTTTATCTCAGCCACAGCGCGGGATGGCAGAACTACAGGTTCATGTTAATTCTGGAAACAGTTATCAACCGTTATCTGGCATTGGATCCTGAAATGCTGGAAAAAATAGCGGTATTCAGCGGTAAAGTTATCAAGCTGGAAATAACCGGTCTTCATCGAGCGGGTTATGCCAATCTGTTCTTGTTTCCGGGAGACAGTGGCCTGCAGGTAAGTACAGAGTTTGCCGCTGAGCCCGACACGATTTTGCGGGGCTCCCCGGTGTCTATATTTAAAATGGGGCTGGGCTCAAAAGTTGCAGATTTGTTATTAAAAGGTGAGCTTGAAATTATCGGCGACAGCCGCCTTGGCCATCAGTTTAACAGTCTGTTTTCACAGATGGATATCGACTGGTCTGAGCCACTGGCCGCGGTTTTTGGTGATGCGATAGCATATCAACTACAGCAGTCAGGACTAAATGCCGGTTCATGGACTAAGCAGACGGTGCAGTCTGTCTCCATGACGGTTAGTGAATACCTGCAGGAAGAGAGTCGTGATGTGGTGCCAGAAGCGGAGTTGCAGGTATTTAATGACTCGGTTGATCAGTTAAGGGATGATGTTGATCGCCTGCAGGCTAAAATCAGAAATCTTCTTGCCGCCTCCTGTTAATAACCGTGTCCATAAAAAAGTAAAATAACATGCCAATACTAACACCGGGTCAATTTATAAGAATGCTGTATATTAACTGGGTGTTAATGCGGCACGGCCTTGATGACATCATTTTTACTACCCATCTGTTTCGCCCGTTCCGCTTTATTATTTATCTCTTTCCCTGGAACTGGTTTCGGCGTAAGCGGAAACCGCGTGCGGTAAGGGTGCGTGAGGCACTGGAAGATCTGGGGCCGATATTTATTAAATTTGGCCAGATGTTATCTACCCGCCGGGACTTGCTGGCCGATGATATCGCCGATGAGCTGCAGGGTCTGCAGGACAATGTGCCTGCATTTCCCGGAAAGCAGGCGGCAGCTATCATAGAAAAATCATTTGGTATTAATGTTGATGAGTTGTTTGAAACCTTTGAAGAGGAGCCGTTAGCGTCCGCATCAATAGCCCAGGTACATGCAGCTACGCTAAAAACCGGTGAAGATGTTGTGGTGAAAGTGTTGCGTCCGGATGTGATGCCGGTGATAAAAAGGGATATATCACTGCTGTATATCATTGCCGGGCTGGCAGCCCGGTATTCATCGCAATTGCGTCGTTTGCGGCCGGTTGAGGTTATTCATGAGTATGAAAAAACCATTCTGGACGAGCTGGACCTTTTACGCGAAGCGGCCAATGCCAGCCAGTTACGCAGAAATTTTGAAGGTTCAAGAGATCTGTACGTCCCCGAGATTTACTGGGACTATGTACGTAAAAATGTCATGGTCATGGAAAGAATCTATGGCATACCTATTCGCGATCTTGAGACATTACGGCAGAAGGATACGGATATGCAGCGTCTGGCCGCACTGGGTGTTGAAATATTTTTTACTCAGGTTTTTACCCATAACTTCTTTCATGCGGATATGCATCCCGGCAATATTTTTGTTGATGCAGAAAATCCAAAGTTACCCAAATACATAGCTGTTGATTTTGGCATTGTGGGTACCTTGAGCCAGAGTGATAAACGTTATCTGGCAGAAAATTTTCTTGCCTTTTTTCAGCGTGATTATTATAAGGTGGCCAAGTTACATGTGGAATCGGGCTGGATACCGTCACATACGCGTATCGATGAATTTGAATCGGCCATTCGCAGTGTTTGTGAGCCTATTTTTGAAAGGCCGCTGAAAGAGATTTCCTTCGGCCAGTTATTAGTGCGTCTGTTTCAGACAGCGCGTCGGTTTAATATGGAAGTGCAGCCGCAACTGGTGCTGTTACAAAAAACCCTGTTAAATATCGAGGGCCTTGGCAGACAGTTATACCCTGATCTGGATTTGTGGAAAACGGCGAAGCCGTTTCTGGAAAAATGGATGCGGGAACAGGTTGGTGGTGCGGCCACCTGGCGAAACCTGAAAGATGACCTGCCTTATCTTATTGAAAAAATGCCGGAACTGCCCAGTCTGCTGTATAAGAGTATGAAGGCAAATGCCGATGGCAAGTATCATCTGAAACAGATACATGAAATTGAAAATATCCGTTATGAAATAAAACGCAATAATACACGAAGCCTGATTGTGCTAAGTGGCACCGGCATGATTATCAGTGCCTCCATTATTTATACCTCAGCGATTTCGGTACCGATGTTCTGGACAGTGCCAATTGCCAGCTGGGTACTTGCCGGTACCGGCACGCTGTTTGTTGCTCTTGGCTTAAGGCGCTGACCCTCAGTTGTTAATCAAGTACAATAATGTCATATTTTATACGGGCATTGTTGCTGTCCGTCATTTAGAGAAAGCGATACGAACCTGTACACATGTCTGAAGTTAGTGAATTTTTACCGGATGCCGCAGAGCTCGCCGACGTTTCAAATCTGTTAAATGAGCTGAATGATGTTCAGCGCCAGGCAGTGACGGCAGCACCGGAGCATATGCTGGTGCTTGCCGGGGCCGGCAGTGGTAAAACCCGGGTGCTGGTGCACCGTATTGCCTGGTTAAATCAGGTAGAAGGTGTTTCGCCGTACAATATTTTTGCGGTAACGTTTACCAATAAAGCAGCGGCAGAAATGCGCCAGCGGGTCGAACATCTGCAGGCTGCGCCGGTAGCAGGCATGTGGATAGGTACTTTCCACTGCCTTGCCCATCGTTTGTTACGCAATCACTGGAAGGAAGCAAAACTGCCGCAGAGTTTTCAGATTCTGGATGCGGATGATCAGTACCGGCTGGTGCGCCGCATCCTGAAAATGCTGGAGCTGGATGAGGCCAAATGGCCGCCTAAACAGGCGCAGGCGTTTATAAACGCACGCAAGGATGAAGGCAAACGCCCGGCCCATATCGATACTTCGCGTAATCCCAACTATGAACAACAGGTGCGTATTTACACTGCTTATCAAACTGCCTGCGAGCGTGCCGGGGTTATTGATTTTGCCGAGATGCTGCTGCGTACTCTGGAGCTGATACGTGACAATGATTCCTTGCTGGTTCACTACCAGAAACGCTTTCAGCATATTCTTGTCGATGAGTTTCAGGATACCAATACCATACAGTATGCGCTGATACAGCTGCTTGCCGGAAACACGAATAAAGTTTTCATCGTGGGTGATGATGACCAGGCTATTTATGGCTGGCGTGGCGCTAAAGTGGAAAACCTCAACCGTTTCCAGAAAGATTTTGCCTTGTCAGAGGTGATCCGTCTGGAACAGAATTATCGCTCAACCACCACGATACTGTCAGCCGCCAATGCTCTGATCGACAATAATGCCGGTCGTATGGGGAAAAAATTATGGACCAGTGGCGAAGACGGTGAGCCGATCATTTTTTATAATGCTTATGATGAACGTGATGAAGCCCGTTTTGTTATCGACAAAATAAAACAGTATGTCAGTGCCGGCAATGCACGGGCTGATGTCGCTATTTTATATCGATCCAATGCCCAGTCGCGAAATTTTGAGGAACGTTTTGTCAGTGAAGCGATGCCCTACAGAGTGTATGGTGGCATGCGATTTTTCGAGCGCGCTGAAATTAAAAATGCCCTGGCCTATCTGCGTTTAATGGATAACAATAATGACGATGCATCGTTTGAGCGGGTGGTAAATACGCCCACCCGGGGCATTGGTGAGCGTAGCGTGGAAAAAGTCCGTGAAGTGGCAAAGCAGTTTGATTTGCCGATGTGGCTGGCAGCAAAACAGATTATCGAAGATAAAGGTTTGCCGACAAGAGCGGCCAATGCCCTGCAGGGATTTGTTGACCTGATTGGTGAACTGCAGGCAGCCACAAATGAATTGTCTCTGCACAAGCAGGTCGACCACGTTGTTCATAATGTCGGCTTGATTGAATACTACGAAAAAGAAAAAACAGAAAAAGCCCAGGCACGGGTTGAGAATATTGAAGAACTGATTACGGCCGCCAGAGGTTTTGATTATGATCCGGCGGAACTGGATGTACCGATGGATGAGTTAACCGCATTTTTAACCCATGCCGCACTGGAAGCCGGTGAGGGGCAGGCGGCTGAATGGGATGACTGTGTGCAGTTGATGACGCTGCACAGTGCCAAGGGTCTGGAGTTTCCACTGGTGTTTATGGTGGGTATGGAAGAAGGCCTGTTTCCCAGTCAGCGTTCACTGGAAGAGGAAGGCAAGCTCGAAGAAGAGCGCCGTTTGTGTTATGTCGGCATTACCCGTGCCCGTGAGCAACTGGTGTTGAGTTGTGCGGAACACCGGCGTTTGTACGGCCAGGACTTATATCCTTCAGCATCACGTTTTGTCAGTGAGATTCCCGAACATCTGGTGGATGAAGTCAGGGGTAAACATAATGCCCGTCATAGTGTAAGTGCTTCGCAGTATAATGCTGCAGCTTGTCAATCGACAGAAGCGATTAATGGTATTTATATTGGCCAGCGGGTGAATCATAAAAAGTTAGGTGAAGGCATGGTGACGAACCTGGAAGGCAGCGGCAGTCATGCCCGTGTACAGGTTAATTTTGAATACCAGGGAAGCAAGTGGCTGGTGATGGCCTATGCTAATTTAACACCGGCCTGATAGATGATTCAGTTAAATTACAGGCAGGCGCTGAGCATGAACCATAGCAGTACCGGGTTTATTTATATCGGGTTGCATTTTTTTGCGGAAGATTTTTAATCATTAGGTATATGTATGAAGCGTCGTGATTTTATTAAACAGGCAGGTATCGGGGCGGTGGCAACCACCAGTGTGGCAGCACCAGCTATTGTCAGTGCCGACACAAAAATAAAATGGAAAATGGTCACCACCTGGCCGAAGAATTTTCCGGTATTAGGCACCGGTGCCAACCAGCTGGCAAAGTTAATTACACAGCTGACTGATGGCCGCATAAAAGTAAAAGTTTATGGTGCGGGAGAACTCATTCCGGCATTTGAAGTATTTGATGCGGTTTCGCGCGGCACGGCACAAATGGGTCATGGTTCCGCATATTACTGGAAAGGAAAAATAGAAGAGGCGCAGTTTTTTTCTACCGTGCCTTTTGGTATGAATGCACAGGAAATGAATGCATGGTTGTATTTTGGCGGTGGCATGGAATTGTGGAAAGAAAGCTATGAGCCCTTTGGTTTGATCCCGGCAGCAGCGGGCAATACCACGGTACAGATGGCTGGCTGGTTTAATAAAGAAATAAACAGTGCCAATGATTTAAAAGGTCTGAAAATGCGCATTCCCGGCCTGGGTGGTGAGGTACTTAAGCGTGCCGGCGGAATCCCGGTGAACCTGCCCGGCGGTGAACTTTTTACGTCGTTAAAGACCGGTGCGATTGATGCAACGGAATGGGTGGGGCCGTATAATGACCTTGCTTTTGGTTTATACAAAGCGGCAAAGTATTATTATTATCCGGGCTGGCATGAACCGGGTACGACATTGGAAGCCATCATCAATAAACAGGCGTTTGAGGCACTACCCGGGGATCTAAAGGCTATCGTAGAAAACGCCTGCAAAGTCGTCAATCAGGATATGTCGCTGGAGTTTGCTGCAAAGAATAACGCCGCGCTGGATACTCTGGTGAATAAACATAAAGTGGATGTGCGAAAACTACCTGATGATGTATTGGCAAAGTTAAAAGCCCTGTCTCATGAGGTGGTTAGTGATCTGGCTGCAAAAAACGCTTCTGCTCAGAAAATCTACGATTCGTATAATAAATTCTACAAACAGATATCCGCCTGGCATGAAATTTCGGAAAAAATATATTTTAATGTGCGCTAACTTTTATAAATAAGGTTTGTCTGAAACTGGCAGTAGTGGATAATCTGCCTGTATCTAAAGCGACTGATATGGCATGTGTGTTTGATGTGTTACACGGAAACAGGCAAGCATTACCGGTTATTTGTAAAGGCCGATGCGAAGCATTAAAATTGTCTTAAGTTCTAAGCTTATGAAAAATATATTTAATTTATTTATTTTGAGTTTTTTTCTGAATCTGTCCGGTATTGTGCAGGCTGCTGATATTGTTAAATGGTCATTGCCACAAGCACAGGGGGCTGATGAAGAATTTTTACTGTATCGTTTATCCTATCGTGGCATATACACTGCCTTTGCCTGGAAAGACCTTGCTGATACGGTCATTATTGCTGACAATAAGCCTTATAAATTTAACAAACAGAAGTCCTGTCAGCTTAGCCTGAAGATGAGCACTGAAAACTTTACCTTGTCTGAGCTTATTTTACCAATGCGTTTTCACTGGCGTACAACCGTTAGTCCTGATTTGAAACAAATATATCTTATTGAGGAAATCAATAAAAATGAAAAGGATAGCCATCAGCTGGTGTGGCTGAATCAGAAAGGAAAGCAAATAGAGTTTTATCATAAACGTAAAAAAATAAGGACGCATGATGACGGTGACTTTTATGAAGAAGAGTATGCGCACATGGATGATGCGCCAGAGATGGTTTGGGAGGCGGAAGGCAAGAAGCAGCCGCCGGATTTTCTGCTTGATCAACTCGTAATTGATGGCGAGAGAAAGTCTCTGGTCTATGACAGGGCGGTTGACATTATAAACAATGATACTATTTTTGATCCGTTGTCACTTATCTATTCTGTACGCTGGCACGATTACAGCAAGTTAAAAAAAGTTGATTTTGTTGTTGCCTATAAAGATTCATTTAGAAAATATCACGCGCATTTTGAAGGCCATGAAAAACTGAACATTGGTGACAGGTCATATAACGCATTAAGAATAGTCATTACGCGTGAAAAAAAAGAAGCTGAAGATGACGATAAAAATGATGGAGCTTTTATGGTTATCTGGTTGTCTGACGATGAACGACGTATCCCTTTACGGTACATGGTTGAGGCCAGTCATGGTACGGTTAAGATGGATCTTAAATCGGATCTTGAGGATTATAAGAAAACGGCCGGTTGCATCATTCCTGGATCTTTACCAGCAGCAAG
Source organism: Gammaproteobacteria bacterium (assembly GCA_024277705.1). Taxonomy (GTDB): domain Bacteria; phylum Pseudomonadota; class Gammaproteobacteria; order SZUA-229; family SZUA-229. The sequence goes on from JAJRUQ010000179.1 coordinate 8,401, forward strand.
GTCAATGTCTATGGCCGATGGTAAAGTAAAAAAAGCTGACCCTTGATACTGTTTATTTTCTGCTTTTCTGTTGAATACAATGTCTGAAATAAGTTCACCATGTGTTAGAAACTGTTGCCTGGACAAACAGGATATATGTATGGGTTGTGGCAGAACGGTTACTGAAATTATTCGCTGGGGTGATGCCAGTAATAAAGAAAAGCTAGAGATATTAATCGCAGCAGAGTCCAGAAGAAAAACAAAGAATGGCGTGCAGCCGCAAAAGACATGACATGAGGACATGAGGTGGACATGAGGGGTTAAATCTTGACTTAACATATTAAATGTATCGCTGACACTAATATCTTCATCCGTCAATATATTCAATCGCCGTATTGTTTGCGATACCGTAGAGTAATGCTCCACATTAAACACGTCTGTTATTTCTGCCCTGTCCACTTGCTCATAGCACGTTCCAAATAGCCGCGCGGCGTTTTTATTAAAAGATGATAGGGGTTCCCCATTAAGCAATATACATGAATTCTGATACCGAACGCTTGTGCGCCTTAGATAAGCACCTGGTATATTTCTCGTAATAATATTTGGCAGGGAATATCCGTTGTCTGCCTCTGCCACGATTCATCATATGATTTGACCCATTTGTTCGTCCTTCATTTGCTCAAAGATCTTAAGTTTTTAAGGTTTTTTTTGAGAAATGTTCTATTATGTATGTAATCTAACAATAGATTGATTCTTATGGATAAAAATAATATAACGACTAAAAAAAAGACTGTCGTGAAAAAAGCGTCAAATACATCGTATGAAGAAAGTGATGTGGAGAGTGTCGATAAAATCAGAGATATTCTGTTTGGCAACCAGATGCGTGAACTCGATCGTAAATTTGCGCAACTTGAAGAAGGACTTGCCAGTGATATCGAATCATTGCGTAAGGAAAACTCACTGCAAATGGAGTCGCTGCAAACTTTTATTGAAAGTGAGATTGCTATCCTGACAGGCAAACTGGCAGGTGAGGAGAAAGTCAGGATTGAGGAGATGGGTAATCTTAATAGCGAGATGAATAAAAGCGCAAAACAGATTGATAGTAAAATTGCTGAAGTTAGTAAGTCACTTGATAGTCAATCTTCTAGTACCAACCAAAAAATTCTCAAACAAAGTCAGGACTTTAGCGCCGAAATGAAAAGCCAGTTTGATCAGGTGCGCAAACGTATGGATGGTTATAAGCAGGAGCTATCAACGGGTAAAGTCGACAAGTCTACATTGGCCGAAATGCTGAATTCACTGGCACTACAGATCCACGGGGATGATTGAATACAGCGTTAACGCGACTTATATTTATCTCTACGTATGGATAATAACTCACACGTTGAAACTCGTGATTTAGAAGAATTACGCCGTATATTGCTCGCTCCAGAAATTGCAAGACTGGATCAACTGGCAGATCGTCTGGATGACCCTGAACGTTTTTCCAGTGAAATCAGTGAAGTGCTCCCACAGGCTATGCAAAAAAGTGCGCAGCAAGGCGAGCAACTCTCGAATGCGATGGTGCCAACGGTTGAAGACATCGTCCGACTATCGATCAAACGAGACATTAACAAATTCGCCGATGCACTATTCCCTGTTATTGGACCCGCAATTCGTAAATCCATATCTGAAACTTTGAGGCAGATGCTGCAGACGCTGAATCAAAGTCTTGAGAACAGTTTTTCATTTCAGGGCGTTAAGTGGCGTGTCGAATCGATACGTACTGGAATACCCTTTTCAAGCATTGTTATGCTGCATAGCCTTGCTTATCGTGTTGAACAGGTTTTCCTTATTCATAGGCAGACAGGCTTAATGTTAAACCATGTAAGTATGGAAGACAGTGACATTCAGGATGCAGATATGGTGTCCTCGATGTTAACGGCAATACGGGATTTTGTCGGGGACTCATTTGATGTAGACAAACATCAGTCACTGAATAGTGTTCAGGTTGGTGATGTTTCGATATGGATTGAGCAGGCACCGGATATTATTCTTGCATTTGCCATTCGTGGTGATGCACCTAATAAATTACGCATAGAAATGCATCAGGTATTAGAGGATATTCAGTCTCGGTATGGTAAAGCCCTGTCTGATTTCAGTGGTGATACTACAACATTTCTGCCGACACGTGAGTTGCTCCTGAAAAGTTTACAGTCGCAGTACAGGGAGCCGGTAGAAAAGAAATACTCACTGAAAACCCGATTGTTTATATTGTTGCTAATTATTATTTTCGCTTATTGGTTGGTTTCCGGCATGTATTTATCCAGGCAGCAGGATCGCTATGTTCAAACGCTGGAAAATGAACCTGGTTATGTTATTACCGGGGTGGTGAAAAATGGTAAAAAAATACGGATAAAAGGATTAAGGGATCCATTATCACGGGAACCGGAAGTCCTGATTAAAACATCTGAACTAAAACAAAAAGATGTAAGTTATCAGTTTGAATATTTTCTTTCATTACAAAAAGAATTTGTTAATAAACGCATACTTGAATCGATAAAGCGTCCGGCAACTGTTTCTGTGGTATTTGAAGATGATGTCTTGAAATTAAGCGGTAGTGCTGACAATAACTGGATTCATAATTTTGAAACGACAGTAAATAATAAAGGATCTATTGCTTTTGATTTAAGCCGGTTAGTTAATACAGATGAGGAAAGCTTGACAGCAGATATAAAGGCGCTGGAAGAGATCAATATATTTTTTGACATAGCAACCTCACATAATGAGGAAGCAAATAACCTGTTAAGGGAAATTGCCGGGCTGACTGAAAATATCATAAAAACCGCGCGTAGCCTATCACGGGAAGCAAAAATTGTTATTGAGGGGCACTCTGATTCAGACGGCAGTTACCAGGATAATATATTACTTAGTCAGGAACGTGCCAATTATGTTGCGCGTTATTGCGTAGACAATGGAATTAGCATCGAAAATCTGCTAATAAAAGGCTTAGGCGCACCTATAACCAAGGAATCTACTGATGCCGATCGCCGATATAATCGACGGGTAACATTTAAAGTTATCATTAACAAAGCTGAGTAATTATGGATAAACCATATGATTAAGTTGAAAGTTTGTATGCTGGGCGCTTTCGCCGTTGGTAAGACTTCTCTGGTACAGAAGTATGTGAACAGTATTTTTAGTGATAAGTATCAGACCACACTGGGTGTTAAAATTGACAAAAAATCTCTGCACATCAATGGCAAGGCAGTGGAGTTTATTTTATGGGATCTGGCAGGTGAAGATGAGTTTATGAAAGTGCGCAGCTCCTATCTACGGGGGTCAGCGGGCATCATACTGACGGCTGACGGCACGCGAGCAGAAACACTTGATATTGCTGTACAGCTAAAACATAAAGTTGATACTGAAGTTGCAGATATCCCTTTTGTTCTGGTGATTAATAAACTGGATTTAAAACAAAATTGGTGTATCGACAAATCACAACTCGATGAATTGAGACAGTCTGGCTGGGAGATCATCGAGACCAGCGCAAAGAGTAGTGATAATGTCGAGTATGCCTTTACGCAGCTTGGCAGCCAATTGTTAAGCGCAGTTTGAGAAAGTGATGAATAAGCCTTATCCTCAAAATGTAACCAGTAAAATATTACAGATTACTCTGCAAACACAAACCTTTGCTTACCTTGCGATCGACAAACATGGCCTGCTGGTTAATCAGGGCGGAAAGTTATTAAACATAGGCTTACCTGAGTGGCACAAAGGCGACTGTATTCTTGATGAGGCGTTGTTCCTTACCGGCTTTTTTCCGATGACAACACAATATGAATGTATACCTTCATATCAGGTTGCTGACAATATCGTAGTAGACGTTCACCTGTTTAATGATGATGCATTAGACTGGATAATCCTGGTAGACAAGACACAGGAGCTTGAATGGGAAGGTCAGGCCAGACAAAAAGCCAATGAACTTCGTCTGTTGCAGGAAAAAGTAGAATCCAGCAAGCAGCAAACACATTTTGAGTTTTTCGAAGCGCTTAACCTGATGGCGCTACGTATGAATAATAACGGTTCATTTGAATTGCTCGAGCCAGTCGCCTCTCAATTTACCGGTATTTATCCAGAAATTTTCGAATCTCCTGAATCTTTATTTCCTCAGGAGAAATTTATATTTATTGAAAATTTTCTGGTTGATGCCCGGCAAATTTGGAACAGTGAAAATGAAAGTAGTCACAAACGAATACGCTCGGGTCCGTGGATAGAGAGCACTGATGAAGGTGATATTGCACTTGAAGCTATTGCCCTGAACTGGGATGGTAACAAGTTACTGTTTATAGAAATTCAGGACCAGGCATATCAGCAAAACCTGGAGTTCCTTCAAATTGGCCGTGACGGTGCATTGTTAAAGAATGCACTGGAAAAAGAAGTGCGCGAACGCACAGCAATGATCAGGGCGCGAGAAGAGGAAATTGCATTACGCCTTGTGAGTGCAGCAGATTCTAAAGATGATGGTGAAACCGGTAGTCATATACGACGATTAGGACTTTACAGTCAATTGATGGCTAAACACCTTGGTTGGCAGCAAAACGAGATAGATGAGATCAGGATTGCTGCACCGATGCATGATATTGGCAAGATCGGTATACCCGATAGAATACTGACCAAGCCGGGAGCGCTTACAGAAGAAGAACTTGTTATTATGAAAACGCATCCGGAAATCGGCGGTAAGATTCTTTCAAACTCCAAGTCGCCACTTATACAGATGGCGCGAGATATTTCTCTGGGGCACCATGAAAAATGGGATGGCAGTGGTTACCCAAAAGGTCTTTCTGGTGAAGAGATTACTATCAGCGCCAGAATTGTAGCCATTGTGGATGTGTTCGATGCACTTATTCACAAGCGGGTATATAAAGATAAAATTCCGATAGAGGATGCCATGGAAATCCTGCGACAGGGCAGAGGTAAACATTTTGACCCGGAATTACTGGATTTATTTTTTGAGCTGAAAGATGCAATGGTTCAGATCGCCCGTGATTTTGTTGAGCCACTATTTGATCATGCTGAATCTGTATGGGGAGAACCTGAAGAAAACCCTATAACGGCGATATGGCAATCTGAAAAAAAATCAGGTAATTAAACAGGAAAACAGAAGAATAGCGTGTAGCCGCCGGTTCTGTTTTTTAAACATAGAAATACGGTATTTATTTCAGAACTACCCTTATCCTAGATGTGAATCTCTACGCCGGCAATCGCATCAGCACCGGTTTTATGTTCAGGTGCGCATAAGATCAAGCGGTCATGTTTAATTTCATGCGCCGTAATCATATAGTTTTTGGTGTTCATTTGCCGCTGCCTGGCAAGCTCCGCCAGCTTGCTATTCTGCTCACCATTTAGTGTAAGGGTGATTTCTGCCGGTTCATCATGGTCGTTTTTATTTTGTGTTGTGGTTTTTTTCCTGTTGAGTTCAGGAAACAGTTTAACAGCGTCAGACTGATTGGTGATGCCACACAAGGTTAGATGGACCTGTGGTTTTTCGCTCATCAGTTTGGCAAGGTTGTCCAGTTGCTGTTTATTCTGCTCGAGTAGCTCTGCTGATCCGGCGGTAAATGTTATCGGGTCAAAGTTCAGTGCAGTGGCAAGGTTATAGGCAAGATTACCTCCCGCATAGACCAGACCATAAGGCGTATAAAAGGTGATTAAGGTGACCGCAGCCGCTTTGGTAGTGGCAGTAATAATTGCGTCCATCGGATTAAATTGCGGGTTTTCTATGTCACCGGTAACCGGAATACTCAGGTGTATGCTGTCATCTTTGTCTCTTAGCAGTAGCAGTGTCTGGTTGAGAGGCATGCCGAGTTTCTTATCGAGCTTATCGGCCTCTTTTTTGCTGGTAGATTTTATTTTGAACTGGTAAAGCGACAGGTCTATATTGCTGTCAAGAATACCATCACTGGCTTTAAGTGTTAAATCGGCATCCATCTGTCCGCTTTGTATAATATGGCCAATCGCTTTTTTAGTGGCTGGTGTAGCCGCTCTCAGGTCGAATCCTGTTAGTTTTCCGTTAGCGTCAAAGGATATTTTTTTCGCAAAAGGTTTAATTGTTCCGGCGATATCAATGGTGCCATGACGAATAGTTCTGGCAAATAGTGAGAACAGGCTGTTGCTGTCAGGTTTTGCTGAATAAAGGTTTTTTATTGAAAAGTCCAGAGTTTGCAGGCCTATATTCATTGCCGGCGTTGTGCTGTTATCAGTAAACAGTAGTTTTTTGTCGGTATTGACTTCCAGACTGTTTAAAGAAAAGTTAAGTTGTGGTGATTTCTCTGCTGGTTTTTGTTCAGTAGCAGGCTTTGTTGTTGTGTTCCCGGTTTTGTTCTCATGCTGCCATTTATCATGTTCCCATTCACCATTTTTATTTTTCGAAAGCGCACTGTACAGGCCGCTCAGTTGTATCGTATTAATGGATAGGCTGTCTTTGGAGTGCTTGATGTCACTGATAACCAGGGCGTCAAATGTGGCAGTATTATCCCGGGTATCAGAGCCGCGTTGCAGGGCTCTTAGTTTTTCTATATCAAGTTGAGCTAATGAAATATTATCCAGGCCATCAAGTGCAAGTTCACTTAAAACAAGTTTGTTTATGTCAATAAGGTCACGAGACAGGCTGTGATTTTTAATATTGAATGACTGCAGTTCGAGTTCACCATTGAGCTGCAGGTTGTACTCCTTATCTGCTAATGGCCTGGTGCTATAACTTAGCGGGCCGCGCCAGTGCAGTGAAGCCAGCGTCAGGCAATAGTATAAGGCACTGTCGTGTTCCAGATAACACAGATCCGAAGCTGTAATATTGACCGTTTTGATATTGATGTCGAAACCTGACGTGTTTTCTGTGTCAGGTTTATGCGTTATGGTTTTGTCTGTTGGTTCATTATTGCCGGAAGTCAGCGTGGCCGGTAACCATTGCTGATATTCCCAGTTATCTGTATCAAGTTTTACTAAATATACCCCGGGATTTTGTAAAGCAATAGTATTGATTTTCAATGTGTTCAAACGGGTCAGTGTGATGTCATCAAGCATCAACTGTTTGAACCGTATGGCATCGATATGTTGTTTTTCATCACGTTGTAATAAAGACAGGCGTTCCATTTTTAGCTGCTTGATATGGATATTGTTCAAACCGCTGGTATGAACATCTTTTAATGAAGTGGTTTTTGAAGCCAGCAGACTTTTACCCAGCCGGTTATCCGTCACGGTGAGCCCGGATAAGGTGAAGTCACCGCTGGTTGATAATGGAATGTCTTCAACCTCTGTTTGCATGGTGTCGCTTGCATAAGCGATATTTCCCTGCCATGACATGTTGTCCAGTGTCAGGCAGTAATCGAAAGCAAGTGTATTATCGGTTTTTTTTAGTTCAGTGGTATTGTGTTGCAGGTAGCAGATATTCAGATTACTGATAACGACTTCGCCAAGATTTGCTGCCCATAATAAAGCAGGTTGTTCGGCGTCTGTTTTTGCTGCAGAAGGCGGTTTGCTGTCTAAAGGAATGCTTACTCCGCCTATGGTGATATTGTCAGCATAATGCTTGATATTTATGCTTATTCTGTCAAGTGCAATACTGCTGATGTGTATGGTTTTATTGGATAATGGCTGCCATTGCCAGTGTATTTCTATCCGGCCTATTTTAAAGAGCGGCGTATTGTTGCGCAGGCCTTCTGCATTAATAAGGGAAACACTGCCAGCAAATAGATCAATAGTAAAGTCTTCTATTGTGGAGTTGATGCCCTGTGATTTTAACCAGGTGTTTGTGCCGTAAATAATAGCGGGTGATAAGGCCAGGCGAACAACGATAACAAGGAGGCTGATAAAAAGCAGGGTAGTTAATATCCTGGCCTGCCATGGATTATTCCGGTAAAATTTTTTTAAAGGTGAGGTCATTGTATAGTGGCCAGCTTACTGATTAGTAGAAGTACGTAGCATTTGCAGAATATTATATTGCATGTTTTTATCAAGCAGGCGTCGTGTGCGCCGGCCTTCGCTTAGTGCGAAAGCGCTTAATTCCAGGTTTCCACTGGCATTGACGATGGCATAGTCATGTTTTATTAAACTATTAATAAAGTTGGCAATTAGCTTTTTGTCAAAAAAGTCCGGAGAGTTGATTTCATACATTAACGAAATTCTTTGAGCCATTAAATGGCATAGTTCTTCAAGGCGTTCTCTTGATAGCGTATCAGAACCATATTCGGCAAGCAGGGCGAAGATCATATAATAAAGCTCCAGTAATGGCGAGATTGTCTGGGACATGGTCGCAAATTGCGCATTGGCTTCTGTGCTGATGCCGGGCCTGTAGTATAACTTGTTGTCTTCATTATAAACCAGTAGCTCAGAGGAGAGAAATACCTGAAGTATGCGGTCAGTGAGTGCCGGAATTTCTGCAGGAGACCAGTGCAGGAAAAATTCTGAATGTAAAAACGGGTAGGTGGTTTTAATATAGGGTAAAAGTTTTTCACGCGATAATGTTGCTGCATTATTAAAACAGCAGGCAATTAATGACGGCATGGCCAGTAGATGCAGGATGTTGTTCCGGTAGTAGGTTAATAGTACGGCATGCGCATTATCGAGATAAATAAAATCCCCCATTTCATGGTTGCGGCGATGTATTAAGCCAAGCTTTTCTACGTGTTTAATCTGTTCGTCAGCAGGCTGACCGGTTACGTATATTTTATCTGAGTAATCCAGTTGTTTGATCAGCTTGACATATAAATCAAGGGTGCGAATTAACTCGCCTTCGTCCATGGTTTGATTGGGTGATGCCAGCAGGGCGGTGGCGATTAAATTAACCGCATTTACGTTACAGCATGCGTTTATATTTTGCATGATGCTGTTGCCGGTTTGGGTAACCGTAGTGATTAACCAGTCGGGTCGCTGATTATTACTCAGCGGGTACTGTTTCCAGTTGGCATTTTTCTGTTCCAGTATTTCATCCAGTAACACGGCCTGTCCAAAGCTGATGCTGACGCGCCCGTAGGTTCCGCGTATTTTAAAGAATGAACGAATGGAGCCGATCAGGGATTCGGATTTTTTGTCATCTCCTTTTAGTTCGGAGAGATAGGCTTTGCCTTCAATCATTTTTTCATAACCGATATAAACCGGTATAAAGGCAATCGGGCGTTTCTGGTATTTTAAGTATGCGCGAATGGTCATCGCCAGCATGCCGGGTTTAGGTTGTAACAGGCGGCCGGTACGGCTGCGACCACCTTCGATAAAATATTCTATCGGCATTGCGGTAGAAACCTGGGAAGCAATATATTCGAACATCACAGTTGAATACAGTGCATTGCCTTTAAAGCTGCGGCGAATAAAAAAGGCACCGGCTTTTCTCAGTACAGATCCAATGACCGGCATGTTTAAATTTTTGCCGGCAGCGATGTATGGAATCGCCAGTCCTTCATTGTGTATCACATAGGAAAGCAGCAGGTAGTCGATATGGCTGCGATGGCAGGGTACATAAACCAGTTCATGGCTGAGCGCTAAACGTTTAAGCGGCTCACTGAAGTGTACATCAATGCCGGAATAAAATTTATTCCAGAAAGCGGTTAATACACGTTGCAGAATCTGGATGGTGATATAACTGCGATCAGCGACAATTTCATTGAGGTAGTTTTGTGCAATTTTTGTGGCTTTGTAAATAGAGATGTTGTCCTGTTCGCTGCGACTTTTTATGGCCGTGGCAATATCCTTGTTTTCCAGTAGTTGCCTTACCAGGGTGCGGCGGTGTGAAATATCCGGGCCCAGGGTTGCTGTTTTCATTTCTGTCAGCCGTTTGGTTAACAGGTTTTGCAGTTGCGTGACACAATCAGTCTGATCCTTGCACTTTGATAATAAGTCACGGTAGGAAATCGCCGGGGAGAACTCGATCAGGGTGTTTTTGCCATTGAATAAAATAGTAAAAAAACGCCGAGTACGGCCGGCGAATCCCCAGGTATCGGAAAACAATATATGTAACCAGTGTTTTTGCTTAACTACCGGCCGCCCCCAGAAAACCACAACGGGAACAAAGATGACTTCCAGTTCAGGGTTTTTCTGCAAGGCCTGAAAAATGCCGCAAAGCATGCTGGATTGTTTGGTTTTCTGCTGTAACCAGGCTTTAAGTGGCTGTGCCTGGGCGACGGTATATACATGGTGCCATTTATTGAGTGGTTTGTGTTTAATTCGTGACAGGGGGCGTTTGATATTGAGTGATTTGCATTCATGTTCAAGTACCAGCAGGTCTGACCATGCGCGCGATTGTAAGGTATAAATAATGACGGTGTTGTTATTGTTGCTGAGCGGGTCACTTACCCGGGTGACGTCGGTCTTAATCCACAAATAGAGCAGTTTTTGTGCAATAAAGTTAAATGATGAAAGTGGATTCATGCTGTTATTTATAACGATCAGAGTGGTGTTCCATTATAGATAAATCTGTTGCGAAAGGTAGGGTATGTGATGACATAAATCAGGCATAAAAAACCCTCATACTATGAGGGTTTTTTATGCCTGAGACTAAACCGGCAATCCCGGTGCGGTTTCAGGAGCGTTGTGATCTTTTACCGATGAATCCGACAAGTAACAGACCAATGCTTAGCAGTGCCAGCAGGTTGGGCTCGGCAACGCTAATGGCAACATTGTTCTGACCTTTGATATTGCCATTAATCAGGCCTGAAAAATTATTATCAAACATGGTTGAGTTAAATGCGGTGCCGCCAAGATTAAACTGAAGAGCGACTACGTTGCCGATACCAAACTGGTCAGCCAGCAGGCCGCCGTTGGTAACAAATTCAGCAGTAATAAAGCCGATTCCGGCATTATCGTTGCCAGTCATTGTTAGTGACAGAAAGTTGCCACTTAACAGCAGGTTTGTGTCTGCGTCCGTTACCTTGACATCATCCTGACCGGCAATAGACTGGAAGTAACCTATGTTCTTGCCACCACCAAAAAAGGTGTCGAAAAGCTCTACATCAAAGTTTACTCTGCCGCTAAGGTTCGGGGCGGGAAAGATATCCTGCGTCTGGATCAGGTTCGATGATACTGATAATCGCTGAGCGTTGGCATCAAATCCGATACCGCCAAAAAAATATAAGGTTGGAACGGCTTGCGCCGATGAGGCTGCCAGAGCAACGATAAGCCCCACTATTTTTGCAAAATGCTGCATTTTTTGTCCTTTGCTGTATGAATGCGCTGTTGCACTCAGTAATTGAAATTCTCTTTAGTAATTATGTATTTGCAACTACCATGCCACTATTGTCATTGCTATTGAAATCATGGTGTTACCATGCATGTAAGCATTTATTGGCTATGGATTAAAGGGCTACTGTAAACAAAGTCGACGTACTGATTTGTTAATGCTGTATGTCATATTGCGGGAAACCTTCCTATATTGTTGAATTATAAGGTGTTTGAATAAAAAACAGATTGTTGCGAGCAGTTTGAATGAGCTGTAAAGTTTTGTGACGCTAAAGGTTTTTTCAATGTTTTTACTGTAAAAAACAATGGCCTGGTATAGTTTGAGCTGGTTACTGGCGGTTAATTATATCAGGAGTGAGATACCAGTTCAGCTGACACTGATCTGTTTCCAGAGTCAAAGCTATGACGCCACTGTTTTGAAATTGAAGCAGTCCGGTCGATTCATTACCACAGAGTAAATAGCTGCAGAGCTTATCCAGCTGTGGCAGGTGGCCGATATAGAGGGCGTTATTTTGCAGCTGCGGTATCAGCTGCTGGATATCATCATTGGGCGACAGGTGTGAGTGTTGTTTTACCGGCACCGGGACGGCAGACAGAGTGGCTGAAAAAATTTCAGCCGTTTGTAGCGCACGTTGTTTACCGCTGTGGAAAATAGATGAAGGTGAAAACAGTATTTCGTCAAGATGTCGGGCCACTGCTGTTGTTTGTGTAATGCCGTCTGCAGACAGCGGGCGTTCGGGGTCCTGGGTTTTGCTGAGTGCCAGACCGTGTTGGGCGAAATAGATTGTTTTTGTATTCATCATGTATTTTTATAATAACTTTTTTATGAAAGTTGTGCCGGTAGCCATGTTGCCAGTGCCGGCCAGTAGGCAATCATTGCCATCACTACAAGCTGTATCGCAATAAATGGTATGACCCCCTGATAAATTTGTGTGGTTTTTATTTCCGGTGGTGCCACGCCGCGTAAATAAAACAGGGCGAAGCCAAAGGGAGGGGTGAGAAAGGAAGTTTGCAGATTGATGGCGATCAGAATGCCCAGCCAGATCGGGTCGATGTCCATGGCCAGCAAAACCGGGCCGACGATGGGAATAATAACGAAGGTGATTTCGATAAAGTCGAGCACAAAACCCAGCAGGAACATTACCAGCATCACCACAAACAGGGCGCGATATTTATCGCCGCCTAAATCGCTGAGTAATTCCTGAATAAGCTCATCACCTTCAAAGCCACGAAACACCAGGGAAAATAAAGCGGCACCAATGAGTATCATAAAGACCATGCAGCTGACACGTGTGGTACTGCGAACCACTGCCTGCAGCGTTTCCAGGGTAAAGCGTTTTTTAATCATGGCCAGTAACATGGCGCCAACCGCACCAATGGCTGCGGCTTCGGTCGGTGTGGCCAGGCCGGCGATAATGGAGCCCAGCACCGACAGAATAAGAGCCAATGGCGGCAGCAAACTGTTGATCACGTCATAAAATAAATGTGCGTCATAATCGATTTCGCTGTGACGGCTTGCTGGCATCGCGTCTTTTTTGAAAAGCGCAATGCTGCCGATATACAGAATATACATGACGACCAGTAACAGGCCGGGGATTAATGCACCAACAAACAGATCGCCAACCGATATGGTCTCCGGTGCAAAAATACCCATTTCCAGTTGCGCCTGCTGATAGGCGTTGGACAACACGTCGCCCAGCAGTACCAGTACGATAGACGGTGGAATGATCTGCCCCAGGGTGCCTGACGCACAGATAAGACCGGTGGATATTTTTGGGTCGTAACCCTGTTTTAACATGCTGGGCAATGACAGCAGACCCATGGTAACAACAGTGGCACCGACAATACCGGTACTGGCCGCCAGCAGCATGCCCACCAGTACCACCGAAATACCCATGCCGCCACGCATGTTGCCAAACAGCCGGGTCATGGTGGTTAGCAGTTCATCTGCTATTCGGGAGCGTTCCAGCATCACGCCCATGAACACAAACAGCGGTACGGCGATTAATATTTGATTGCTGATGATGCCATATAAACGATTGGGCAGGGCCTGCAGAAAGGCCGAATCAAAGCTGCCGGTGGCCTCGCCGATAACACTGAAAATCAGAGCAGTGCCGGCCAGAGTGAAGGCTACCGGGTAACCGCTGAGTAACAGTATAAATACCACGGCAAAAAGATACAGCGCCATGTATTCCATTAGTCTGTGCTCGTTTTGTGTTTGATGATTAATTGCATATGGCGGGCGACCTGGCAGAGTGCCTGCAGACTGAGCAGTGTTGTCATTACCAGGATCAAACTTTTTAACAGGAATACTGCCGGCAGGCCACCGGCTTCACGGGAGCCTTCCAGCACTGACCAGCTGTCAAGAATATATTGCCAGCTGCTCCAGCTGATAAATAACATAAAGGGTAATAATAAAAACAGTGTGCCGCACAGGTCTATCCAGGCTTTGCTCAGGCGGCTGCATCGTGAGTAGAAAATATCGACACGGACATGGGCGTCCTGTTGCAGGGTATAGGCCATGCCGACAAGAAAGACAGTGGCATGTAGATAGGTACTGGTTTCCTGCAGTGCAATCATGCCATAGTCAAAAGCATAACGCAGTACCACCACGGTGAAAGTAACCAGTACCAGCAGCAGGCTTAGCCAGGAAACGGTGCGCCCGCTCCAGTCGATAAAGGCATCGATCCGTGATAGCGTTTTATTTAACATCACCTTACTGACCGGGCCAGTAGTGAAAATAGTCTTCGCTGTGTTCTATGCAGTCAGCAAGGATGGTTTTGAATTCGTCCGGGTTTTTGGTATGAACCAGCTCACCTTCGCGTGGAAAGTGTTTATCGTATAAACGTGATAACCAGAAGCGTAAAGCACCGGCACGTAACATCGCCGGCCAGTATTGCTGTTCATTGTTCTGTAGTGCGCGAAAGTCATGGTAGTGAGCAAGCAGAGCGGTTACTTTTTCTCTGTTTAATCGCAGATCAGCGTTGCGGCACCAGTCATTTGCAGCGACCGCCAAGTCGTACAGCAGGACGTCGTCACAGGAATAATAAAAATCAATGATACCGCTGAAACGGTCAGCCCCGGCAGGACCGTGATCAGCAATGTCCCACAGTGCATTGTCACGAAACAGGTCGGCATGAATAACCCCGCGTGGCAGTTCGGCGTGTCTTTTTTCTTTCTGGAAATGGACTTCTGATTTTAGCATCTGCTGCTCGTCTGCAGACAGTTTGTCGATTACTTTTGTTGCCGTTTGCTGGCACCAGCGCGGTCCGCGTGGATTGTTCTGCTGCACCGTGAAACTCAGCCCCGCGCTGTGCATTTTTCCCATGGCCGCGCCCAGTTGCGCGCAATGATTAACCGTGGTGGTGGTGATACTGCTGCCGCTTAAACGTTCGACCAGGGCAATGGGCTTGTTTTTAAAGAGGCTTAAGTAATGCCCCTGACGGTCAGCTACCGGATTGGCGCTGGGTACCTGATGGTCGGCAAGGTGGTGCATGAGGCTGAGGTAATACTGCATTTCCTCAAAACTGTGTTGCTCGAAAATGGTTAATACAAATCGCCCGCTATCGGTATTTACAAAATAGTTGGTGTTTTCAATGCCGTCACTGATGCCCTGGTAATCAAGCAGTTGTCCTGCATTGTAGTGGCTGAGAAACGATTTGAGTTCGTCTTCATCGATAGTTGTATATACAGACATATTAAATTCAGAAGGTGAATAAAATGAGTAGCGCTTAAAATTGTTCGTGATTTTAGCGTATAACGGCGAGATAAAAAAATTTTAGCCGAAAAATCCATGTAAAACCCCGGGAGATCTCCGGAATAATAAAAATCTGCCTGTAATTGTTCGCTCCTGTTACTCCCGGATGGAGTAGTTATAGTGCGATGAGGCCAGCGACCGTCATTGAGTCTTAAGAGAAGTTGTAAGTAGCAAGCTAAAAGCTGAATAACCTTCTGTTTAACAATCTTCTTTTGATTTAACGTTGTAAAACTTAAAACTTCTCTTTACAGTTGTTTTGTGTCATTTTTTTGTTCGGCAGCAACGAATTGTTAATATCGCTATTAAAGACCGCTACTGTTTGCGATAATCAGCAGGCATAAAAATAACCTTCCATAGTGGATATTCACTCAATGTCAGAAAAAAAACCACCGCTAGTTCTTGTTGACGGCTCATCTTATTTATTCCGCGCGTTTCACGCTCTACCGCCGTTAACCAACAGTAAAGGTCAGCCGACCGGTGCTGTGTACGGGGTCATTAATATGCTCAACAAGCTGGTAGAGGAATACCGACCCGAGCATATTGCGGTGGTATTTGATGCCAAGGGAAAAACCTTTCGTAACGACTTGTATGAAGCATATAAGGCCAATCGGCCGCCAATGCCCGATGATCTGCGCTGCCAGATTGAGCCCCTGTATGAACTGGTTGAGGCACTGGGATATCCCATGATTATTATTCCCGGTGTCGAGGCCGATGATGTGATCGGCAGCTATGCGACAAAAGCCAGTGAGCAGAAAATAGATACGATTATTTCAACCGGTGATAAAGATCTGGCGCAGCTGGTGAACCCGCATGTAACTTTGATCAATACCATGAATAATATGCTGCTGGATGAGGCTGGTGTTATGGAAAAATTTGCCGTGCCACCAACTGCCATTATTGATTATCTGGCACTGATGGGCGACACCTCGGACAATATTCCGGGGGTGCCGAAGGTTGGACCGAAAACGGCCGCAAAGTGGTTGCAGCAGTATGAAACACTGGATAATCTGATTGCTCATGCAGATGAGATTAAAGGTAAGGTCGGCGACAGCTTGCGGGCAAACCTGCAGCAGCTGCCCCTGTCGAAGGCTCTGACCACCATTAAGCGTGATGTGGATCTTGATCTTGATATTGCTGACCTGCAAATGCGGGAACCGGACAAAAGCAGATTGCGGCAGATTTACCGTGATATGGAGTTTAAGCGCTGGCTGGCGGACATGGAGGCAGCAGCGGATGACGCGGTGTCCGGTGTGGCGGTAACTGCGCCGGTGGCCAGCGAGTATGACACCGTGCTTGATGAAAAAACATTTGAACACTGGTTGCAGAAGCTGACATCGGCCGGGCAGTTTGCGTTTGACACCGAAACCACCAGTCTTGATTATATGAAGGCCAGAGTGGTGGGTGTGTCCTTTGCCATAGAGGCTGGCAGGGCTGCTTATGTACCTTTCGGGCATGATTATCCGGGGGCACCGGAGCAGCTGTCCGAGGCACTGGTTCTGGGGGCTTTGAAGCCGTTACTGGAAAACGAGTCTGTCGGTAAAATTGGCCAGAATCTTAAATATGATGCCCATGTTCTGGAAAATCACGGTATATTTTTAACAGGTATCGCTCATGATTCAATGCTGGAGTCATACGTGCTGGACTCGACTAAGCGGCATAATATGGATGCCCTGGCTTTGCGTTTTCTGGATCATCAGACCATTCATTTTGAAGATATTGCGGGCAAAGGGGCTAAACAGTTAACTTTCAATGAAATCGATTTGGCGCAGGCCGGTCCCTATGCGGCGGAAGATGCCAACATTACCCTGCAGCTTCATCAGAAACTGAGTACCGAACTGGATAAAGAGCAGGCATTAATGCGTGTGTATCAGGAGATAGAGCTGCCGTTATTATCAGTCTTGTTGGGTATCGAGCGTAATGGGGTAAAAATCGATGTGCCTATGCTGGAACAGCAGAGCCAGCAGCTGGCCGAGCGCATGAAAGCGGTCGAATTGCTGGCTTATGAAGAAGCTGGGGAAAGTTTTAACCTGGCTTCACCGAAGCAGATTCAAAGCATCTTTTTTGAAAAGCTCAAATTGCCGGTAATCCGTAAAACCCCCAAAGGTGCACCATCAACCGCCGAAGATGTGCTGCAGGAACTGGCTGCTGATTATGCTCTGCCAAAACTTATTCTGGAACACCGCAGCCTGAGTAAACTGAAGTCTACCTATACCGACAAGCTGCCGTTACAGGTCAATGAAAAAACCGGGCGTGTACATACGTCATACAACCAGACGGTTGCTGCGACCGGGCGTTTATCGTCAACAGACCCGAATTTGCAGAATATTCCGGTGCGCAGTGAAGAAGGCCGGCGTATTCGTCAGGCCTTTATTGCCGAGCCCGGGTATAAAATGCTGGCAGCAGACTATTCGCAGGTAGAATTACGCATTATGGCGCATTTGTCAGAAGATGAGAGCCTGTTGCAGGCGTTTTCTGAAGGTGTCGATGTCCATCGTGCAACCGCTGCCGAGGTTTTCGGTGTGGCACTGGATGCAGTGGAAAATGAGCAGCGCCGTGCGGCAAAAGCCATTAACTTTGGCCTGATTTATGGTATGTCGGCATTCGGTCTGGCAAAACAGCTTAATATCGGTCGTTATGAAGCACAGGATTACATCGACACTTATTTTGCACGTTATCCGGGAGTGAAAGCCTATATGGATGCGACCCGTGCACTGGCGCATGATAAAGGGTATGTTGAGACCGTGTTTGGCCGGCGTTTATATCTGCCGGAAATTAATTCACGAAATGGTCAGCGCCGGCAATATGCCGAGCGTACTGCAATCAATGCACCGATGCAGGGAACAGCGGCCGACATAATCAAACGTGCCATGATTACGGTGGATAAAGCGCTGCTCGGTAGTCAGCTTGATGCGCGTGTGGTTATGCAGGTTCACGATGAGCTGGTGGTTGAGGTTTTGGCAAAAGATGTGGATGCGGTGGCTGGTTTATTAACAACGGAAATGCAGCAGGCGGCATCATTAAAGGTGCCGCTGGTGGTCGATATCGGGGTGGGGGCCAACTGGGATGAAGCGCATTGAGCAGGCAGCAAAGGGTGGAGGGCAGGAAGTTTTCTGTCAGTATTTCCAGTAAACAGTACGTTGCGCAACAATACTATTTTTTAAATGAATCTAAATTTATAAGCATTTGATTTATATGTAGATAATACTTTTTTCTCTAAAAAAACTTGTACCGTTCGTCGTTTTTATCCGCAAAATAACACCGTTTGTCCGCTGTCTTTTGACATCTCTTTTTTATGGTCTTTAATTATAGTTAAGAGATTGTTGTACTGATAGCAGGAAGCATTCTTGTGAATACGCTGTAGCCCGGCGTGGGCTCGCTCTCTCCCTTTTGCGAGCCAACGGAATCGGCAACCCCAATCCGGTTCCATTTTTATTGCCCGGCCGTTTGGCCGGGCTTTTTTTATTGCGAATTAAAAAAGTTTGCTGCGGCAGGTATATTAATCTGTTTGTTACTGGAAGAATGACTCAAAACGGCCAGAAAGAGAAGCTGTAAGTTAAAAGTTTTAAGTTATAAGTAGAAAGTCAAAAACTGGATAACCTTATGTTTAACAAGCTTCTTTTGATTTATGTTTTTAAACTTACAACTTAAAACTTCTCTTAAGGCTCAATGCCGGTCATTGGTTACGGTGTTATGTCTGCATCAGCCATTCATCAAGTTTACTCACCAGTTCATCCAGTCCGGTTTTTTTCAAGGCAGAAAAAGTCTGCACACTGACATCAATGCCTTCTTCTTTAAGCAGTTTGCGGGTTTTTAACAGGCTGTTTTGCTGTGCACCGCGTTTAATTTTGTCCGCTTTGGTTAATAAGACATGCGCCGGCAGTTGATAATGCTGACACCATTCCAGCATCTGCCAGTCATAATCATTCAGCGGGTGGCGGATATCCATGATGACAATCAGGCCGTTTAGTGCGGTTTGCTCGCTCAGGTACTGTGTCATCAGTTTTTCCCATTCTTTTTTAATGGCCACCGGCACTTTGGCAAAACCATAACCGGGAAGGTCGACCAGGCGTCGTTCCTGGTCCAGTTCAAAAAAGTTTACCAGGCGGGTTCTGCCGGGTGTTTTACTGGTGCGGGCAAGGCCTTTGTTATCGCATAAGGTGTTAAGTGCGCTGGATTTTCCTGCATTGGAGCGCCCGGCAAAGGCTACTTCACTGCCATGTTGCGGAAACTGTTTTGCATTGCCGGCGCTCAGTAGAAAAGTGGCCTGCCGGTAATGGCGGTTATCGGCTTTTGGTTTATTCACATGATTATTCATTGGCAGGCATTATGCACGTTCAATGTTTAATAATAAACTCCCTTGTGTTCATGTGCCGGCGGGAGCGGGCAGAAGTTAAAAGCATTTAATATCTGAGCGTAAGTGTCTCACGGAGAAGTCAGTCTCTGTCGTAAATGCCGGGATATTACAGAGTTTAAAATGACAGCCACCGGTTTTGCATACTTTAGCAAAGATTAATATTGATGAAATACCTGTTTTAGTGTAGAATTTCGCCACTTTTTGTGCCCGTGTAGGGCTTGTCTGTTTGGAGTTCAAACAATGAAAAAAATGATTCTAGCTGGTCTGTTATCTGTGTTCGCAGTTTCCAATGTGATGTTGACAGGGTCGGCCATCGCCGGTGATGCTGCTGCCGGTAAGACGAAATCAGCCGCATGTGGTGGTTGTCATGGGGTTGATGGCAATAGCCCTATCCCGGTGTATCCGAAGCTTGCTGGTCAGAATGAAGCTTATATTGTGAAACAGGTAAAAGATTTTAAAGCCAATACAACACGTCAGAATGCTATTATGATGGGTAGGGTTGCGGCTTTATCCGAGGCGGATGCGGCCGATATCGGTGCTTATTTTCAGTCGCAAAGCGTAAGCTCTGCGCCGGCATTTGATGCAGGTAAAGCGGCGGCCGGTCGTGAAATCTATAAGGGTGGCAATTTACAGGCAGGTGTTCCTGCGTGTCAGGCCTGTCATGGCCCTGGTGGTGCCGGTACTGCCGGTATTGGTTACCCGATGCTGGGTGGTCAGTATGTTGATTATACGCTGGCACAGTTAAAAGCTTTTAAAGATGGCAGTCGCAGTAATGATGATAAGAGTCTGATGCGTTCAATCGTTGAAAAAATGACTGATGATGAAATGGTCGCTGTTGCAAACTACATTGCCAGTTTGAAGTAGTTTTTTATAACCTTATACAGGGTATATCAGACAGGGGTTTAAAGAGGATGGCGATAGCCATCCTTTTTTTCGTAAGTATTCGTATCGCTTTAGTTAAAATGGCATACTGTGCATCAAAAAATTGATAGTAATGATTATTATGTTTAATTTCTGTTATTTTGAAACCCGTTATGTTTGAAGCTAAGGCACTGGAATGTGTTCGTGATGACCGCTTATTGTTCAGTGATCTGAGTTTTACTCTGGGTCAGGCTGAAGTGCTGCAAATAGAAGGTTCAAATGGCAGCGGCAAGACCAGTCTGTTACGCATCATCTGTGGTTTGCGCCTGCCTGAGGCCGGTCAGATTTTGTGGCAGGGTGAGTCGGTTATTACCAATCGGGAAGACTATTATGCCAATATGGTCTATATCGGTCATTTGCCCTGTGTTAAAGCGGAATTGAATGTTATGGAAAATGTGCGTGCCCTGCTGGATACGCGCTCACTTTCGCTTGATAATGAGGAAATAGAAGCAGTACTGGCAAAAGTTGGTATTGCTACCTATGAAGACGTTGCCGCCAAGGCGCTGTCATCCGGTCAGCGACGCCGGATTCTGCTCGCTTTTGTATCACTGGCGCAGGCAGATATGTGGATACTTGATGAGCCACTAACAGCGCTGGATGTTGACGGTGTGGCATTGATGGAATCAATGATTCTGGCGCATAAAGCCGCCGGTGGCAGTGTTATTTTCACCACGCATCACGGCATGCAGCTGGACTGTGAAATGCGTTCGATACAACTGGGGCATGCTGCCCGGCAACAGGTTGAGGTGATGGCATAATCTCATGTTAAAAGCCTATTATCACCTGTTGTATCGAGACCTTCGTCTTGCCTTGCGTAACCGGCATGAGCTGGCGAATCCGCTGATATTTTTTGTCCTGGTGGTGACCCTGTTTCCACTGGCGGTGACGCCGACCACGGAATCCTTGCGGGCCATGGCGCCCGGGGTTATCTGGGTTTCCGCATTGCTGGCGGTGTTGTTATCCCTGGACCGCCTGTTCAAACAGGATTATGAAGATGGTTCGCTTGATCAATTGATGTTAAGCCCTAACCCACTGGTGATACTGGTGTTTGCCAAAGTGACAGCGCACTGGTTATTGACCGGTTTGCCGCTGGTAATTATTGCGCCTCTGCTTGGTCTGTTTATGGCTCTGCCGGCAGAATCGGTTACTGTGCTGGTTTATAGTTTGTTGCTGGGCACACCGGTTTTAAGTTTAATTGGTGCAATCGGTGTATCTTTGACCGTTGCAGTGAACCGAGGCGGTGTTTTGTTGTCTCTGATCATTCTGCCACTTTATATACCCATTTTAATTTTTGGTGCAAATGCGGTAGATGTTGCGATGGATGGCTTACCTGTTAAAGGTCAATTAATGTTTTTAGCGGCTGTGTTAGCATTAGCGCTTTCGCTGGCCCCGTTGGCGACAGCCGTGGCGCTACGTATTACAGCATCACGGTAAACCAAGGGCCGTGCACTAAAGTAACTGAACAAGACTGAGATTATGTGGAACTGGATACAACGATTTTCTTCACCTAAATACTTTTACAGTATGTCTGCGGTATTGATACCGTGGTTCGCCATAAGTGCATTGCTTATTGGTGTCTACGCGCTTTATCTGGGCCTGTTTGTTGCGCCTACCGATTATCAGCAGGGTGAAAGCTATCGAATTATCTTTGTTCATGTGCCAGCCGCCTGGATGTCTCTGTTTATTTATATGGTGATGGCTATCTCATCTGGTATTGGTAATATCTGGCAGATTCGTCTGGCCGATATGGTGGCCTCAGCGAGTGCACCCATCGGTGCTTCTTTTGCGTTTCTGGCGCTGGTCACCGGTTCTTTGTGGGGCAAGCCTATGTGGGGCGCTTACTGGGTATGGGATGCGCGTTTAACTTCTGAATTAATACTGTTATTTTTGTATCTGGGCTATATGGCGCTGCAGTCAGCCATTGAAGATCAGCGCAGTGCTGACAAAGCCAGTGGCCTGCTGGCCATTGTGGGGGTAGTGAACATTCCGATTATTCACTATTCTGTTGAGTGGTGGAATACCCTGCATCAGGGGGCGACGGTTGCCAAATTTGACAAGCCTTCCATGCATATTGATATGTTGATTCCATTGCTGCTGATGGCGCTGGCATTTAAATTGTTTTATGCCGCAGTGGTGTTGATACGCGCACGCAACGAAGCATTGTATCGTGATCGTAATCGCCGCTGGGTTAGAGAGTTAATTGAAGAGCTGTAATTGAATAGCTGTAAGGCACAACTGAGATTATAAAATTATGAACTGGTCAGAATTTTTTCACATGGGGGGCTATGCTTTTTTTGTCTGGACCTCCTATGCGCTGACATTGCTTGTTATTGTCGCAAATATTATATCGCCGGTAATGCAGCGTAAGAAAATTATTAAACGGATTAAACGGGCCATTAAACGTGAAAAACTGCAACAGGCTGCGAATGGCTAATGGGTCATTGCAGATCAACAGAAGTTAAGTGTGGAAAGTTATGAATAAAAGAAGTCGTCGAAAAGTACTGATTATGGCCGTGGTCTTCGGGGTTGCTATTGCAACTGTGCTGGGCTTGACTGCCTTTGAGGAAAACCTGCTGTATTTTTATAGCCCAACACAGGTGAAAGCGGGTGAAGCGCCACAAACACATTCATTTCGTGTCGGTGGCCTGGTTGTTGCCGGTAGCGTAAACCGTAAACCGGACAGTCTGACGATTCAGTTTGATGTTACCGACAACACCGAAAGCATGACCATTGAATACACCGGAATATTACCGGATCTGTTCCGTGAGGGGCAGGGTATTGTGGCCATGGGTAAATTGCAGGCCAACGGTAAATTTGTTGCTCAGGAAGTACTGGCAAAACACGATGAAAATTATATGCCGCCAGAAGTTGCTGCGGCATTAGCTGCTTCAGAAAAAACGGAAGAAGAAAAAGTAAATTACACACATCAAACCGTACAGAATTAATCGGCGTATTGTTGCCGCTTTTCCGGCAGATAATGACCGATACCTGTTTATATTATCAACAACTTAAATCAGTGATAACTGCTTATGATTCCTGAACTTGGACATTTTGCCCTGATCATCGCTTTTGCAATTTCTATTGTACAAAGTATTGTACCGTTAATCGGTGCGGCAAGAAATGATGCCGCGCTCATTGCCATGGCACGACCGGCAGCGCTCACCCAGCTGTTTTTTGTCGGGCTGGCCTATGCTGCACTTACACAGGCATTCATCGTACACGACTTTTCGGTATTGTATGTTTCGCAGCACTCAAATCTAGTACAGCCACTGATGTATCGTATCTCGGGCGTCTGGGGTTCGCATGAAGGCTCCTTATTGTTGTGGACGCTGATCCTTTCTCTGTGGACGATTGCGGTGGCAGTATACAGCCGTAACCTGCCAGAAATTCTGATGGCACGGGTACTGGCGGTAATGGCAATGATCAGCACAGGCTTTCTGGCCTTTATGCTGTTTACCTCTAATCCGTTTGAGCGGATTTTTCCGGTGCCTGCGGATGGTAATGAATTAAATCCGTTATTGCAGGATCCGGGGCTGGCAATACATCCGCCCATGTTGTACATGGGTTATGTCGGTTTTTCTGTAGCTTTTGCTTTTGCGGTAGCCGCTTTGTTAGGCGGAAAACTGGATGCTACCTGGGCTCGTTGGTCGCGTCCATGGACAACCGTTGCCTGGAGTTTTTTAACCATTGGTATCGCTCTTGGTAGCTGGTGGGCTTATAACGAACTTGGCTGGGGTGGCTGGTGGTTCTGGGATCCGGTGGAAAATGCTTCCTTTATGCCATGGCTGGTTGGTACAGCGCTGATTCATTCACTGGCCAGTACTGAGAAACGCGGTGTTTTTAAAAGCTGGACGGTGTTACTGGCAATTCTGGCTTTTTCATTAAGTTTGTTAGGTACCTTTATTGTACGTTCCGGGGTACTGGTATCGGTACATGCTTTTGCGACTGATCCGGCGCGGGGTGTTTTTATTCTGGCCTTCCTGGTAGTGGTGGTTGGCGGGTCGCTGGCTCTGTATACGTGGCGCTCTGCAACCGTAGTCAGCTACGGACGATTTAAGTGGTTTTCGCGTGAGTCCGCATTATTGTTGAATAATATTATTTTTCTTACGGCAGCGGCAGCGGTATTGGTAGGCACCATGTATCCGCTGGTGGTTGATGCTTTTGGTGTCGGTAAAATATCGGTGGGGCGACCTTATTTCGATACCATGTTTGCGCTGATATCAATTCCTCTGTTGTTGTTACTGGGCTTCGGTCCGGTCATTCGCTGGAAAGGCGACAACTGGTCGCGCATCGCAAAGATTTATAGCGTTATTTTTGTAATGTCGCTGGTACTTGGCCTGTTGCTACCCTTTATTTTCGAGTAGCAGCTGAATATTGTGACCGGCCTGGGTCTGGCCGGGGCGTTGTGGGTGGCACTGACGACATTGATGAGTTTGTTCTCACGGCTGGCTAAAAGCCGACAGTTGCCATTGGCATACAGCGGCATGATTCTGGCACATCTCGGGGTTGCAGTGTTTGTTGCGGGCGTTACCGTAACCATGAGTTACAGTGAAGAAAAAGATCTGCGAATGGTGCCGGGTAACAGTTATAACATTGCCGGAAATGAATTTCATTTTATTGGTATGCGCAAAGTGCAGGGTGCTAACTATATAGCGGATGAAGCGCTTATTGAGATCTGGCGTGATAATGAAAAAATCGGTGAGCTGTTGCCACAAAAAAGAACTTATAGCGGCAAAAGTAATCCGATGACGGATGCCTCGATCGACAAAACCCTGTTCCGCGATTTATATGCCGCTCTAGGTGAAGAGCTGGAAGGTGGTGCCTGGAGTATGCGGGTATATTACAAACCGTTAATTCGCTGGATTTGGCTGGGTTGTATTCTGATGACTATTGGCGGCGTACTGGCCATCAGTGACCGCCGGTATCGGCAGACGGTTAAAAGCAAAGCTGGTATTAGCGGTAGCGCGGCTGCCAGTGCGTAATAAATTAATTTTGATAGTTTCAGGACGTAACTTTGAATACAGGTTTTTATGAAAAATAAACAACAGTCAGCATTACGACGGTTTATGCCACTGATTGCTTTTGGCATACTGGTCGCATTTTTGGCCATTGGCCTGACTTTGAACCCCCGGTTAATTCCGTCACCACTGATCGGCAAGCCTGCTCCTGTGTTTGAGTTGCCATTGCTTAATCAGCAGGGCAGTTTTTCCAGTAAAGATTTTATTGGTCATGTCACACTGTTCAATGTCTGGGCCAGCTGGTGCTTTGCCTGCCGCCAGGAGCATGAAGTGGTTAAGCGCTTAAGTCGCAGTGGTGTGCGGGTTATCGGTCTGAATTATAAAGATGAGCCTGCCGATGCAAAAAACTGGCTGGCAACGCTGGGTAACCCGTACCGGGCGATAGCAGTTGATTATGATGGTCGCGTTGCGATTGACTGGGGAGTTTATGGTGCACCGGAAACCTTTTTAATTGATCAGGATGGGATTATTCGACACAAGGTTATCGGCCCGTTATCCGATCAGGAAAACTTCGATGATTTAATGGCAGCAATGAAGTTGCTCAAAAAATAACGAATATCGTTTGTCTTTAGATAACAGTAAAAAACATACTTCTATGAAAAAAAATATTTTCTTCCTATTGCTGAGCGCGCTGCTGAGTTTTTCTCTGCAGCTTAGCGCAGCGCCGATTGAAACCTTCAAGTTTGATTCCCCGGAAACAGAAAAGATCTTTCACAAGTTAAGCGAAGAACTGCGTTGCCTGGTTTGTCAGAATCAGAATATTGCTGAATCCAATGCTTCACTGGCAAAAGACCTGCGCCTTGAAATTTATACCATGTTATCTGAGGGGAAATCGGAAGCAGAAATTGTTGATTTTATGGTGGCGCGTTATGGAGATTATGTGCTGTATCGACCACCATTTAAACCGATGACCTGGCTGTTATGGTTTGGCCCGATTATTGTCTTTATTTTTGGTCTGATATTTGTTGTCCGTTATATGAAATCACAGGCAGCAGAAGCTGAGCCGGAAGAGTTGACTGAAGCAGACGTAGCGCGAATCAAAAATCTGCACGCAGAACAGGGCGGTGCTGGTAAATGAATATTATGTTCTGGGTATTGACGATTTTAATGTGCCTGCTGGCGATTGCCGGGCTGGTCTATCCTTTATTAAAAATGCGTCAGGGTACATCATTGGCCTATAAGGAAAGTAATTTAAAAATTAATGATGACAAGATAAAGGAGCTGGACCTCGATCTGGAGGAAGGACGAATTGACCAGTTATATTACAAAGCGGCCAGAGAAGAACTGGATCGTGAGCTGTTGCTCGATATTCCGGAGGAAAGCCTGGAAACAGCCGATCAGCATTATGCTTCAGCCACGAAGCGCCGCCCTGCACTGGCCTTGATGATTACCGTTTTTGTGCCAGCGGTAGCTTTATTGGTGTATTTGCAGCTGGGCATGCATGCAGCCAGTGATCCGTCTTTTGTTGCCAGTCAGCAGCAACAGCCGGAAAATCAGCAAATATCAATCGAAGAGATGGCAAGAGCACTTGAAGAGCGTATCAGAAAAAATGGCGGCAGTGTCAAAGAATGGACAATGCTGGGACGTTCACATAAATACCTGCAAGAATATGAGCAGGCTGCCAATGCCTTTGCTGTGGCCCTGGAACAGGATAAAAACAATGCGGAGTTGATGCTGGAGCAGGCGGAAATGCTGGCGTTGAACAACGAGCAGCGATTTACCCCGAAAGCGAGAATGCTGGCACTAAAAGCTTATGAGTTGCAGCCGTATAATCCTAATGCACTGTGGTTTGCCGGTGTTGCGGAATACCAGTTCGGACATTACCGTAATGCCATCGAGCATTTAACAACATTGCTGCCGCTGGTGATTGATGATGAAACCGTGGTGAAATCGGTTGTCAGTTTTGTTTCCCAGTCACGCCAGCAGCTGGTGGATGCAGGTGAACAGATGCCGGAACTGGAAGAGATGCTGGGCAGTAAAGTTATTGCTGCGAAAGCGTCACAGCAAACAGCACCGACACCAAAGCCGGCAGCAGCTGAGCCGGTATCCGGTAAGCGCCTGGAAGTGGCGGTATCGGTAAGTGATGCGGTGCGGGAAAAATTCGCTCCGGGTGATATCGTCTTTGTTTATGCAAAAGCAAAACAGGGGCCGCGTATGCCTCTTGCGGTACAGCGGATAACGGTGGCAGATTTGCCGGCAACCGTTGTGCTTGATGACTCCATGGCAATGGTTGAAGGTATGAGTATCAGCGCCTTTAGTCCTCTGGTGATATCAGCGCGGGTGTCAAAAAGCGGCTCTGCCATTGCGCAAAGCGGAGATTATATTGGTCAACTTGATGTTTCTGAAAACAGCATGGATGAAACCGTTAACATAAATATAGGCTCTCTGGTGCCATAGAAATACCGGTTTTGACCGGGCAGGTTGTTTTCAGTATAAAATAATATAATAATTAAAGAATCGTTGGAGGATTTATGAAGAAGTTAGTGATTTTATTGATGTTGCTGGTTAATTCGCCGCTACTGTTTGCAGGCGGTTATGTTGACGGTAAAGACTATAAAACGGTTACTCCGCAGGCCACGGAGACGGGTGATAAAATAGAGGTACTGGAGTTTTTCTGGTATGGCTGTCCGCACTGTTATAGTTTTGAGCCATATGTGCAGGCCTGGAAAAAAACCAAACCGGCGAATGTAGAATTTGTCCGTATTCCGGCAGTGTTCAGACCTGACTGGGAAATCCAGGCGCGCGCATATTATGCCTTGAGTAATATGGGTGTCATAGAAAGCGTTCATGAAAAAATCTTCCGGGCTATTCACAAAGATAAAAAACGTTTAAACAAGATGGACGATATTGCCAGCTTTGTTGAAAAAAATGGTGTGGATCGGAAGAAATTTATGCAGGAAGTTAACTCGTTTGCTGTAGACGGTATGCTGCGCAAGGGAAAAAAGAAGCAGGCAGCCTATAAAATTCAGGGTGTTCCCACCGTTATTGTGAACGGAAAATACATGACCAGCGGTTCTATGTCAGGCTCATATGAGAATATGATCAAGATAATAAATTATCTGCTGGCAAAAGAATCAAAATAAGACTGAAATGCTGTCAGCCTTAATAATTAAAAATTATGTTTATTTTCAATTGCAACCGATGTAAAACTCGGTTATGTTTAGGGAATGAATGCATAAGCTGAAAATAAGGTATTAGCATTACAAAAATAGTTAAGTACATATTTGGGAGATAAGATGATGAAAAAGAATTTGTTTACAGGTAATTTTGGAAAATTCGGCAGTATGCTGGCTGTGGCGATGATGCTAACTGCCTGTGGTTCGAGTGAAGTAAAAGAAGCTGCGCCGGACTGTGTGTTTCCTGATGCGCCAACGACTGCGGCGCCTGCATGGATATGTGATGAGCCGGTAGAAGGGGTTGAAGTTTCAGCAGTTGGTATCGCTGAGAAATCTCAGGCGGGCCACAGCTTTATGAAGAATATGGCGGCAACCGATGCGCGTGTACAGCTGGCACAATCAATGAAAGTGCATGTACAGAACATGGTTAAACAATATGCCGAAACAACCGGTGCAGCGGATGCAGAAACTGTTGATAAGGTAAATACCTCAGTGACCAAACAAATTACTGATGAAACACTGGTCGGTACCAAAATCTATAAAACCCGAACCAGTCCGAACGGTGCCCTGTATGTACTGCTGGGAATGGATGCATCGGTTACCTCACAAGCCACACAAAATGCCATTAAAACGAGCATGAACAATGATCAGGCATTATGGCAGCAATTTAAAGCACAGAAAGGACAGGATGAGCTGGCAGCTGCAATTGCTAATCAAAAGTAGTTAAGTAAAACTAACTAGTTAGCATTAGTTCAGCAACACGACAATTTATATATTTCATGTTCGTGTAAAACCGGCTTCCATCACTATGGAGGCCGGTTTTTTTATGGGTGAAAGACGATGGTAATTAAGATGAGAACGTGTATTTATAAGCTGGCATATTTAAGTTTCCTGTTTACCGTGACGTCTGTTGCTGCAAGCAGTGAGTTTGAGCAATGGAAACAGCAGCAGTCGCAAGGTATCCAGCAACAGAAAAAAGAGTTTCAGGAATATAAAGACAAGCGTGATAAGGAATTCACGGCTTTTTTAAAAGCAAACTGGAAACAGGTTGATATCGTGAAGGGAGATGTTCGTGATGAAGAGCCCAAGCCTGATGTGATACCGGTGGCACCGGTTAAACCGGTAACAGCTGCTCCGGCGGCCAAACCGGTGCTGGTTTCTGTACCGAAGCCGGTGGTTGAAGAGCCGGTTTCGGCGCCGGTGGCAAAGGTTAAAGGTGAACCGGTAATGGTTGATTTTTTTGGTCGCCAATTACGTTTCTATTATGATGCCAGGTTAAAGAAAAGTTTAACAGCAAAAATAAACAAAGATGTTGTCAGCGACTACTGGTCGGCTTTGAGTAAGGCGGATTATGAAGATTTGCTTGCTCAGCTTATGGCGCAGAAAGAATCATTACATCTGAATGACTGGGCCTACGCCTCCCTGGTCAACAAGCTTGCGCTAGCGGTAAACCGGAATCGCAAGAATGAAAGCGTACTGTTAAGCTGGTTTTTACTGGTGAAATCCAGTTATAAGGCTCGTATTGCATATGATAGTAATTCGGTATTTCTACTGATGCCATCAAAAGATGAAATGTTTGATGTTCCCTTTTTTACCTTTAATAAAAAACGTTATTATACCGTTTCATTCGATGGTAAAAAGCAGAAGCCAGGGCAAGTGTTTACCTACGATGGCGAATATCCACAGACCACAAAAATACTGGATATGCAGGTTAGCTCAGTTGTTGCTTCAAATGACAAGTCAGAAAGGCGGCACCTTTCCTTTAAATTTGAAGGCAAACCATACAATATAGATGTTACCTACGACCGTGGACGGGTTAAGTTTTTTAATACCTACCCGCAACTGAATCTGAATATATACTTTGGTTCCGGGGTTTATAAAGCCACTGCAACGCCATTGCAAAAGCAACTGGCGGCACACATGCAGGGGATGTCCGAGCAACAGGCGGTCAATTTCTTATTACGTTTTGTGCAAACATCCTTAAAGTATGAAACAGATGATGAACAGTTTGGCGAAGAAAACTATTTGTTTCCGGAAGAGTCTTTGTTTTACCCGTACTCGGACTGTGAAGATCGTGCCATTCTTTTTGCCTGGCTGGTGAACAGTCTGTTAAAGCTTGATGTTATCGGACTTGATTATCCGGGACATGTAGCGACGGCAGTTAACTTTAATGAGAGCATCGCTGGCGACAGCGTTACCTATAAGGGTAAAAAATATATTGTGAGCGATCCTACTTATATTAATGCCAATGCTGGTATGACTATGCCCGAACTTAAAAAATACAAACCTGAAATTATTGCATATTAATAAAACAAATCAGGGCGAGGGTATTTTTGAGCCGGTTAAACATGGTTGTTTCAGAACTCTTCAAGCTTGTTTAACAGCCGGTCATGGAGCGGCCCTGTTGCTTATCGGCCGGCCAGATATCCGCTTAAGTATTTTGCGGCTATCAACTATCTTTACCATCGCATGTCAGCCAGTTTATGACCTCTGCCTGTAATTGCTGATACGCAATACTGCTTGTCGAGTTGAATTGCCACTCAGGGTGCTGACGAAGAGTGGCTACAATTTTATGCCAGCGTTCAGGTAGTGCATGGTCTGCATTATCGGAGAGTTGTATATTGTTCTGCGCAGCATGTCCGCGTTGCGTCAGAGCGTGCAGTAATTTACGCTGCCGGAGGTATAGCAGACTTATTGTGTCATCATCCGCACACAACCATTTGTGTCCGTGCCACGCGGCCAGTAGTTCTCGCTGGTAGCGCCGCAACGTCGCCCAGCCTGCCCCTAATGCTGCCCCTATCATGGCGGCGGCACCGAGGCTGATACCGCCCACCATCAAATCAATACCCGCTCCCGTAGCGGCGCCTTTTAAAGCGGTCGCACCTGCGTTCAGTCCAAAATCTTTTAATGCACGTGGCGAGAATATATCCAGTTCCCACTCGCCATCACTGACAGCCAGCTGTTGCATATCAATATCCTTCTGTGTGAAAGCAAAGATTGTTAGTAAATCTCGCAATGCAGACTGTTCTGCCTTGCGTACGAAACGCTGCATTGATGTAACGTCAGCATCTGAAATTCCGTGCTTGTCCGAGACTTCACGGCGATAGCAGGCAACTTCGGTGAGCAATTGAAAAATACGTTGTGCTGCGGCATGGACCAGTGTGTTCCATATTTCCTGTCGATAGGTGATCAGTGTCTGCAGTGTATCGTAACGTCGTTCAAGCAGGCTTTGAAGTTTTTGATACAGTCTTTTCTCGGCCTCAAAATCAAAAGCCACAGTATCAAATTCCAGTGCCGAATGCAGGTTGAAACGCGCCATCTGTTCGCGCCATCGGGTCAGGGCTGGCTGGTTACCAGCGATAAAATTAAACACCGGAAGAATCGGTTTACCAGCCTTGCTTAATATTTCAACTTCATCGCTATACTTACCGAGCAGGGGTTCACGCACGTCGATTAAATACAGCAGGACGTCACTGTTGAGGGATTGCCGCAGTACCTTGATTTCCTGTTCGAAATCAGGAAACTCTTGCGCCCGGGAGATGAAGGTGTGCAATAGGTCCGCTGGCAATCTGGCAGCAAACGTTGCAGACATTTCATCAAGAGTCTGCAGTAAAGCGCTAGAATCTTCAAATCCGGGGGTGTCATACAGGTTCAATATGGCATCATCACCGGCAAAAATCACCGATTTTTCTACAGCACGTGTGGTACCTGCCGAGTCATTGATGTTGCCAAACTGGTCATCCCGCAGCAGGGTACGGATCAGCGAAGTCTTGCCGGCATTGGTGTGGCCGACAACAGCAACATTTATCGCCGGGTAATCGGGCTGGTGTTTGATTTTTGTCATAAGCCTATACCGGGCTCATGGTGATGACATGATCGGCAGGAACCTTGCAATCTTCGGCTAAGCGGTACCAGGCCGCCAGTCGCGAGCTGGAGACCGGCTTGTCTTGGTTGTCGGTCAATAACACCAGCCAGCGTTGCGAACTGTTAGCCATCAAACTGTTAATGGTTCGTTGTATGCCGCGATCAGGGGCGCGAGCAGAAGATACTGCCACTGCGAGTGGCGCGTGTTTTCTGCCCTGAAGATGTTGCAGAATATGTTTTAGTGAATCACGATTAGTGACCTGTCCGAGGTCGTAAGTTATATTAATTGATGTCAGGGGCCAGGACATGTTGTCGCTGAGCTCGACAGCTACCCATTGTGTTTCGGCGGGAAGTGCATGTGGCACAGGTGTTTTAAGCTGCGTTTCAGATGTGGCCGGTGGTGAGGTATCAGCATCGACTATCTCACTATGACTTGCCAGCGGCATCAGCCGTTGACGCAAGTTAATATAATAAGGCAGGTAATAATCCAGAGTGAAAAGATTTCGGGCGCGACGAAGCATGATCGTTGACCAGCTCCAGAGCAGTAGTCGCGGCACGATGCCAAAACACAGCAGTGAACCCAGCAGGAACTGCGCCCAATGGTAGCGTTGCTCAACAGTAAAGGTTTTGACGGTAGCAGACTGTAGTGAGCCGGTTCGAGCATCCAGTACCAGCTCTGGTGAAGGTGTAGTGAAGCCTAACAGCTGCAGTGGCATACTTAAGATATCCGTCATTTTTATGAAGACATTGTCCGATAACAGTGTTGTACCCCAGACAAAGTCATACTGACGAAACATTAACAATAATACTAAAAAGACCAGGCCGGTGAAGAGATAAACCAGCCATAGCTGATGGGTCATTTTACTTAAGTGCCATTTTCCGATAGCGCCGGAAAAGTTACCGTCCAGCCATGCCCGGTCAGCCTGTAAGCTGATGTTATTGTTGCCGGTATCGCTGATTCTGCTTTTATTTTTAAGACGCTCTGCCAGCCAGTTTGTTAATCGGGTAAGCATACCTGAAGTCAGACCTTCTATATGCAGGCCGATACCGGCTAACCATAACAACATAGAAATAAAATTAAAACCAAGAAGGACCAGTAATAACCAGTAGATATTAATAGTCTGACTGTCAGTGATTGCATATATGCTGCCTAGTGCACCGAGAAAAGCTGCCACTAAAGAAATAAATGCCCCTGCATGACGTGACAGCCTTGCCGCGCGTGTGAGCAATAAACAGAGGTTATGCTGTTCAACCAGACATTTAGCCCGCAGCCATAGTAGCTCTTCAAAATTTTTGCGTAAGTTGTGACCGGAGAAATCATCCTCAGTATTGCAGACAAGAGGGTGATCCGATTCTATATAACGTAGCTGATGGATGAGTAGACGTTTGTCGAAATTTGAAGTTGCCACGGTCTGGATAAGCCTTTTTTTTGCACTATACATCGTAGCATTTTATCTAGCCTGAACTCGTTTGTAACTAAAAGCTTGCCAGCAGTGATAATATTTGTGTTGACAGGGGTTAAACAAGTACCGCCTGGCTGCACATCGCTGCCCGAGTACAGAGGTTGTTAGTGGCAAATAAAGGAATGTTGCTTAAGGTATGTGTTTTTATGCTGAAAGTGAGTTTAGCTGGAATCGCCCTTAACGCGTGGAACCTCAATAACAGGTTTTTTTGCAGCATTAACAGGTAAATTCATTTTATTTCGCGATATGATCTCCTGACGGACACGCATGAGATAACCTCCTAGCGCACCACCACCAACGGCCAGCGTCAACAGGCCCAGTGTAAGAAACTGAGTAAATATCATTAGTGAGCCAGCGGCAACAATGCCAATAAAGCCAGCACCCAGTTTGAAACTGGATCTGGCGTGTGCACGATTGGTTTCTTTACGGATTTCCTCATGACTTTTCCGGATAAGCCTGGTTTTCTGGCGTTCAGCATTAACCCGCAATTTTTCCCGCTCCCGGTTGAACTCATCTTTGGCGTTCGCCAGGGCATCTTTTTTAGCGTGGTTGGCAATTGAACTAAACCAGAAGGCGGTAACCAGGCCTATAATAAAAGCAAGCAATAACACTGCCAGCCAAAGTTCCTGGTCATCAGATTTCATTGCTGCCAGGGTCATAGCGACAGTGGCGGTTTGTATGATCAGAATGCCCGATAGATATTTCAACATGATTATATATTAGTCAGAATCTAGCTGATGAAGCAAGCACCTGAAATCACTGTCATTCTCTACTGGCCGGATAAAAAGAGACTTAATCAGAGGTGCTTTAATATGATTGGACTGTTAAGTATAGCCAAATGTTTTTAATGGCCCGGCACATACCTGTTCAAGCAAGGTGATTTCTTCGGGTTTTAATATGTTTTTATAGCTGCCTACTCTGGCATTGGATAATTTCTTTCCCCAGAGTTCTGATAACCAGGCATTTTTATTATGTTTCAACTCATCATAATCGATATCATCATGTTTCCAGTCTTCAGAAGCATTGAATTCGTTAAGTTTTAAGCCACTTGTTTGACGAATTTTTTCAATAACTGCCTGCGGATTATTGACCAGATCCTCGTATTTAATAATCGTTAAACTGTTTTTATATGGTGGATGCTGTGAAGCAAGTGCCGGCATATAACATTGCATATAGAGGTTGCCCAGTAAATTCATATTTCTGGGCAGCGTGTTTCCTTCTGACTCCCCTTTATTCCGTAAACGTTCACCAACACGCACCAGCGATGCGGCGACATCTCTTGGGTCGCGGATAATGATAATAAATTTCGGATCTTCACCAATGCTGCTAAGTAAGTCAAATATAGCAGGAAAGCGTGGCGTTAAAGGCGGATGTTTCAGTACAAGGTGCTCTGCTTCAGGATATCGATTTCGTGTTTTATCAAGAAATGATTTTGCCCAGCCGGCAGTAAAATATCTCATGTCTTCAACAGATGAAAAATAATATTTATTATGTTCTTCAAATTTTTGCATGCCAAAAACATAAGCTTCAACAATATTTCTCAGGTAACTGGCTTCATGTATTAACGGGTTAGTCGTACTGTCAGAGCACAGGATGCTCTGTAGTAAAGTCGTGCCTGATCGATTAACACCGCCTATAAAAAAAACGCTCATTAGTTAAAGGTCTCCAAATGTAAAATTATCTGTTTATGAAAGAAAGCTTAAGCGTTTCTACCGGTTGGAAATCAGGAAAATATTGGCCCGTAGAATAGCCCCACAGGTTTTTAACGCTTTGCCATGATTTCAGTTGTTGCTTGATTAATAATGCTGAGCTTTTCATATGGCGCTTTCATGCTGTAAATGCCAAATCCAATGTTTGATAAATAATCACATATAGCGGGGACATCAACCCCCATGTGCGGATGTAAGTCCAGTAGCAATATTAAATCAGGGTTGTTTTTCAGGGTTTGTTCTGCACCAGCCAATACTTCTTTTTCAGCACCTTCAACATCTATTTTTATCATATCAACCTGATTAACTTCATTTTCATCAAGGATAGCGTCAAGTGTTCGTTTGTCTACTTCAATAGTTGAATTACTGGTTGTGCCTTGCGCCGAGACAAGACTGTGCCAGCCACTTTTTTCACCAAGGTATAACTGTGCTTTTCCTTCTGTATCAGACAGCGCGAGTTCAAATAACCGGATAGAATCGTAATGATTTAACCGGGCACTTTTCTCAAACCAGTGACAGTTCTCCGGTTCAGGTTCAAACGTTAAAACTGTTCCCTTGTTTCCTGTTATTTTTGCAGCCAGTAATGAAAAATCACCTTTATTACCGCCAACATCAATAAATGTCTGACCGGGCTTAAGCAAATTACAGATAGTCAGTGTTTTATCATATTCATAGATGCCCAGGGCGCGCGCCAGCATCATCTGCGATTCTTTTATGTTGAGGTATATTTTTCCACCAATAACGGGGTACGCTATATATTCCTCAGGAAAATAAGCCTGTAAACCGGGATAGTTACGTATAGCAGCCTGTTTCATGTCTATGTTACGCGAATGGATATTCCCGCTTATAGCCAGACGCAGTATTTTCCATGCCTGAATGGCTGCCGCTTGAATGGTTCCTGCGATATATTTTTCTGAACAGACGGAACAAAGGGCAAGAAAATTATCAACGTGCTTAACATTTTCCTGAAAAACAGTACTGAAACGAACATTAGACGAATCCAGCGGGGTCTGGCATTCCGGGTTGGAACACAGGTTATCAGCTTCTGCTAATAATGCCTGCTGGAAATCACTGGAAATTGATATCGGGTTTTTATTCATAGGAATACGATTTTATCTTATTACTGTTATGTTAACCGGCGGTATTATCACCATCAACAGGCCTGCTGCTTTTATGAAAAATTTTCTCAGCAGTGTTTAATTATGGCCGCATTATGCCGCTGAATTCTTGCATAAGTCAGCATTATGGCAAGGATTCATCAGAAAGCGTTGAAAATTAGTGATACGGTATTTATGTTACCACGCTATCATCATGAAATAAGGGGGGGCAGGTATCAGTATCAATGTCTATTATTACTGTAGCGTGTTGCGTTATATAATGTTTAGTGAGATTTCATCTATGCCACACCGGTGTCCCGGTGTATCCTGTATAGCAATAGCATACCGCCAGCGACCAGCGGCAGGGAGAGATACTGGCCCATGGTTAAGCCCGATGAACCGATAGCAAAGGCCTGATATTCTTTAAAGAATTCAAGAAAAAATCTGCCGCCGAAATACACCACAAAGATGATGGCTACGTTTATTCCCAGCGGGCGCTGTTCACCATATCGTTGATCAATGGTAAAAATAATTATTGCAGTCAGTATGCCGAGTAGTGCTTCATACAGTTGACTTGGGTGGCGAAGTGGAACCTCGGCAACAGCAAGTCCGCTATCGTAGCAGGGAAATTTTATGCCCCACGGCACATCGGTGACACGTCCGACAATCTCGCTGTTGAAAAAATTACCGACACGGATGCTGATAATGCCCAGCGTGATCGAAAAGCTGAATCGGTCAAGTGTATCCAGATAAGGTCGCCGTTCACGTCTGGAAAAATAATACAGAGCGTAAGAGTAAGCCGATGGTGGTACCGTGGCTGGCCATGCCGCCATTCTTGAAATTAAGGATCTCGGCAGGGTTGCTCAGGTAGAACGCCGGTTGATAGAAGAGTATATGCCTCAGACGGGAGCCGATGACCACGGCAAGGGTCAGAATGGTGATGTCCAGCCAGTGCCACAAGCTATAGCCGCCAAAGATGGTAACAGCAAAGCCGAGCAGGTAATAACGGATCTCAAATTCACCAATCGTAAAAAAGACAGGGGATATATCCCAGATCAAAACAAAGCCTCATATATCAAGATAATCGTTAGCAACATTCCCCGCTAGCATGAAACAGGAAAGCTCTAACGTATTATTGTATATGTTTGTGTTTAAGCTGTTATGGCTAAATGGTGATAATGCTGGTTTTCCTGTGTTGTAGTGTACTCCCGATTCTTTATCTGATTATTTTACCGGCTGCTGGAATATATTATGTGCTGGAGTGCTGAGGTCTCTACGGCAGTAGCCGTCTGTGGCCTGGCATCCGGCATCCCGTTACCGGCGGAACACTGATTGGATAAGCGGAAATAGATGAATGGGCCGTTTTCGGGATGTGCGTGAGTGCGTTTTCGAGTAGTGACAGCAAACATTCTGCCTGATTAGAGTCGTGACGCTGGTAGTGGTGGTAGATGAGGTCGGAAGAAGAGCTCTCTGTAACAACGCATTTCACCGTTGTAGAGCCGACATCGATGCCCAGTTGAAATTCTGCAGTTGAGGTACTGTTAAGCATTTCTGTTAGTCATCACTTCTCTGTGTATGATTTCTAATAGTGACATAAGTCGCAGTGATTGTAGAACTTTTAGGTTTGAGTATCTACCGGTTGAACATGTGGGTGTATTGACATGGTAATGGATGGTATCGGCTCAGGTCCAGCCTGTTTTTTTTAATTAAAGACAAATAAAAAAGGCAGGACCAAATGGTCCTGCCCTTTGTAATTAGCAAAAGTAATTACTTATAGAGTAACAATGTTCTCTGCTTGCGGGCCTTTTGGGCCTTGAGTTACTGTGAACTCAACTTTCTGACCTTCAGACAGGGTTTTGAAACCTGATGAATCAGCAATTGCACTAAAATGAGCAAATACATCGGGTCCAGACTGCTGCTCGATAAAACCAAAACCTTTAGAATCGTTGAACCATTTAACGGTTCCATTAACTGTGTTAGACATAATAATATCCTGTGTTATATAAATAATGTGC
>JAJRUQ010000180.1 GCA_024277705.1 Gammaproteobacteria bacterium
GTTGACAGTTGACAGTTGACAGTTGACAGTTGACAGTTGACAGTTGACAGTTGACAGTTGACAGTTGACAGTTGACAGTTGACAGTTGACAGTTGACAGTTGACAGTTGACAGTTGACAGTAATATTTTAAAAAATTAAGCATTCTTTTAAAATAATTATTTCCTTTTTTACAAAAACATTCCCCGCTAAATTCCACTCTCACATATAACGAAAATCGCGGAACAAGATTCCTCTCCTACAAATTAATGTGTTAGAGCGGAAACTTGTTACGCGATTTTTACTGCCAACTGCCAACTAATAGCTGCCAACTATCTTTTAATGCTGCCCGGCAGGCCCGCCAATCGTACCATCACCGGAGCCGGAGTCTTTCTTTTCTTCTTTACCGGATACAGTACCTGAACTGCTGGCATCGTCATCGTCATCCAAATCCACCCAGTCTTTAGGTGCAGGCACATCTTTACGCCCCATCAGAGCATCAATCTGATTACTGTCAATGGTTTCATATTTCATCAGGGTATTGCTCATATTGTGCAATATATCGATATTTTCTTTTAACAGTTTTTCTGCACGCTCATAGTTACGATCGATCAGATAACGAATTTCTTCATCAATGATACGCGCCGTATCATCACCTAAATTTTTATGCTGGGTTACCGAACGACCAAGAAAAACCTCACCCTCGTCTTCCGAGTAGGTCAGAGGACCCAGGCGATCAGACAGTCCCCACTTGGTAACCATACTTCGTGCAATCTCGGTTGCCCGCTCAATATCATTGGAAGCACCGGTAGTGACACTGTCTTTACCATAAATCAGTTCTTCAGCAATACGCCCGCCAAACAGGCTGGAAATCTTACTTTCCAGATGCTGTTTACTCAGGCTGTAGCGGTCTTCTTCCGGCAGAAACATGGTTACGCCCAAAGCACGGCCACGAGGAATAATACTGACCTTATAAACCGGGTCATGTTCCGGCACTAAACGGCCGACAATCGCATGCCCTGCTTCGTGATAAGCAGTCAGCTTTTTCTCTTTTTCAGACATCACCATTGAACGACGCTCGGTGCCCATCATGATTTTATCTTTTGCGCGCTCAAAATGCGCCATAGTGACTTCTTTACAATTTTCACGGGCAGCAAACAATGCCGCCTCATTCACCAGGTTAGCCAGATCGGCACCGGAGAAACCCGGTGTACCACGCGCAATAATCGTTGGTTTAACATCACCGGCTTCCGGTACTTTTCGAATGTGCACTTTAAGAATCTGTTCACGGCCACGAATATCCGGCAGTGGTACCACTACCTGGCGGTCAAAACGGCCCGGTCTTAATAAAGCAGGGTCAAGTACATCCGGACGGTTGGTCGCGGCAATCACAATAACGCCTTCATTCCCTTCAAAGCCATCCATCTCAACCAGCAACTGATTTAATGTCTGTTCACGCTCATCATGACCACCACCGACACCGGCACCACGATGACGGCCAACCGCATCGATCTCATCAATAAAAATAATACAGGGCGAATGTTTTTTAGCCGTTTCAAACATATCACGCACACGTGAAGCACCGACACCAACAAACATTTCAACAAAGTCAGAACCGGAAATAGTGAAAAACGGTACTTTTGCTTCACCGGCAATCGCTCTTGCCAGCAGGGTTTTACCGGTACCCGGTGAACCCACCATTAAAACACCGCTGGGAATCTTGCCACCCAGCTTCTGGAACTTGCTTGGATCTTTTAAGAAATCAACCAGTTCTGCCACTTCCTCTTTGGCCTCTTCAGCACCGGCCATGTCTTTGAAGGTAACATTAATTTCATCTTCACCCAGCATACGCGCTTTACTTTTACCAAAGGACATCGCACCACGACCACCGCCGCCGCCCTGCATCTGACGCATAAAGAAAATCCAGATACCGATCAACAGCAGGAAAGGGAACCAGGAAATGAAAATAGTCATCAATAATGACTGACCTTCGGGAGCCGCTGCTGTAATTTCAACATTATTGTCCAGCAGATCACCGATCATTGCGGTATTACTGGTTTCCGGGCTGTAGGTTTTAAATACACTACCGGTATTGGTTTTACCTTTGATATCACGTCCTTCAATGGTCACCTGAGCTACCTGGCCGGTTTTCACCATGCTGATATAAGTGGAATAAGGTAAGGTTTGCGTACTGCCGCCCTGTTTACTGAAATTACTGAAAACAGACAGCAGAACAACGGCAATTACCGCCCATAAAACTAGATTTTTTGCTAGATCGTTCAATTGATCACTCCAAACAAGTTCGCTTCGCGCGAACATAAAAATAAAGGGCACAAGCGTTAACCGAGTGCCCTTAATACTAACTTACACCACTTTTACATCCGTTTCCAGCAACAATACCCGCAATGCGCGTGCATATACAGGCCTGTGCTTATCCTTTAAAACCGGTTGCCAGCGCATAAACCTCGCGGCTTCGTGCTCTGGAAGCTTTCGGCTTACGCATAACAACTTTGGAAAAACCGGCTTTTAATTCTTTGTTATAGGCTTCGAACCCATCACCCTGAAAAAGTTTCACCAGCAGACCGCCACCGGGATTCAATACCTGACGCGCCAGATCCAGTGCCAGTTCACACAGATAATATGCCCTCGGCATATCAACAGAATCCATACCACTTATATTGGGGGCCATATCCGAGATTACAAGATCTGCTTTGTTTTTTTTCATTACCGCCATCAATTGCTCAAAAACATCATCCTCACGGAAATCGCCTTCGATAATCTCAACACCCTCAATCGGCTCCATCGGCAGTATATCCAGCGCCACCATGGTACCTTTGGCACCCAGTTTTTTCACACAATACTCTGACCAGCCACCGGGGGCGGCGCCCAGATCAATAATGGTCATACCGGGCCTGACTAAATGATCCTTATTATCAATTTCAATAAGCTTATAAATAGCACGTGAGCGATAACCATCCTCCTGTGAACGGCGGACGTATTCATCGTCAAAGTGTTCTTTCAACCAGGATTTACTGCTTTTACTTTTCGCCATGGTTACTTTCTGCCGCAAAGCGCGCCAAATGACACAAATTATTATTGCTTGTTTACGCCCCTGGCAGCAATATTTTTTAACTGCAAACTGATGACTGCCAGCTATTTTTTGGGCAACTCGATAATTGCTTTATCCGGATTTACCCGATAAACAGACAAGGTCTTGCCTATCGACTGCACTTCCTGCGACTGAGTCTGTTCACAGATATCAGCAATCATCTGCTTGCGTAACTCACGATCATCCACCGACAGTTTAATCTTCACCAGCTCGTGATGCGTCAATGCAATTTCAAGCTCATTTAATACTTCTTCGGTAAGACCTTTCTGGCCTAACATAATGACAGCTTTTAAATCGTGACATTTAGCACGCAGGAATTTGATTTGTTTTTTTGATAGAGACATTGATAGTTGTAAATTTTAAGTTGTAAGTTGTTATGGAAGTTTATCGAGATATTTCATTGAACCTTTTAACATTGATGATATTTCACAGGTTTCTTTTATCCATTGCATTCCTTCATCTCTGGCGATATACCCTATTTCTATACCAATATATATTTGTGTTCTTAATTCAGCACAAGACACTTTGGAATAATTCAGAAAATTTCTTTTTTCCTTAACAGTGGATCTTTCAATCCCTTCTGCAATATTACTGGGGATAGCTAAACCAGAGCGAGTAATCTGATCTTTAAAACCATAGTCCCTTAGGTCAAAAAAATACTTGTAAATTAAAACCGAAAGCCGGCTTGAGCGCCGCCAAACCTCCATATCCTCAAATCGCATAAATCACTCCTTTGATTTAATTGAAATTTTTAACTTAAAACTTAAAACTTACAACTTTAAACTTCTATATATACCGAATTTCTACAATCTCAAGCGAACGCAAACCACCCGGTGTTTGCACTTCAGCGACGTCCCCTTCTTCTTTACCAATCAGGGCACGGGCAATCGGTGAGCCGATTGAAATCATGTTGTTTTTAATATCGGCTTCATCCTCGCCAACAATCTGATAACTCAGTTCATCACCGGTTTCTTCATCCGCCACATCAACGGTTGCACCAAAAACAACTTTACCGTTGGCATTAACAACCGTAACATCAATGATAACAGCATTACCTAATTTGCCTTCGATATCTTTAATCCGGCCTTCGATAAAACCCTGCTGCTCACGCGCTGCATGGTATTCAGCATTTTCTTTTAAATCGCCGTGCTCACGTGCGGTGGCGATGTCATCGATTACTTTCGGACGATCCACTGATTTCAGCTGATACAGTTCATCCTGTAATTTTTTTGCACCTTTGACGGTAATGGGCACTTTATTCACGCGATAGCCTCTTGTCTTTCTTTAAGTATTTTTTCATGTAACTGCTGCAATTGATAAACCGTATTGACCGCCAGATAATCCAGCGCTCTTACCGTCGCATTGGCACCGGCAATAGTAGTGGTATAACTGACCTTATGCTGCAGCGCAGAAGCGCGAATGGTAAATGAGTCTTCAATAGCTTTCTTGCCTTCGGTGGTATTGATTATTAATGCAATATCACCGTTTTTAATCATATCAACAATATGCGGCCGGCCTTCATAAACTT
The DNA here is from genome assembly GCA_024277705.1 of Gammaproteobacteria bacterium. GTDB lineage: Bacteria > Pseudomonadota > Gammaproteobacteria > SZUA-229 > SZUA-229. Next base: position 4,615 of record JAJRUQ010000180.1, read on the forward strand.
TATTCACCTGTTTAAACGCAATACCAGCAGCCTGCAAAGCACTGCCAGTGCCACTGGTGGCAATAATTTCAAACCCTTTCTCAGCCAGTTCCGCGCCCAGAGCAACCGCATGTTCGCGGTCACGTTCACGCACACTGATAAAGACACGGCCTTTCGTTGGTAGTTCAACGCCGGCACCCAGCTGGGCTTTGGCGAAGGCCATACCGAAAGTTTCACCAACCCCCATGACTTCACCGGTCGATTTCATCTCCGGCCCCAGCAATGGATCAACGCCGGGAAATTTCACAAAAGGAAACACCGACTCTTTCACTGAATAATTTGTCGGTACAACTTCTTTCGTTACACCCTGCTGCGCCAGTGATTTACCGGCCATACAACGGGCGGCAATTTTAGCCAGAGGTACACCGGTGGCTTTGGAAACAAACGGTACGGTACGTGATGCCCGCGGGTTCACTTCCAGCAAATATATATTTTCTTCACCATCAGCAAACTGAATAGCAAACTGAATATTCATTAGACCGACAACGCCCAGCTTTAAGGCTAACTGACGGGTCTGCTCGCGCAGCCGGTCCTGCACCTCAGCCGACAGCGAGTATGGCGGCAGGGAGCAGGCGGAATCACCCGAATGTACACCGGCCTGCTCGATATGCTCCATGATACTGCCGATAAACACCTGCTCGCCATCACAGATGGCATCAACATCCACTTCCACTGCATCATCAAGGAAGCGGTCGAGCAGCACCGGTGCATCATTGGAAACACTGACTGCATTTCGCATGTAGAATTTAAGATCGGTTTCGTTGTAAACAATCTCCATAGCACGACCGCCTAATACATAAGATGGCCGAACTACCAGTGGAAAGCCGATCTCGGAA
>JAJRUQ010000181.1 GCA_024277705.1 Gammaproteobacteria bacterium
ACCGACGCAACAGTGCCTTCAATTAGTTTTAACAATGCCTGCTGAACACCTTCGCCGGAGACATCCCGGGTAATCGAGGGGTTATCCGATTTGCGCGAAATCTTTTCGATTTCATCGATATAAACAATACCAGTTTGCGCTTTTTCGACATCGTAATCACATTTTTGCAATAATTTCTGAATAATGTTTTCAACGTCTTCACCGACATAACCGGCTTCTGTCAAGGTAGTGGCGTCAGCAATGGTAAACGGTACATCCAGCAATCTTGCTAATGTTTCTGCAAGCAGCGTTTTACCGGAACCGGTAGGACCTATCATTAAAATATTACTTTTCGATAATTCAATGCCGTCTTTTTTATGCTTTACTTCAAGACGTTTATAGTGGTTATAAACCGCTACTGCCAGAATTTTCTTGGCCCGTGCCTGACCAATAACATAATCGTCAAGAATTGTATTAATTTCACGGGGCGTGGGCAGCTTCTTGATTGCAGAACTGGTTTCGTCTTCCAGTTCTTCCAGAATGATGTCGTTACACAGTTCTACGCATTCGTCACAAACATAAACGGACGGGCCAGCGATTAACTTTTTAACTTCATGCTGGCTTTTTCCGCAGAAGGAACAGTAAAGCAATTTTTCAGAATCGTTGCCGCCGGTGTTTCTTTCGTCGCTCATAAATCTCTCTCAACACGTGTTTTCTGTTACCTTGCCAATTCACGCGCCATCTTTCAAGTTATTCTTGCAGGTAATTATTAAAAATCCATACTATGGACAATAGCGTATAGATAAAATTCGTGCAGGATTTACGGTAAGTTTTAGTTGATATTTTGAACAAATATGAGGTTGAATTCACATTTTTCAAGGGGAAACTGTTCATTTTCCAAAAAACAGCTGATTTCCCCCCGGATAAAACGGCCAGCTAATGATTAGCGTGTACGCAACACTTCGTCAATTAAACCGTATTCAGTCGCTTCTTCAGCACTCATAAAATTATCACGTTCCGTATCATTATCAATCGTCTCAAAGTCCTGACCGGTGTGGTTAGCCAGTAGCTGATTTAACTGCTCGCGAATTTTCAGAATTTCTTTGGCATGAATCTCAATATCACTTGCCTGCCCCTGAAAACCACCCAGTGGCTGGTGAATCATGACACGCGAATGCGGTAATGAAAAACGCTTACCTTTAGCCCCTGCCGCCAGTAATACCGCCCCCATACTGGCCGCCTGACCAATACACAGCGTGCTGATATCAGACTTAATAAACTGCATGGTATCGTATATTGCCAGACCTGCCGTTACTGAACCACCGGGAGAATTAATATAAACGGATATATCTTTATCAGGATTTTCAGATTCAAGAAACAACAGCTGTGCAACCACCAGGTTTGCCATATGATCTTCAATAGGGCCAACGATAAAAATAACCCTTTCTTTTAACAGGCGTGAATATATATCGTATGAGCGCTCACCACGTGAGGTTTGCTCGACAACCATAGGAACCAGATTTAATGACTGTGCATCTAATGCACTATTTTTAGTATCTATCATTCGTTACGCCATCGTTAATGTTGATTTATCAGAAACACTATGTGTTTCATTTGTATATAGACTCTGAAACTGTTTTTATTACGGATTCATAACTTCATCAAAACTACTGTCTTTACTGGAGACCTTGGCCTGACCGGCGATCCAGTCGACAACCGCATCTTCCATAACCATTGTCTGAACGCCCGTCAGCAGCTCCTGGTTACCCATGTAATAACGGATAAACTCATCCGGGTCATCATAATCTTTCGCCATTTCTTCAACTCTGCTCTTAATCATAGCAGCATCGATGTTTAACTCTGACGCCTTTGCAACTTCAGCTAAAAGTATACCCAACTGAACACGACGCCTGGCATCATCCATATAGGTTTCAACGGCCATATTACTGCCCGGCTGCTGAATTTCTGTTTGTTTCTTAAGTGTTTCAGCTTCTTCTTTGACGATTGAAGCAGGAACATCAACTGAATTGACATCGATTAACGCTGCCATTACATTTTCTTTTAGCATGGTACGCAAACGTTTATTCAACTCTCGTGTCATGTTTGCGCCAATTTCAGTTTTCAGCTGTTCAGTATCACCGCTGGCAACACCAAAGGTTTTGGCAAATTCTTCATTAACTTCAGGCAGCACAGGTTCTTCGACCTTTTTCACGGTAACCGCAAACTCGGCTTCTTTACCGGCCAGTTCTTTTGCCGCATAGTCTTCGGGAAAAGGAACCTTGAATGTGGTTTCATCAGATACTTTTTTACCTTTCAGATTTTCCTCAAAGCCCGGAATCATCTGACCTTCACCAAGGACCACCGGCATGTCATTACCCGTGCCACCGTCAAACTTTTCCCCGTCAATAGAACCCGAAAAATCAATACTGACACGATCGCCTTCAACTGATGCACGCTCAACTTCGCTCCAATCCATTTTTTGTTTACGCAGTGTGTCGATCATTTTATCAATATCATCGTCAGTAACACTGGCCTGAGTTTTTTCAATCGCCAGATCAGCAATTGGTGCAAGCACAACTTCCGGATAAACTTCAAAAGTAGCAGTGTACTTTATTTCCTGACCAATTTTCAGATCATCAGCCTGAATCACCGGATCACCGGCAGGGCGTAAACTTTCCTGAGTTATCGCATCACGAAAACTGCTTTGCATCAGCTCACTGGCAACTTCCTGCAGAACTGCTGCTGCATATTTCTGCCGGATCACTCTCATCGGTATCTTACCCGGACGGAAACCATCCATACGAACAGAATTCTTCATGGAATTCAAACGGTTATTAACTTCCATCTCGACGGTTTCTGCGGGTACCTGAACCGTTAATTTACGCTCTAAACCCTCACCCGCTTCAACTGAAACTTGCATAACTACCTCTGTAAATATATTTGTATTTTAAATCTAAAGAAAAATGGTGCGAAAGGAGAGACTCGAACTCTCACGTCATAAGACACTGGTACCTAAAACCAGCGCGTCTACCAATTCCGCCACTCTCGCAATAAGGTGCTGATATTAACAAATAATTGCCGTTATTGTCTGCAAAAACTCGTTATCATCAAACTTTTGGCATCAAACATGAACGGGTTTTCAAGATATCAAACCCGGAAGACATGGAACTTCTGCTCTTTCATACAAAGCGTAAAAAAACTTTGCGTTAATATTATGGGGTGGACGATGGGGCTCGAACCCACGACAACCGGAATCACAATCCGGGACTCTACCAACTGAGCTACGTCCACCATAATTCTGTTTAATATGCTGGCGCAATATTTGGCACGCCTGGCAGGATTCGAACCTGCTACCCTCGGCTTAGAAGGCCGATGCTCTATCCGAGTGAGCTACAGGCGCAGAATATCGAAATCTATCGCTCCTTTTTATTCCTGACCAACCTTTAGCGGCTGTTTCCTGTTCGGGTCACCATTCCATCGTAACCTTCTTTTAATATGGTCGGGGTAGAGAGATTACAAAATACTTCCTGTATTTTGCCCTTCGGGCCGTGCTATGCACGTTCAAAATTGCTCCCGGCAATTTTGTCGAACACTATCGTTCGCTTCTCTCTCCCTGACTAACCTCTAACGGCTATTTCCTGTTCGGGTCACCATTCCATCGTAACCTTCTTTTAATATGGTCGGGGTAGAGAGATTCGAACTCCCGACATCCTGCTCCCAAAGCAGGCGCGCTACCAGACTGCGCTATACCCCGTAAATTTTCTGTTTCATTAAGCGATGAAACTTACTTTAAATCTCATTCAAATCGTCAATACCATCCTTTGACCGGTAGAGAGATTATTCCGGGCTTCCTGCCCTCCACCCTTCGGGCCATCAGCACAAAACGCTGATGTTCAAAATTGCTCCCAAAGCAGGCGCGCTACCCCATGTTAACTAACCGGGCGCTATACCCCGATACTCCTGAATTAAGCAATAACGAAATAAGCCGTATTTCGCGTCAATCAAGAGGCGGGGAATATTACGCGTTGATGACACAATGGTCAAGGGACTATTTTCACCTTGTGGTAACTATCTGCAACGTGCGAAAATCAGTCTTTTGCCCAACCAACATAATCACATGTCAGCACAAATCATTGATGGCAAAGCTATCGCACAGGATGTACGCGACCAGGTTCGTTTAAATGTCGAAAAACGACTTAAAAATGGCCTGCGCGCACCCGGCCTGGCGGTCATTCTTGTCGGCCTGAACCCGGCATCACAGGTCTATGTCAGGAAAAAACGTGAAGCCTGCGACGAAGCCGGCCTTATTTCAAAATCCTATGATCTTGATGAAAGCACGGATCAGCAAACACTGTTAAAGCTGATTGCCGAACTCAACAGCGACAGCAGTATTGACGGCATCCTGATACAACTGCCTTTACCGGAACACATCGACGACACTCTGGTACTTGAAGCCATTCATCCGGACAAGGATGTGGACGGGTTTCACCCTTACAATATTGGACGACTGGTACAGCGCATGCCCACATTACGCCCCTGCACACCGCACGGGGTTATTCATATGCTGGAAACTATCGGCGAACCCTTCAAGGGTCGTCATGCAGTTGTTGTTGGCGCGTCAAATATTGTTGGCCGGCCAATGAATCTGGAATTACTGCTTGCCGGTGCTACCGTCACTGTTACCCACCGTTTTACGCATGACCTGGCATCGTATGTTGCCGATGCGGATATACTGATTGTCGCTGTCGGCAAACCCGGTATTGTCAAAGGTGAGTGGGTCAAACCCGGCGCCACCGTCATTGATGTCGGCATTAACCGCCTGGCAAACGGCAAACTCACCGGGGATGTAGATTTTGCTAGCGCCGCAGAACGTGCCGCATGGATAACCCCGGTTCCCGGTGGCGTCGGCCCGATGACCGTGGCCATGTTATTACGTAACACCCTGCAAGCCGCTGAAAAACACGATACAAAATAAAGTCAGCCAGCAACAAAAAGTCAGCAGTGGTGGAATGCCATGGCTCAAATCGTACAGGAAGAGACATTGGCAGTTTGCAGTAGGCAGTAAAAAACGTTAGTCCGCGAAGAACGCAAAAGACGCAAAAAATAATTTAATTTGTTATTTGCTCTTTTTCGCGTCTTTTGCGTTCTTCGCGGACCATTGTTTTTAAAGTTTTTAAACTTACAACTTGTAACTTAAAACTTACAACTTCTCTTAAGGCTCAACATCAGACTGGAATTATGCTGATCAAC